>NZ_JBHINS010000072.1:0-2698 GCF_042195095.1 Bartonella sp. CL435QHHD
TAAAACCTGCTTTACGACCCGCATCATCGCCGTCCATTGCAATGGTGAGACGCCCTTTTGTATGGGGTAAATTCACACGCATCATGCCACTGGTTGAAAGAGAAGCCCATAAATCAACGGGCTCTGATAACAACCCAGACAAAAGAGCCAGACCGGTTTCAATGCCCTCACAAATGACCAGATGTTTGGGATTGCCTTGACTTAAATGCACAGCACCACCTGTTACAGATCCCAACATGGCTTTTGCTGGTTTTTGGTCTGTTTTGCAGCCATTGGCTTGTAAAAAGGTTCTATGAATGGCGAAAGAGCCAGCGCCCTTAACAAGAGCCACCAACGCGGGCAGTGTAATCCCAGAGGGGTGTGGACACTTGTCGTAAAAGCGTAAATCAGCAGGCAAATCACATGTGATCCCCCGCATACGTAAATAGGTTTCTGCTAAAGTATTTTTGATTGGTTGGCTTTGTTGCCAAATTGCTTTTGCTCTCTCTGCTTTCTGTTTTGCTCGTTTGAGATCAGCACAAAACTGTTTGGAGAAAGAAAGCGTATGATCATAAGCTTGTTTTCCAAGCAAGCCAATTCTAATGAGCGCTTGTATGATCTCTCTAAAAGAGCAGCCAGCATAACAATAGAGCAATAAACGCCCATCATGTCCATTGGCAAGGGATAAGCTAGGCAGCCTATCATCATGAGCAGGGCAACGGGCTGTTCCATAACGCCCATGCCAAGTACCACGCAAGGCACGTGTGATACCTTGCGCATTCTTAAAAGAACACATCATTTTAAATCCTATAACGTTGCGTCATAGGACGGATTGTGCTATCTCTAGGGTGATGAGTTTGAGAAAGCCTTGTCCGTCCTTACGCGACAAGGTTTTTTTATGCCGCGTCACTTTGACGTTGCTGTTTTGCTTGCTCGATGACATTCAAAAGATCTGATTGTAACCAACGGGATAAAAAGCCAAATTTTAAAGGTTTTGGGAGAGAGCCATTGGTAACATGACGGCGGAAAGTTGAGACACTCATATGAAGCAATTTTGCACTTTCACGGTCTGTCAAAAGAATATCATTTTCTGTCATTCTAAAATCCTTTCTATCAAAAAATGGTAACAAATCATAACCATTTATTAACCACATTTTGGTTCATTTAGAAAGATGTTTTATTCATAGAAAACAATATTTTATCATATAATTTCTGATGTGATAATTTATGACTCTTATTGAGAAAAAATGAGAGAGAAGAGAGCTAAAGTTATCCACAGATAATGGGGTTATTCACCCCATATTTTAGGTTTGACCCGTGACATAAGCCGCCCATATATCCATATAGACACGGCGCTGTTCTAGATAGTCAGTACGACGATAGGAGCGCTCTACTTGTCCTCCTACTGTATGACTTAGAATAGTTTCAGCGACCTCATAGGGGGCATCGGTTGTTTCTGCTAGCCAATCGCGTAAACTAGAGCGAAAACCATGGGGGCAAGCTTCAATTTTATTTTTTCTCATATACGCCGCCATCATCGTATGTGAAAGAGGACCACGACCGGTAAGTGAAAAGATGAAATCACTTTTAGAGATACAGCGGGCTTGTTCAATTACTTTTATTGCTTCAGATGATAGGGGCACGCGAAACTCTGTTGTGGNGATACAGCGGGCTTGTTCAATTACTTTTATTGCTTCAGATGATAGGGGCACGCGAAACTCTGTTGTGGCATCACGCTTGCCTTTCATATTCTCAGCAGGGATTGTCCATATATCACCTTCAATCTGATCTTCACGAATATGACGCAAAGGGTTGGTACGAACGCCTGTCAGGATAAGCAGACGCAAAGCTAAATGTTTTATAGTTGTTGTTTTGCAGAGAAATTGGTAAAAAGCCGGCACATCTCTCCAATCCATGGCTGGTAAGCTTTGTTTTTTATGACGTTGTTTGCCTAAGAGAGCGCGTGCTTTTTCTACTGCTTGTAAATCAACATCTAACCCTAATGCAGCCGCATGTTTGAGACAAAGATTAAGACGCATTAGTGCTGTTCGAGCAGTTCCAGCTTTTGTATGCCAAATAGGGGCAAGGGTATCGCGTATCTCTGTTTGCGTAATCTCTGAAACGGGCAGACAGCCTAATTTAGGGAGAATATGGAGGCGTAAATGTAAAAACCAATTACAAGACTCACCATCATTCTTTAATTCAGCTTTACGGCTTTCAAAAGCATCTAGAGCAATATCTTTTAAATAATGGAGATTGCGCATTGCCTCACGCTTTTGTTTGTTGCGTTCTTTAATAGGGTCACGCCCCTCACGTAAAACAGCCCGCCACCTAGTTGCCAATTCACGGGCTTGTTTTAAAGAAACATCTCGCAAGGCACCCAAGCCCATTTCGCGGCGCCGACCATGAATGGTATAACGATAAAGCCATTGAGCACCACCATCTTTACGTTTGTGAAGAAGCAAGCCGGCACCATCATTATATTTACCAGCTCCCAATGTTGCTACAGCCCTTGCATTAAGACGATTCATAAGAACCATTTTTACTCCTTTCTTGTACAATTTTTACCCACACATCAACCCCGCTTGTGGTGTGCAAGTAAGTGGTTTTGATTGATTCAAGATAAACAGATTTGAAATGAGAGAATCCTACGTTATTCGGGCGTCTAATTCAATATGAACAGAGCTAGATTATCATTATAAATCAATATCTTGTATCG
>NZ_JBHINS010000069.1:0-121349 GCF_042195095.1 Bartonella sp. CL435QHHD
GGTCAGTTGCATGATTATACTGAAGAGCAGATGAAGATAGTTCTTGAAGATGCCAATAAGTATACGGATGAGAAAGTTAGTGGTCTTGTCAATGATGGTGTTAACGAGTCGAAATCCTATACGGATATGAAATTTGAGACGTTGAATTATGCTATTCAGGATGTTCGGAAAGAAGCAAGACAAGCTGCTGCTATTGGTCTAGCGGTGTCCAACTTACGTTACTATGATATACCAGGATCTTTAAGTGTTTCATTTGGGAGTGGTTTATGGCGCAGTCAATCTGCACTTGCTCTTGGTGCTGGTTATACATCTGAAGATGGAAATATTCGCTCGAATGTATCTGTGACAAGTGCTGGAGGT
Source organism: Bartonella sp. CL435QHHD (assembly GCF_042195095.1). Taxonomy (NCBI): domain Bacteria; kingdom Pseudomonadati; phylum Pseudomonadota; class Alphaproteobacteria; order Hyphomicrobiales; family Bartonellaceae; genus Bartonella; species Bartonella sp. CL435QHHD. The sequence goes on from NZ_JBHINS010000069.1 coordinate 361, forward strand.
CATTGGGGAATAGGCGCTGGAATTACTCTGAGGTTGAGATGATAATAGAAAAAATGGCTGTTATTGTAAAAACGAGAAGTATGTTAGTAAAGGTTCTGCTGTTTGCTCTTGCCTTAATAGGCAAGAGCGAAAGCTTTGCCAACGAGAATAATAATATTTATACAGTGCATCCACCGCACTTATCGATACCTAAGGGAGAACCTGGCGAAACACGTCGAATTATTATGCAATTTTATGATTGGACTTTGATTTGTGACGAAAAACAAAAGCTTAAACATAAGCAAGGTATATGTAATGTGACACAGACGGTTCATGATCAAGAAGGAAATACCATTTTTAGTTGGTCTCTTGTTTCTACGACAAGTGGTCAAGCAGTGATGCTTTTTCGAACATTGCCAAATTCTGATATAAATGTTCCGATTCAAATGTTTGTAAAAGATGTTAAAAAACCTGTTCTTATTAATTATACGCAATGTAATGAAACGGTTTGTTTGGCACAATCACCTGTAGGGCCGGTTTTGACTAAACAAATAGAGCAGAACAATAAGGTACGTATTTCCTATAAAACTAAAGAAGGTAAGGTATTTTCTTTTACTGTACCATTTAAAGGGTTAAATGCGGCACTTAATTCTTTCCGTCCTTAGAATCCATCGAGTATTTTTAACAAGAGTCATTTTTCCATAAATTGTTGTATTATATTTTTGAGTGTAAATTATAAGGTCAGATAAGTAAGAAGTTTTATATAATATGATATCGAGGTGATTTATTGGAAAGAGTGAGAGTTTTATGAATATAAAGTCACAGTAAGTTCTTTATATGTAATAGAAAATCAAGTTAGTGTTTCCTATAATGCTTAAAGAGTGATTTCGTTAGTTATTAAAAGTAAAAAAGATTAGAAATACTCGATTTCTTCCTTACAATAATGAGTAGACTAAATTCTTTTTTTAAGCTTCAAATGGATTTTTAATGCGGTCTGATTAAGCATTAATATTTTTCAGATAAATTTTATAATTCTAGAGTTTTTTTGAACGATAGTTTTTATTGGTATTCACGAAATAACAGCTATTGTAATTGCATTTTGTAGTACTACGGAACTTTTATTCCAGCATAATCAAAGCCATTTCATTGCATATAACAAACGTGGTTTGTGTGTGGATAACGAAAAATTTTTTTTCTTATAAACCGTACTAATGTATAGGTTGTTGTAACCTTAAAAGTCAGCAAATAGTATGATAGTGTAGGTTTGTTACAATAGATGTGTGCTCCGTGTAAATGGTATCAAGAAAAGAGCATAATTTATAAAAATTGATGTGAACGTAAACGATTAATTTATAGTTTTAAGTTCATAAAGAGATGCATGATTTCACGGAAACAACCGAAAGATTATACAAAAATCTGAATGATGTTAGTGTAGAAAATTTTAATGATAGAAAAAGAAAGAATGATTTCTTGTATATATCATTTGATGCTGCATTATTGCTTTATTTAGGAATGAGCAGAAGAGTTTTCGCGTTTATTTATTGGGGGAACGCTCAAGGGATAAGGGACATGACCCCGTTAAATTATGGTTCAAAAGAGTTAAAGCGAGGAGAAATATACGATACCAAAGCAGATCAGTTGTATGATCAGTGCAGTAGTAATACAAATAATCTTTCTGCATTGTCACGAACAGAGGCATACTCTGTCCTTGTTGATATAAAGAGACAACAGAGAAAAAAACATTATGAACAGAAACAGGTTTTTGTTCAATCTGAGGCAGCTTTTGAGTTTCATAATCAGATAATGATAGGTGCTCAAAAAACAAAAAAACTCAAAGCACCTTTTCTTCGACGGTTCCATCCAGTAAAATCTCCACCTCTTTATGCGGCACTTGATCTCGGAACAAATAATTGTCGTCTTCTTATCGCATCTCCCAGTAAACCTGGATATTTTCGTGTTGTTGATGCTTTTTCTCGTATTGTACGATTGGGAGAAGGTTTAATAAATAACGGTTTTCTTAATACACAAGCTATGGATCGTGCGATTGAGGCATTAAAGATTTGTCATTTAAAGCTAAAACAAAGGCATATTAAGCGTTATCGCTTGATTGCAACGGAAGCTTGTCGTTCTGCAGAAAATGGTAGACATTTTATTCAGCGTGTTTTGGAGGAGACAGGACTTGAATTGGAAATTGTTGATCGGCGAACAGAAGCGCGTTTTGCTGTTACAGGGTGTAGTACACTTGTTGAACCAAATACTGACGCAATTGTGCTTTTTGATATTGGAGGAGGGTCATCAGAAATTGTGCTACTTGATGTTTCTCAAAAGCGTTCTTTTCGTTTAGCTAGACAAATTATCGCTTGGACTTCTCTTCCTGTTGGTGTTGTTACGCTTGCTGAACGTTTTGGAGGGAATGATATTAGCTTAGACGATTTTGAAAAAATGAAAAGCTATGTGCGAGGGTTATTAAATAATTTTTCAGATCGTCATAAATTAGGAGAGTTAGCACAAGGTTCGAAGTTTCATCTTTTGGGAACCTCCGGTACAGTTACGACTTTAGCAGGAATGTATCTTAATTTAGAGCGTTATGATAGGAAAAAAGTGGATGGCATTTGGATGAAGGATGCAGACATTACACTTATGACACAACGTCTATTATCATGGGATATAGAAAAACGTGTCATAAGTCCTTTTATTGGGCGCGAGAGAGCAGATTTAGTTTTAGCTGGTTGTGCAATTTTAGATGTTATTCGGGAAGTTTGGCCAAGTCAGCGTTTAAGAGTTGCTGATCGTGGATTAAGGGAAGGAATTTTGATAGAGTTAATGTTACGCGATGGGGTATGGTGTCGTCGTAGAAAGAGCAGAGATTTCAAGCGTTAGAGAATTAAATATGGAGACAATGAATAACGATGAAAAAAACAACAAAAACACCGAGAGGTGGCTATGGAGGTTCAGGGTCACATGAATTATATCAGCGCGTAAAAAAGAAAGCAGGAACCATTAAAGCTTCATCACGACGATGGTTAGAGAGGCATCTGAATGATCCTTATGTCCATCAATCAAAAGTAGATGGGTATCGTTCGCGTGCGGCTTATAAACTCATTGAAATTAATGAGCGCTATAGGTTTTTGAAAAAAGGTCAAAAGGTTATTGATCTAGGAGCAGCACCTGGGGGCTGGTGTCAGGTGGTTGAGCGTATAGTAGGGTCAAGTGATGAGGATCCTAGCGTTGTTGGTATTGATTATTTACATGTTGATCCATTACCTAGAGTTGCCATGTTGGAAATGGATTTTTTGCATACAGATGCACCGCAGAAATTAATTGAAACTTTAGGGACAAAACCGGATGTGGTTCTTTCTGATATGGCAGCGCCAACAACAGGTCATCGTCAGACGGATCATTTAAGAACGATTTATTTATGTGAAGTTGCGGCTGATTTTGCTCTTTCGGTTCTTAAGCCTGGGGGACATTTTTTAGCAAAGGCTTTTCAAGGAGGAGCAGAAAACACTCTTCTTACGATACTAAAACAGCATTTTAAAAAAGTCTATCATGTTAAACCACCCGCAAGCCGATCAGAATCAGTAGAGCTTTATCTTCTAGCACTTGAATTTAAGGGAAAAACAAACATTCAAGAATAGCGCCTTCTTTTAAGAAGACTTAACTTTACTTAACCTATTTAGATGTGATGATTTTTTTCTCAAAGAGTTATCGGCGATAGTGACAGTTTTTCTGTTATCAATGATGAAAAACTGGTAAAACTAATGTATTGCCTATAGAGGTAAAGAGATTGATTCCTCAGTGAGTGTTTCCAATGAAATTTCTTGATCAAGCTAAAGTTTATATTCGTTCTGGTAATGGAGGTTCTGGAGCAGTATCATTTCGTCGTGAAAAATTCATAGAATTTGGGGGACCTGATGGGGGGAATGGAGGACGGGGTGGTGATGTTTGGGCTCTTGTTGTTGATGGGCTTAACACGCTGATTGATTATCGCTACCAACAGCATTTTAAAGCAAAAACAGGGGGGCATGGCAAGGGGCGTAATATGACGGGTGAGAAGGGTAATGATGTCATCCTTAAAGTTCCGGTTGGGACGCAAATTTTTGAAGAAGATAATACAACGTTAATATGTGATTTAACGGAAGTGGGACAGCGCTATCGCCTTGCAAAAGGAGGGAATGGCGGTTTTGGCAATCTTCACTTTACAACATCGACAAATCGGGCACCGCGTCGTGCAAATCCAGGTTTGGCTGGAGAAGAGCGTGCAATATGGCTTCGTTTGAAGTTAATTGCTGATGCGGGGCTTGTTGGTTTACCAAATGCTGGAAAATCAACTTTTTTAGCTTCTGTAACGGCTGCAAAACCAAAAGTTGCAGATTATCCTTTTACCACTCTACATCCTCATCTTGGTGTTGTACGTATTGATGGTCGTGAATTTGTTTTGGCTGATATTCCAGGATTAATTGAAGGAGCGCATGAAGGTGTGGGAATTGGAGATCGTTTTTTAGGACATGTGGAACGTTGTCGCGTACTGCTTCATCTAATTTCTTCTCAAGAAGAAGATGTAGCAAAAGCATATCAAATTGTGCGTCATGAACTTGAGGCATATGGAAATAATCTAAGTGATAAAACTGAAATTGTTGCTTTAAGCCAGATAGATACTCTGACAATTGAAGAGCGTGAAGCTAAACGGGAAGCTTTGCAAAGAGCAGCGGATCAACCAGTTATGATGTTTTCTGCGGTTAGCCGCGAAGGTTTAGAAAATGTGCTGCGTGCTGGTGCACATATTATTGAAATGTCACGCAAAGAGGAGATCAGTGGGGATAGCAAGGTTGATTGAGATGGCTGTTGGATCGCAAAAACTTACACACTATAAACGTATTGTGGTCAAGATTGGATCTGCCCTTTTGGTTGATCCTCAGGCAGGTTTACGGGTTGAATGGCTTAAAAGCTTGATCAATGATGTTGTTGAATTACACAAAGGAGGCGTAGAGATATTATTGGTGTCTTCAGGTGCTATTGCTTTAGGAAGGACATTGCTACAGCTTCCTAAGGGGGCTTTGAAATTGGAAGAAAGCCAGGCATGTGCTGCTTTGGGGCAAATTGAGTTAGCAAAAACCTATGGTGATGCGCTTGCTCAACATGGGCTCAAAACAGGCCAAATTTTGCTCACTTTATTTGATACGGAGGAGCGAAGGCGTTATCTCAATGCACGTGCAACGATTGAGACGCTTTTATATTTGGGAGCTGTGCCTGTTATTAATGAGAATGATACTGTTGCAACAACTGAAATTCGTTATGGTGATAATGATCGTTTAGCTGCACGTGTGGCAACAATGGTGAGGGCAGATCTTTTAATACTTTTATCCGATATTGATGGTCTTTATACAAAGTCTCCCCATAGTGATCCTACGGCTGAATTTATACCTTTTGTTGCATCCATTACGCATGATATCGAAAAAATGGCAGATGTTGCTGCTTCAGAGTTTTCACGGGGAGGAATGAAGACTAAGCTTGAAGCCGGAAAAATAGCTAATGCTGCTGGAACGGCGATGATTATCACCTCAGGCAAGCGTATGAATCCTCTTGCTGCAATTGACAAAGGTGAACGCAAGAGTTTTTTTGCGGCAAGTAAGAAATCTGTCAATGCTTGGAAAACATGGATTTCTGGTCATTTAGATCCATCTGGTGTTTTGACGATTGATCAAGGAGCCATTAGGGCTCTTGAATCAGGAAAATCATTATTAGCTGCAGGGGTTATTGGCGTTGAGGGAAATTTCCAGCGTGGGGATACGGTTGCAATTGTTGGTACAGATGGAGTTGAGATTGCGCGTGGACTTGTAAGCTATGACAAAGATGAGGCTGTACGCATTATAGGACATAAAAGTGAAGAAATCGAAGCTATTCTTGGGTATGAGGCGCGCTCTGCTATGGTGCATCGTAATGATATGATTGTACGTTGCTTGACCAATACTGTTTAAAAAAGTTACTTTTGTTTTTATTGTTTTGGCAGAGTGGATGTTACGATGACTTTAGAAGAACAAATGAAAGATATGGGACAAAAAGCACGCTATGCCGCTGCAGCGTTAGCTGTTGCTTCTTCTGAGCAAAAGAACAATGCATTAGAAATGATCGCTTTAAGTCTAGAGGCTCAGTCAGATGAAATTTTACGGGCGAATTGTCAAGATTTAGAGAATGCTGCTCAGAATAATTTGAAAGCTGCAATGATTGATCGGCTAAAATTAGATGATTTGCGTTTACGTGCAATGATAGACAGTGTTCGCCAAGTTGCTCGTTTATCTGATCCTGTTGGACAAGTGATGGATGAATGGACGCGTCCAAATGGGCTTCATATAAGTCGTGTACGAACACCTCTTGGTGTGATTGGCATTATTTATGAAAGTCGTCCCAATGTTACAGTTGATGCGAGTTCTTTGTGCTTAAAAGCAGGTAATGCTGCGATTTTGCGCGGTGGTTCGGATAGCTTTCATTCTTCTCATGCTCTTCATTTAGCTTTGGTACAAGGTTTAGAGCGCTCTGGTTTACCCAAAGATGCTATCCAAATGGTTGGAACGACAGATCGTGCTGCCGTTGGGGAAATGCTCAAAGGATTGGATGGAGCGATTGATGTGATCGTACCACGTGGTGGAAAGAGCCTTGTTGCCCGCGTTCAGTCTGATGCACGTGTTCCAATTTTTGCTCATTTGGAGGGACTTTGTCATATTTATATTGATAAATCGGCAGATTTAGATATGGCACGCAATATTGTTTTAAATGCAAAGCTGCGGCGGACAGGGATATGCGGTGCTGTTGAGACAGTTCTCATTGACGGCCAAGCATTAAAAAAATTTCTTCCTGTTTTAACTGCTTTACAGGAAAAGGGGTGTGAAATTCGTGCCACAGAAGATATTGTTTTTCTTATGCCAGATGTCAAATTAGCTTCTGAAGAAGATTGGTCGCATGAATATCTTGATGCTATTCTTTCTGTTAAAACGGTTGAGGGTGTTGAGGGAGCCATTTCTCATATCAAGCGTTATTCATCAGGACATACGGAATCGATTATTGCTGAGGATTTGGAAGTGGTGAAGAATTTTTTTAATCATTTAGATTCAGCTATTTTATTACACAATGCATCTACACAATTTGCTGATGGAGGTGAATTTGGTTTTGGAATGGAAATTGGTATCGCAACAGGAAAAATGCATGCACGTGGTCCCATAGGTGTTGGACAGCTAACATCATTTCAATATCACGTTAAAGGAAATGGTCAGGTTAGAGCTTGAGAACACCATTTTTTCCATGGAAAAATTGTATGCCACATGTTGAAAGATCTAATGTTGTGGGTCTTTTTGGTGGTTCCTTTAATCCACCGCATGCGGGGCATCTTCTTGTTGCAAAAATTGCCATTCGGCGTTTGCATCTTGATCAGTTATGGTGGATGATCACTCCAGGAAATCCTTTAAAGGATTGTACACAGTTGCCCTCTTTAGAGGAGAGAATGCAATTAAGTTTTAAACTTATTGACCATCCAAAAATTCGCTTAACAGGTTTTGAACAGGCTATAGGGAGCAAAGTATCAGTAGATACGATTTTTCATATTCTTACCCATTACAGTGGCGTAAATTTTGTATGGATTATGGGGGCAGATAGTTTTGCGACGATACATCAATGGTATCGATGGCATGATATCGTCTCTATGCTTCCTATTGCGATTATTGATCGTCCTTTAGGCAATCGGTCAGCACTTTCTTCTCCTATGGCACATATTTATCGCCGTTTTCGTTTGGATGAGAGAGAAAGTAAGCGATTACCTTTTATCAAGCCACCAGTTTGGACTTATTTGCATGGACCTTTATCTTTTCAATCTTCAACAAACCTTCGTTTGAAGAAGAATGATTTTTCTTGAACATTTCATAAGATTCTGCTTCTCTTTAGAGAAGTCTCTTTTTTAGATTCCACAACGATAAGAAAGGATATTGATCTGAAAAACGTTGCACACAAACACTCTTACGATATTATGCCTTCAAAAGAAAAAAAAGTTTTTTCTGTTAGTGAGAGTCTTGAAGTTATTCTCAAGAGTTTAGAAGATACAAAAGCAGAAGATATTGTTGCTATTGATATTCGAGGGAAGTCATCTTTGGCTGATTATATGGTCATAGCTTCAGCAAATTCGCAGCGTCATGTATCGTCTGTTGCTGATCATTTATTACATACTTGGAAAGATAGTGGGCAGGGGCTTGCGCGTGTAGAAGGGCTTGCTGGAGGTGACTGGGTATTGATTGATACAGGTGATATTATCACTCATCTTTTTCGTCCAGAAATTCGTCTTTTTTATAATTTAGAAAAAATATGGATGACACCGGATTTAAACGATACGGCTTTGCTTCTCTTCGGAGATCATTAAAATGCAAATTTCTATTTTTGCGGTTGGTCGTATGAAAAGTGGGGCGGAGCAAAAATTAGTTCAGCATTATTTGGATCGTTTTTCTAAAATTTCTGGAGATGTAGGCTTTCATTTAAAAAAGTTACAAGAGATACCAGAAAGTCGTGCTCAAACAGTTTGTCAACGTATGGAGGAAGAGGGCAGAAAACTTATTGAATTTTTACCTGAAAAATGTCGATTAATTGTGTTAGATGAGCGTGGAGAATCGATTTCGTCAATTTCTTTTTCTGAAAAATTGAGGTGTTATCGTGATGAGGGCATTCGAGATGTCGTCATTGCTTTGGGAGGACCTGATGGGCATAATGAACAAATAAAGAAGCGTGCTGATTTTCTTTTATCTTTTGGTTTGATGACGTGGCCACATCAAATTGCACGTATTCTTCTTACAGAACAACTTTACCGCGCTGTAACAATTGAAAATAATCATCCGTATCATCGTTTTTAATATTTTTGTGCAATTTTTAGCACTTATTTATATGTTTATTAATATTGTTTTAGCTGACACCATTTAAAGCATCTCTAATGTATACGATGAGGTGTCATGGTTTTTGCAAATGAAAAAGCTTCTTCATAGAAAGATGCTATATTTATATGAGGAGTGCGTCATATTTGTCATTCTGCTCTTGAGTATGTTTTTTTGCTTTTCTGTATCGCGTGCGGAAGATACAATGAGGAGTACGGAAGTACATAAAGAATTGGGAGAAATTCGCCAAAATATTTCACTTTCGCGTGAGCGTGTTGCTTTTCTTATGCATCAAGTTGAGCATTTAAAAAAAGATCAACGTGTTTTGAGTGATGCACTCATAAAAGCGGCTAAAGAAGAACGTATAGTAGCAGATGATATTGCTAAAAGGGAAGAAAAGCTTAAAAAAATGATAGAAAAGCGGGTACAAGTCTATCAAAGTTTAAAAAATCGTCGTGCTGAATTTGCGGAAGTTCTTGCAATTTTGGAGCGTATGGGATTGAATCCGCCTCCTGCTCTTATGATACAGCCAGAGGACGCGTTGGCTTCTATACGTAGTTCTGTTTTATTAGGTACTGTTATTCCTCAGATGCAGGAGAAAACACGAGATTTAACAGAAAAACTCAAGGAGTTGACCAATTTGAGTAATTCCATTACTACGGAATATAAGGCATTAAAGACAAAACTGCAAAATCAAGCAGAGCAGCGAAAACGTCTAGAGCTTTTATTAGACCAAAAAAACAAACTACAAAAAAAATCAGAAAAAGAACTTACAGAACAGCAACAAAAAAATATTGCTCTTGCTAAAAAAGCGCAGTCTTTGGAAGAATTGATTTTAGAGCTCGATCGTCAGTCAAAACTTAACTCTGATGCATCAGTACAGGTACGGAAAAGTTTGCAATTGTTAGAACAGTCCAATTTTGAAAGCCGAAAAGGTTCTTTACTTTTTCCTGTTTCAGGAAAAAGAATACATCACTCTAACAAAAGTTTGCAGATTACGCGCTTTGGTGAAACGATAGAAACAGAGGCAGGAGCTGTTGTTATATCACCTGTGGATGCTTTTGTTGCTTTTGCAGGGCCATTTCGTTCTTATGGACAGTTAATCATTCTCAATGTTGGAAATGGTTATCATATCATTCTTACTGGAATGTCGAGAATTAATGTAAAACAGGGGCAATTTGTTCTTTCAGGTGAGCCTCTGGGTATAATGGAGATGCAATTTATTTCAAACAGTGTTGCATTGGATATAGGAAAAACTTCTCCAATGCTTTACATTGAGTTTAGAAAGCAGGGAAAACCTGTAAATCCAACTCCTTGGTGGCAGACTGAAAAAATAAGAAGGAGCCAAAATGATTCGTAAAGTTATTCTTTTGGTCGCTGGGGTATTGCTCGGCGCCTGTTCAATGATTATGGTGCAGTCTGTTGCTGCGAATAATGAAGATAATGCATATAAAAAGCTAGCTATATTTGGCGATGTTTTTGAGCGTGTGCGTATGCAATACGTTACAGTTCCAGATGATAAAAAGCTTATTGAAAATGCTATCAATGGCATGCTCACATCACTGGACCCTCATTCATCTTATTTGAATGCTGAAGAAGCCAAGGATATGCGGGATTCTACGAAAGGAGAGTTCGGAGGTCTTGGTATTGAGGTCACTATGGAAAAAAACTTAATTAAAGTTGTTTCACCAATGGATGATACTCCCGCTTCAAAAGCAGGTATTCTAGCAGGAGACCTTATTTCAAAAATTGATGATGTACAAACGAATGGTCAAACATTGAATGAAGCTGTTAATAAGATGCGAGGTGCTCCTGGAACACCAATTACCTTAACAATTATTCGTTCTGGTGTTGATAAGCCATTTGAAGTGAAGATTGTTCGTGATATTATCAAAGTAAAAGCGGTGAAATATCGGGTTGAGGGTGATATTGGATATTTAAGAGTTATCCAGTTTTCTGAGCAGACATTGAATAATCTTCTGGCGGCAATTAAAGATATCCAATCTAAAATTCCTGAAGATAAGCTAAAAGGTTACGTCCTTGATTTGCGGCTTAATCCGGGTGGGCTTTTAGATCAAGCTGTTAATGTTTCGAGTGCTTTTCTCAATAAAGGTGAAATTGTGTCGACTCGTGGGCGCAAAAAGAGTGATGTGACAAGATTTGATGCGAAGCCAGGTGATGTCATCAATGGAAAACCGCTCATTGTCCTTATTAATGGTGGTTCGGCAAGTGCTTCTGAAATTGTTGCGGGTGCATTACAAGATCATCGTCGTGCAACAATTTTAGGGACGCAGTCTTTTGGTAAAGGATCTGTTCAAACAATTATTCCTTTGGGTGAAAATGGGGCTTTACGCTTAACAACAGCACTTTATTACACGCCATCTGGCACTTCTATTCAAGGAACAGGGATCACGCCTGATATTATTGTAGAGCAACCACTCCCTGAAAAATATAAGGGTTATGATGTAAAAGTTGGTGAGTCTGCATTAAAAGGACATATCAAAGGAAAACGAGAGAGTAATAAAGGATCTGGTTCAGCTGCTTTTGTTCCCAAAGACCCTAAAGATGATATCCAGTTGAATGAGGCTTATAAATTGTTACGAGGTGAAATGGCAAATGCAGCATTTCCACCAGATCCCAATAAGGATGTGTTAAAGTGAGAATTGATATCTATAGCTTGCGATTTTGAGGAATATTAAATGGATGCAGGTATTAATTTGAAGGTTCTTCCATATCGCAAATGTGTTGGGATTGTTATCTTTAATCATGACGGTAAAGTGTGGGTTGGGCGTCGTTTAATGATGCCCATTCATGCAGATATTGAAATATCTCATCGTTGGCAGCTTCCTCAAGGAGGGATTGATGAAGATGAAAAACCATTAGATGCAGCATATCGTGAACTTTATGAAGAAACGGGTATTCGATCTGTGAAGTTGATTAAAGAAGCACAAAATTGGTTCCATTATGATTTTCCACAAGAACTTATTGGGTGCACATTAACAAATAAATATCGTGGGCAAATACAAAAATGGTTTGCTTTCCAGTTTACAGGAAAGCTTTCTGAAATTGCGATTAATCCGCCACCAGATGGCAATAAAGCGGAATTCGATCAATGGAAATGGATTGATCTAGAAACCCTTCCGTTGATTGCTGTTTCTTTTAAAAAGCACGTTTATACGAAAGTTGTCAGCGAATTTCGAGGTAGCCTTAGACCATTATAAAAGCTATATGATTACGAGAAAGCTTTTTTTATTAAGATGCTTTATATTATAATAAATAATAAACATGTTTCTCTTTTATGTAAAGAACAGGAATATAAAATGAAAAAGTTATTTAATTTACTTATAGTTTTTACTCTCTTGAGTATTTCATCTGTTGCATTTGCAACAAGTTCAAAACCTCCTGCATCAAAAGATGCGGCAGCGACATTGCCAAATGGAGCTTCTTCTTTGACTGAAACCTACGGTTTGTGGACTATTAACTGTGGTATACAAGAAGGGAAAAGAATTTGTTTTATGCACCGTCAAGAAGTGAATGAGCAGGGGCGTGTTGTTGTGGCTATGGGCCTTACTCTCGATGCTGAGGGTGTTGTATCTGGTAATTTAACAGTTCCTTTTGGCATTTTGGTTTCTAAGCCTGTTCGTTTACAAGTTGATGAGGGAAAAGCTGTTATCGAAACCGGTATCCGGACTTGTGTACCAGCAGGTTGTGTGGTTCCTGTCGTTTTTGACAAAAATCACGTAGCAGCTTTACGTTCTGGAAAACAGTTAAAGTTGGCGATGACAATTGCTGCTGCAGGTGAACCAGCTTTGAATGATTTATTTGTTCAGCTAGATGGTTTTAGCAGTGCTCTTAATCGTTTGACTGCTTTGCAGAAATAATTTTAAAACTAAAAGCGGCCTTTAAAAGGCCGTTTTTAGTTTGTTTGTTTTTTATATATTAATAATTAAGACGATGAGATTTAAGATTAATCCTATAAGGGATATTCAGATTTTTTGCCGTTTCTTCTATTGTATGTGCTATTTTTAATTTTGATATTTGTTTTCTAACTGCATCGTCATTAAATAGAGAGATGAAGAATTTAGATGTCTGGTTTTTATTCAAGAAAAAAGAGTATTGGAAATATAAAACCATTTTTTGATACACAGACCTGCTTTAATGAAGGTTTTCTATACGCTCTTCTGTTTCCTTGATTGAAAGGGATGACGCATGATTTATGCATTGCTTCGAACGATTGATTTGATTTTTGAGATTTATATTGATATTTTAATCGCTAGTGTCATTTTTTCTTGGCTTTATGTCTTTAATATCATAAATTCACGCAATCGCTTTGTTGTTTTGATAGGAAGCTTTCTAGATCGTCTTACAAATCCCGTTCTAAGCCGTATCCGGAAAATTTTACCAAATTTGGGAACGATTGATATTTCACCTATTGTAGTGTTCATTATTATATATTTTATTCGTACTTTTATGTGGCGCGTTTACGCAAACATGTATGTATAGAAATATTACTTGAGGCGAATACATGTTTTATCAAGTTGATAAAAATAACTTGATTTTGTTTGTATATCTCATTCCCAAATCGTCCGTTGACAAAATAATAGGGATTGAATGTAGGGATGGTGAGAAACAATATCTGGTTATACGCCTTCGTGCTGTTCCTGAAGATGGAAAAGCGAATAAAGCTCTCATTAAATTTCTTGCCAAGCAATGGAGAATACCATCTTCTTCTATTTCTCTGAAAAACGGTGCAATATCTCGCTACAAACAACTTTACTTTTCAACACATTTAGAAGAGCTAAAGCAGATATGGCAATCCTTTAGAGATTGCATCTCGTAGAAAAAATAAAGAATAAAGCCTATTTTTAAATAGGCTTTATTTTATTAAAATCGTTATATTTTTTTATTGCGCTCAACAGCTTGCTTAATTAATTCATGCGCAAAGTTTTTATCACGCCATCCTTCAATTTTAGCCCATTTTCCAGGTTCCAGATCTTTGTAATGCTTGAAGAAATGTTCAATTTGTTTGAGTGTAATCTCGGGTAGATCTGTATAGTCATGAATATTGATATAGCGTTTTGTTAATTTTGTAGTGGGAATGGCAATAATTTTTTCATCTTTACCACCATCATCTTCCATCATTAGAGCTCCGATGGGGCGAACATTGATAACACAACCAGGCATAAGTGGACGGGTATTACAGATAAGGACATCAATAGGATCACCATCATCTGAAAGCGTATGAGGGACAAAACCGTAATTTCCAGGATAAACCATTGATGTATGAAGAAAACGGTCAACAAATAATGCACCAGACTTTTTATCCATCTCATATTTTATTGGTTGCCCACCAAGGGAGACTTCCACAATAACGTTAATATCTTCTGGTGGATTTTTGCCTACGGGTATTTCCTTAATATTCATAGAGACATCCTTTCTGGAATATAGTGAGGCTCAATACAATTAAATATTTTACCAAAGAGATTATGAAATTAACTTGAAATTGATGCACGTGTTTTTTCAAAACGTTTACGTTCATTAGGATCAAGATAGAGTTTGCGGAGACGAATATTTTTAGGGGTTACCTCCACAAGTTCATCATCTTGTATCCACGATAAGGCACGTTCTAATGTCATTTTAATGGGAGGCGTTAACTTTACGGCCTCATCTTTTCCAGAAGCGCGCATATTGGTGAGTTTTTTCCCTTTTAAGACATTGACTTCTAAGTCATTATCTCGTGAGTGGATGCCAATAATCATACCTTGATAGACTTTCACACCCGCATCGATGATCATAGGACCACGATCTTCAAGATTAAAAAGAGCATAAGCGACAGATTCACCGTTGTCATTTGAAATCATAACACCATTAACACGACCAGCAATGTCTCCTTTATAAGGTTCATAAGCATGGAAAAGGCGATTCATAATTGCTGTACCACGTGTGTCCGTTAAAAGTTCAGATTGATAACCAATGAGTCCTCGGGTTGGTGCATAAAAGACAAGGCGGACACGATTACCTCCAGAAGGACGTAATTCCACCATTTCGCCTTTACGTTCAGACATTTTTTGTACAACAGTACCGGAATATTCTTCATCAACATCGATAACAACTTCTTCGATTGGCTCAAGAGTTATTCCATTTTCATCTTTTTGCATAACAACACGTGGGCGTGAAACACTAAGTTCAAATCCTTCACGGCGCATATTTTCAATGAGAACTGCAAGCTGTAATTCTCCTCGTCCTGAAACGTAGAAAGAATCTTTATCGGCTGATTCTTCAATTTTAAGAGCGACATTGCCTTCTGCTTCTTTTAACAATCGGTCACGAATGACACGGCTTGTTACTTTATCGCCTTCAGTTCCAGCAAGGGGACTATCGTTGACGAGAAAACTCATAGTAACAGTAGGAGGATCAATTGGTTGGGCAGTAAGGGGTTCATTGACAGTAGGATCACAGAAAGTATCAGCTACGGTACCTTTTTGTAGACCTGCAATCGCAACAATATCACCAGCACTTCCTTCTTCAATAGGTTGCCGTTCTAAGCCACGAAACGCTAAAATTTTTGAAATACGCCCAGTTTCTAAAAGTTTTCCATCTTGTCCAAGAACTTTGACATTTTGATTGGGTTTTAGACAGCCAGAATGAATCCGCCCTGTAATAATTCGTCCCAAAAACGGATCCGCTTCAAGAATAGTTCCAATCATGCGAAACGGTCCTTCTGCTACACTAGGAGAAGGGACATGCTGCGTCACAAGATCAAATAAAGGACCTAATCCATGATCTTTTGGTCCTTCAGGGGCTTCAGCCATCCATCCATCGCGTCCAGATCCATAAAGAATAGGAAAATCAAGCTGTTCATCGGTTGCATCAAGAGCAGCGAAAAGGTCAAAAACCTCATTAATGACTTCATCAACGCGTGCATCCGGTCGGTCAATTTTATTAATAGCAACAATAGGGCGCAATCCTACTTTCAATGCTTTGCCAACGACAAATTTTGTTTGTGGCATTGGTCCTTCAGCAGCATCAACAAGTACAATGGCTCCATCAACCATATTTAGAATGCGTTCAACTTCTCCACCAAAGTCGGCGTGTCCTGGTGTATCAACAATATTAATTCGAGTATCTTTCCAAACAACAGATGTCACTTTCGCTAGGATTGTAATTCCGCGTTCTTTCTCAATATCGTTTGAATCCATCATACGTTCGCTTGTACGCTGATTATCACGGAAGTTTCCTGATTGCTTGAGAAGTCCGTCTACAAGCGTTGTTTTCCCATGGTCAACGTGGGCAATGATGGCAATGTTACGCAATTGCATAAATTTTCTTCTTTTCGTTTAATGAAATTTCATTTGAGGCAAAGTCTTTACATTCTTTGCCTGACTATTAAAAAACCTTTTACATGTTTTTTTATAGTTTTGGAAGATGGAGGCAATATTTTTATGACAAAACTATTTATCCAAGTCTTTAAGGCTCTATTAAGCTTCAATTGCTGGAGCTTCGTAAAAGGATTTTTATAGTGCGTATGTTCTATTCTCGAGCTAAGAATTATCCAAAAAATCACCGTCAACTTGATTTCTATCAATATGACACAAGGAATTTATATGAGCTCTTGTAAGAGTAAGTAAGTATAAAGCTAGCCATATTATTGTTGTTGTTTTGCAAAGAGATTAATAAAAATCCGGAATATCTCTCAATCCATAGCCAATTTATTGACAATTGTACAACATTCTTATTCTAAATAAAGCTTTTTCTTATTCTATAACTTGTCAAACAAAATCCAGATCTAATGCAACCGTGTATTTGAGGTAAATATTGAGATGATTAAGAATTTTATAAGAAGTTCTAGCTTTTGTATGCCAGATTGGGGCAAGAGTTATATCTGTTTTATTTATTTATGAATCCGGAATACAGTCTTATTTAGAAAGAATATGAAGGCATCCAAAGAAAATTTCCATCTTTGCCGTTAATCCAATTTATGCTTTCAAAGGCATCTAAAGTAATATCTTTTAAACCATGGAGATAGTGCTTTGCCCCTCACACTTTTGTTAATCGTATTCTCTAATAGGAGCATGCTTTTCATGCCAAACAGAACACTTTAAACAGAATATACTTGTTGTTGCATATTCATGTACTTAAGAGAGATTGCTTAACGTATACTACATCCATTCCATGATAGGCTCATAAATGATATAATATACGCGAATAGTATACTATTAACGCCTTTGTGAAAAAATATAAAACTGTTGAGCATTATCATTATCATTCTTTCTCAGCTGTCAATATTGCGCCAGTTTTTGCTACGAGAAAGAAGATATAAGAAGTATTTTATTTTTTTCTTGAATAGTTTTTAGCCATACACCGATCTCGTTTGTGACTGGCAAGAAGATGACTTTAATCGATTTAATATGAGAAGCTTTATGATGAGGTAAATTTACGTTATTCGGAGCTGTTATTCAAAAAAATAATAAATTATCTATGGAGCGGTGCGCTAGAAAATAAATAATAAAGCTTATTCTCTTATGGAAAGAATCTTAGGTTACATGACAAGATCTTTCCATAAGTAAGAGTTTTTACTTTACATGTTTAAAGAAGAGTTCCTGACAAAATGAGGGAAGCTACAGAAAAATAGATTATAATGCCCATGACATCTACTAAAGTTGCCACAAAAGGAGCGGAAGCACTTGCTGGATCAAATTTTAAACCTTTAAGAATAAAAGGCAACATAGATCCAGAAAGAGAACCAAAGGTAACGATTCCAACTAAAGCTGTACCCACTGTTGTCGAAATAGCAATCCAATGTTGGCCATAGTCGTAGATACCCAGTTTTTGCCAAAGAGCAATGCGCGTAACACCAATAATTCCTAGTAAGAGACCAAGGGATAGTCCTGTTGGAATTTCACGAATGATCACTTTCCACCAGTCTTTCAACGTGAGTTCACGTAAAGCCAATGCACGGATAATAAGGGATGTAGCTTGTGAGCCGGAATTTCCTCCTGAGCTCATAATGAGAGGTATGAACAGTGTAAGAATAATCGCTTTTTCGAGTTCTGTTTCGAAATGTTGCATAGCGCTTGCTGTCAGCATTTCACCGATAAAGAGTAAAGCGAGCCATCCGCCACGTTTTTTCATCATTTCAGGAAACTTAATTTGCATATAGGGCTTATTAAGCGCTTCCATACCCCCAAATTTATAGGCATCTTCATTCATCTCATCGACCATAGTATCAAGCACGTCATCAACGGTTACAATGCCAATGACATGGTTACTTTCATCAACTACAGGCACAGAGAGAAGATCATGGCGCTGGAAAAGGCGTGCGATATCTTCATGATGTGTGAAGGGCGATATTGTAATGGGCGAGTCATGGGTAGGGACATTAAGAATTAGTTCATCAGGTGAGGCAAGAATAAGGTTACGCAGGGAAACAGCTTTGAGAAGAGTACCTGTTTTAGGGTCAATTACATAGCTGGTATAAACTGTTTCACGTGTTCGCTCGACCTCACGGATGTGATCCAAAGTTTTTTGTATGGTCCAGTTTGAAGGAACGGCTATAAATTCTGTTGTCATCAGTGCCCCTGCTGTATGGTCAGGATAACTGGTGAGTTTTTTAAGTTCAGCGCGCGTTAAGGGGTTAAGCAAGGCATAAAGTCGTGTGCGGGTTTCTTTATCCATTTCTTGAAAGACGTCTGCAGCAGCATCGGCAGACATGCCATCAAGAATTTCAACAGCACGATTTATAGGGAGAAGTTCTAGGATGGCAGCAGGTTGCTCAAGCTCTGGTTTATCAAAAAGTTCGATAACATAATCAAGAGGCAGAAGACTAAGAATAGTTACACGTTCCATGATATCGAGGTCATTTATGATATCAATAGAGTCTGCAAAATGCTGGTTCTTTAACTTTTCAGCAAGAGCTTCAGGAGAAAAATTTTTGAAGTCGAAGGCCGTTTTGATTTCAGTCATGATAAAGTACCTCCTGAAGAGTTGGAGAGTTATAAATCTAGATAATAGATGAGATAAAAACAAAAGTTTATGGAAGATTTAAAAAAAACTCCCCAGCTATATTCCCAATTGTTAATATTTGAAGTAAAGTCAAGGGTGAATTATAAGTTATAAACAAGTTTCTGAATCACTAAAACGAGAATACAGCTTAATTTGAGGATAATATAAAAGCGTAAATGTAAAAATCAGTTCTGATTTTTACCATCATTTCTTTAATGCAGTTTTGTGATTTTCAAAAGAATCTACAGCAATATTTTGTAAAGAGTGGAGATTATGCCTTTCTCCAAGTGTTTTTGTTAATATGCAATTCTATTGTGATGTGTGAGCGAATAATCTTTATTGCTTCAATATAATATGGTTTAAAATGAAAGAACTTTGCGATTTTCAGGTTTTTTATTCAATAGCGTTTTGAAAGGTAGTTTTGAAACTCACGAGATAGTTTTAGTATGTTATCAATTTGTATCGTAAAGATAATTGTTACAGTTTAAATTTATAATGGAGACATAAAGTATTATGGCAAAAGAAGCAGTGCTGGAGTGGAAGGGATTTTCATGTCTTCCTGATTTTTCTTCTATAAGTGATGAAGATTTTAAACCCGCTTTTGAACAGGCTCTTCAAGAAGCCGAAGAAGAACTAGAGGCGATTGCGATGGTGCAAGAACCGCCAACGCTTGAGAATTTTTTACAGCCTTTTGAGCTTTGCGGCAAAGCGCTTGATCGTGTCTGTTCAATATTTTTCTTACGCACCAGTGCTCATACGAATGTATTAATTCAACAGCTAGAGCAAGAGTTCGTTGTAAAACTTTCTCGTTATTCTTCAAAAATGATGATGGATGCGCGGATATTTGCGAAAATAGATGTGCTTTATAAACAGTCGCAGCTGGGCATATTTGAGAGTGAAACAACACGTGTTCTTGAATTATGGTGGAAAAAGTTTGTTTGTCATGGGGCAAAACTCGATGAAAAAGCTAAGAAACGGCTTTTGGAAATTAATGAAAGACTTGCTTTTTTAAATGCTACTTTTGGACAAAATGTCTTAAATGATGAAGCTGAATGGATTCTATTTTTAAAACAAACAGACTTATCTGGTTTACCGCAAGATCTCATTGCTTCAATGAAGGAAATTGCGTGTGAAAGAGGCAATGAAGAAGCGTATGCATTAACACTAGCACGTTCGATTGTTGAACCTTTTTTAAAATTCTCTGATCGTCGTGATTTGCGTGAGGTTGCATTCCAAGCTTGGGCTAAACGTGGTGAAAATAATAACAAGAATGATAATAAAACAATTATTGTAGAGATTGTTGCGCTTCGAGATGAGCAGGCTAAATTATTGGGATATAAATCTTTCGCAGATTTGAAGCTCGATAATACTATGGCTAAAAGTGTTGATTCCGTTATGGATTTGCTTATGCCTGTATGGGAGCGCGCAAGAGCGAAAGCTTCTACTGAGCAAATTGACTTACAAAATTTTGCCAACAATCAGGGCTGCAATGAATCTTTAGCTGCTTGGGATTGGCGTTATTATGCTGAAAAACTTCGTACTGAAAAACTTTCTTTCGATAGCGCGGAGATTAAATATTATTTTCAGCTTGATCGTATGATTAAAGCGGCTTTTAGGGTAGCAGAAAAACTCTTTGGCATTACATTTGAAGAAAAAAACGCTGTTACACTTTGGCATCCTGATGCACGTTTGTGGGAAGTAAAAAAGTCTGATGGAAGTCTACTTGGGCATTTTATTGGTGATTATTTTGCGCGTTCTTCAAAACGCTCCGGTGCGTGGATGAGTAGTTTGCAATCACAACATAAATTGGATGGCGGACAAAAGCCTATTATCTACAATGTTTGTAATTTTGCTAAACCGCCCAAAGGAGAAGTTGCTCTTTTATCACTTGATGATGCACGTACGCTTTTCCACGAATTTGGACATGCATTGCATGGTTTGCTTTCTGATGTCACATGGCCATCTGTGTCGGGAACATCTGTTGCACGTGATTTTGTTGAGCTACCTTCTCAACTTTACGAACATTGGTTAACCGTGCCAGAGATATTAAAATCTTATGCTATACATACAAAAACAGGCCATCCTATGCCACAAGAGTTGATAGATAAAGTTTTAGTAGCACAGACATTTAATGCAGGATTTTCTGCCGTTGAATTTATCTCATCAGCTTTAGTGGATATGGCTTTTCATCAAGGCGAAACAGTCACTGATCCAACAGTGTTTGAACGCCAAGAATTAGAAAAGCTGCAAATGCCTGACACAATTATTATGCGTCATCGTCCCCCACATTTTATGCATGTGTTTGCAGGGGATGGTTATGCATCTGGTTACTATTCTTATATGTGGTCGGAAGTTCTTGATGCAGATGCTTTTCAGGCTTTTGAAGAAACGGGAGATGTTTTTAATTCAGAGCTCGCTGATCTTTTAAAGCGTTGTATTTACTCCGCTGGAGGAAGTCGTGATCCAGAGGAGCTTTATAAAGCTTTTCGGGGACGGATGCCTTTACCAGAGGCAATGATTAACAAACGTGGACTATAAGATATAACGGTATGGTTAACACCATGCCGTTTTCATATTATTCGAAAGGTGCAGTTGCGAGTTATGCAAATTTCCTCTTCATTATAGCTCTGTAAACAGAGTTTTTTATCTTATTCGCTTTTTGTTTATAGAGGAAAACAGATTTTGTATTTTAAATAGACATTATGGGAAAGAAAAATCATCAGCTCGATCTTTTTGATGCCCATTTGGTGGAAACCATGATTTTTTTATAAAACTTGACTTTCTTTTGCCTAAAAGGTGAGTGTTTTGTTGTGCCATATCATCGAGGCTCATTGGAAGCTGACGCATAATTTTACTCCGCTCTTGATTCTCTGATTCTTGTATAAGTTTTTGAATAGCTTGATCGGTTGAGTAAGGATTTCCATGAGAAAAGGCATAAAAATTTAAAATATTTTTCAATGGCTTTTCTAAATAAGAGGCAAGTTTTTTCTTTCCTTCAGGGGTGAAATGCATGCCATTATTGGTGCGTAATTTGGTTATTTTCCCATTAATATCATAGCCTGAAAAAGAAAAATTTCCTTCTTCATCACTAAAGCCGCTCCAGATATCGAGAAAATACCCTCCTGCTGTTTCTGTTTCTTGTTGATAGAGCGCATTAAAAATTTTTATTTTTTGTGTCAAAAGATCATTTTCAAAAGAAGGTTGACCTATCCATATCCATGGTTTTCCAGAGGCATGAAGACTTTCAGCAATTTCGATAATTCTTTGTTTGTAGATGCGCATCCATTCTGACTGATCTGTGTTAATCATGTTATGAGAGTCTGTGATGGGTTGATTATCATTTGCACCGATCATCATGATAATAACATCGGGATTATTTTGATCAATGAGTTTAGAAATATTGCCTTGCCAAGAATAATAATCCGTTCGAACTAAGCCGGAAGCTGGTATTGTGTTGTTCATGATAACGATATCGCTATTATTTATAAAAGACTTCTTAAGTGCATCGGCAACAGCAGAAGCTGCAAAATCCCCTATGACAAGAATGCGCTTTGCATTCTCATTTTTCAGCTTTTGTATGTTTTTTTGTGTTACGATCTTTTTTTGCGGCTTGTCTATTTTTTGTTCTATAATTTGCGGTGGCTGCTGTGTCTGTTTGTTTTGTTGTGACAACCATTTGAAGAAGTTCGTTGCTTTACTTGGGGATGGCTGTAAGATCCCCACAATAGAAAGTGAAAACAGCAATAATGTCAAGTATATCAGGCGAAAAGAAGACAAAAATTTAGTCTCCCTTATTGTTTGCGAAGGAGAAAAAGCACTTGAGATGATGGATATCCATTTGCTTTTAGACCGTGACGCAGTTGAAAAGCTTTAATTGCTTTGCGAGAAGCTGTTCCGATTTTTCCATCAACATTCCCTTTATAATAGCCCAGTGCACTTAAGCGAGATTGTAGTTCTTTACATTCCTGGAAAGTAAGAGGTTGAAAAGGTCTTTGCCAATCATTTACCAATCCAGGATGTCCAGCAATGCGATCAGCAAGAAGGCCAACAGCAAACGCATAACGATCTGCATTATTATAATGTTTCAGAACAAAGAAATTTTTTGTGACTAAAAATATAGGTCCTTTTGCTTCATCTGGATATTTTAATATTGCTTGTTCAGCTGATGTAGGAAGAGGGTGCCCATTTGCGTGTTTTACACCTAATTTTTTCCATTGTTCAAAGGAATACCAGCCTTCAGGAAGGTTTTTCCCCTGCGGCACTTTTACCTCTACTCCCCAAATAAGATTAGGTTGCCAGCCATTTTTGTGGAGAAGGTTAGCAGCAGTAGCCAGAGCATCTGGAACAGAGTTCCAGATATCACGCCGTCCATCTTGGTCCATATCAACTGCATAGGCGAGATAACTGCTTGGAATAAATTGTGTATGCCCCAATGCACCGGCCCAAGATCCAGTGAGTTGAGAGCGTTTAATTTCGCCACTTTGTAGAATTTTCATAGCAGCAATCAGCTGTGTATATGCATATTTTGCACGTTTTTTATCAGCATAGGCTAAAGTTGCAAGAGAGCGAATGGTATCACGCATTACACTTTTATTGGCTAAAACCTTCCCATAGTTGCTTTCCATTGACCAAATAGCAAGCAGAATATTGCGATCAACACCAAAACGTTTTTCAATTTGAAGAAGCCATTTGTTCCATTTTTGAGTTTGGCGCCGTCCTTCCTCAATTGCAATATCATGGACACGATTATCGAAATAGTTCCATGAAGGAGCAACAAATTCCGGTTGGTATGCGGCGCTTTTTAGAACTTCTGGATCAATGGCATTAACACCTTTAAACGCCATATGAAACGTAGAAGGGGTAATATTGTGAGCAATAGCTATTTTTTTAAATTCTTTAATCCAGTGTTTAAATCCGCTATCAGCATATGAAAGGGATATAAAAAACATAAAAAAAGCAGAAAAAATAACGGCAGAGACAGTGAAAAGAGTTCTCCAAGTTATTGACTTCTCTAAAAAGAGAGTCTTCAATTCTGTTTTTTGCATTTTGAAATCCCCATTAATATTCAATTCATTAGATGTGCAATAACTTTATTTTGTATTTAGTTTAATCGATAATATGATCAAGAAGAGGAAAAAACTGAATAAATAATACGTTTTAATCCTTTCAATAAATTCTCAGACTCTTTTTACATTTTTATTATCCATTATAATGATAATCAAAACAATAAGATATCTTTTTTACCATTTCGTAAAAACATATGATAAATAAAACAAAAAAGTTATATGAATTCATTGAGGAGGGTGAGTGTGCGTAAAATCCGGAAAGCAGTATTCCCAGTAGCAGGTCTTGGTACGCGTTTCCTTCCTGCGACAAAAACGATTCCTAAAGAAATGCTAACAGTTGTTGATAAACCTGTTATTCAATATGTTGTGGATGAGGCGAGGGAAGCTGGTATTGAGCATTTTATTTTTGTGACTGGACGTAACAAAGCAGTCATTGAGGATTATTTTGATGCGCAAGTTGAATTATACACGACACTTGCTGAATGTGGAAAGAAAGAAGATCTTGCACACTTATACCGTTTACAGCCATTACCAGGGTCAACTTCTTTCACTCGGCAACAGCAACCTTTGGGATTAGGGCATGCTCTTTGGTGTGCGCGTGAATTAGTTGCAGGGGAACCTTTTGCTTTATTATTACCCGATATGTTGATACAGGCGAAAAAGGGCTGTCTTTCTGAAATGATGAGCCTTTATGAAAAGGTGGGTGGGGGAAATATTATAGCAGTTCAGGAATGCGATCCTAGAGAAACACATAAATATGGTATTGTTGGGAAAGGCAAACAGATTGCAAATGGTTTTGAAATCACAAAAATGGTAGAGAAACCAGTACAAGGAACGGCACCATCAAATTTGTACATCAATGGACGTTATATTTTGCAGCCAGAAATTTTTAATATTCTTTCTACTCAAGAACGGGGAACAGGAAATGAAATTCAATTAACAGATGCTATGATACGGCTTTCAAATGAGCAAGATTTTTGGGGTTTGCAAGTAAAAGGGCGCACTTTTGATTGCGGTTCTAAAGCTGGTTTTATTGAAGCCAACGTTGCATTTTCTTTGGCACGCGCTGATATGCACAGCCACGTTTCTGCTTCATTGAAAAATTTACTGGAAACCATTAATGTTGAAAAATAATATAGATCTCTCACTTAATTTTATTGATCGAATTTGATTATGATAATACCGTCTCCTCATATGGCTTTGCAGGGTGCTGTTGTATCAGCGCTTAAAACACTTGCCAGTGAAAAGCAGGGGCTTGAAGCCCTTGAAAAAGCTCTTCTGGAAAGTCTTTCTTCTTCTTTTGAAGCGGCTGTTCAAACTATTAGAAATGCTCGTGGACATGTGGTTATTACTGGTCTTGGAAAAAGTGGTCATATAGGGACAAAAATTGCAGCAACCTTAGCCTCAACTGGAACACCTGCCTTTTTTGTTCACGCTGCAGAAGCCAATCATGGTGATCTTGGTATGATTGGATCTGATGATGTTATTCTTGCTTTATCATGGTCTGGTGAAACTCAAGAGTTAAGTGGTATTATGAGTTATGCGGCGCGTTTTCGTATTCCCCTTATTGCGATGACATCAAGTAAGCACTCTGTGTTAGGACGACAAGCTGATATTGTGCTATTATTACCAAAGATAGAAGAGGCTTGCCCCCATGGTTTAGCCCCTACAACTTCAACAATTATGCAATTGGCAATGGGAGATGCATTAGCGGTTTCTCTTTTAGAAATGCGTGGTTTTACCGCAACGGATTTCAAAATATATCATCCTGGTGGTTCTCTTGGTGCAAGCCTTAAATACGTGTGTGATATTATGCATGAGGGTGATAATATTCCTTTGGTAATGCAGGGAACATCTATGACTGAAGCGATGAATGTTTTGGTGGAAAAACATTTTGGTTGTGTTGGTGTTGTGAATCAAGAAGGTGAACTAATCGGAATTGTAACTGATGGCGACCTTGCACGTAACATTCATTTTAATTTATCAAAATTTAATGTTGACGAGGTGATGACCAAAGCTCCTAAAGTTGTAAAGCCAAATACACTTGTTGGTGCAGCAACAGCTTTTATTAATGATCATCAGATTGGTGCATTTTTCGTGGTTGAAGATAAAAAACCGATAGGAATTGTCCATTTTCATGATCTTTTGCGCATTGGCGCTGCTTAGATTAAGCTTCCTTATCAAATAAAATGTTATTTTAGGTTGAAATAGATTGCAGGATACAAAGTTACAATTTTATTGTAGGTGGCTTTACTGATATTTTGTGGAAGAAAATGATTATTTTACGCATTTCATAATGTTTAGAAAATTCTCAGGGTAAAGATTATACCAGCCTCTTTGCGTATTTTAGAGAGGATTTTCTATCAGGAGGAGAACGGATCGCCTCCTGCTTAATGTGTGTGCTCCCTCTGTTCTTAAGAGAGATTTCCCTTGTACTTTGTTTAAGATTTCCGCTTAAGGAAAAACTGTGCTCCTGTATGTGAGGTGCAGAGAAGTTGTGTGGCGTCATATGACATTGTACAATTGACTCTAGAAATTGTTCCACGGAGAATAGAGCGTATTTCAATTTCTATATTTTGGGCATTGAGATAATTATATGCCCCTTCTGATAGTTTTTCTTCTGTATCTGCTGCACGCGTTTCAAAAACACCATTGTGGAAAGAAGAAATAATACCATTCTCATCAACCCATTTCCCATCAATTCCAGTTGGCATATTTGAATTATAATATTGCGAAAATTTACAGGCACTTAACAGCAAGGCGGTGATTGTAAGACATAAAATATGAAAGGTATGTTTCATTTATTGCACTCTATTTAGATTATTTTCTCTCGAGTTTCTATAACATTATTAAATTACCCCATGAGTCAATATGAAAAATTTAATGAAAATCAATGAAAAAGCAAAAAAATGGAAAAAAATGCCTTAATGTTGTATTTAATTGATAGCTTGATGAAGTTTGTAAGTGAAACACAAGAGGTGAAATATTTCTTATGGTTTACAACAATTTTGATATTAAGCTGCTGAGTAGTCTCAAAGGAGATTATTGACATTATGGTTGGTCCCATTCTTGTTGCGAGTGAAGATTATGGAAGACGTATAGAACTTTCTGCTATGCTGAGAGGTTTTGGTTATCGTGTCATTGAAGCAGAAAATGGTCTCCGTACGATTGATCTTTTACACAGGCGTAAAAACATTGTGCTTGCACTCCTTGATGTCGTTATGAGTGATTTGAGTGTGAGCGATTTGATTAAAATGATTAGAGTTGCTGGTGTTTCTGTTCCTATTGTCGTTATAGCACAACAAGAGAATCAGCATTTACTCCAGAAAGCTTTAACAGCTGGAGCTATTGATTATTGGATCCATCCAGTAACATTATTACGCGTAAGAGTTACTTTGGATATTCTTGCTCTTATTTCTGCCTTGGAGCATGAGGTTCGAGATATTCGGCGAAAAAAAGAGAATCATTTACGGTTTTCTGATCTTTGCGTAAAAAGTAGAGCTATGCAGATAGTGTTAGAACAATCGAGACAAGCAGCAACTTCTTTACAGAATCTTTTGATAGAGGGGGAAGCTGGAACAGGACGTGAGACATTAGCTCGGATTATTCATCATGAGGGATTATTTTCGGAGGGTGTTTTTGTTCGCTTTCAATGTTCAGCCATCGTTGATCCAGAAGAAGAAAATCAGCAGTGGTTTAAAGAATTCCTACCATTGGTTTCTTCTCTTGAAAAAGGGACACTTTGCCTTTGTGATATTGATCGACTTGAGCCCATACAGCAAAAACGGTTTGCTCATTACCTTAAAGAGAGGGAAAGGGATACAAAAGGAGGATTTTTCCCTTTTCGGATCATTGCTATTTCAACATCGCGTTTAAAGGACTTGGTTAATGAGAACTTTTTTTTGCATAGTTTGTTTGAACAATTTTCTCACTTGTCTATTAGCGTCCCTGCTTTACGAGAATTAAGGGATGATTTTCCAGAGATTACACAACGTTTGATTGATCGCATTATCACAGAAACAGGGCGATCACATGTCCATGGTTTAGCAGGCTCTGCTCTTTCCTTGCTTATGCAGTATGATTGGCCTGGCAATAGAAATGAGCTTGAAACCTTTTTATTTCGTGCGATTTTACTCAGTGAAGGACCGTTATTAACTGTTCGAGATTTTCCGCAATTAATGGGAAATTCATTAATGAATGTTCCCAATATCATTGAGGGTAATATACAAGAAGATAATGAACAAGAATCGATAAAATTTTTGAATACTGATGGGCATGTGCGTACTTTTGCAGAGATGGAACATGATATTATAGAGAAAGCGATTAAACATTATAAAGGACATATGAGTGAGATTGCGCGCCGCCTTCATATTGGTCGCTCTACACTTTATAGAAAAATGGAAGAATTGAGAGCAATAAGAAATCAAGAACGAAAGTAAAATTCATAACAAATTTCTCTTCATGACAAGCATGAGTTTCAAAAAAATAGAGTGGATTTTGATAAAGTTCGTGGGGGAAGCTTAAGAAAACAATTATTTATTGTAAAATTTATCTATAGAGGATGATTTTGTAGATTTAAATCAAATATAAATTTTATGTGATTATTTTAATCGTTTGTTTCAATTTATACAATTTTAGTTAAGTTTACATTTATTAAAACAGAGAAGCATTTTTAAAAACTTTTAAATACTACCGCTAAAATTTTTGTATCATCAATATTAAATTTATACTCTCTTAAGCAAGAAGTGGCATTTTATCTGCTATACGATTAAGATAAAGTGATTAGTGTTATCGTTTGCATTACGGATGATGTGATAGTTTAAAATAGAAAGTTTATCCTCTTTGACTCTTTTACAGATTGTTATTGGTTTTGTCCTCTTTTTTTTTATTGCATCTATGTTGGCAATCTACACCTATGGACGTTTTGTGAAAAATGCTAGGGGGCAGTGTTCTTATGCGTTACCTATTCAGAAAGATGAAACTAAGCTTGATCGTATCGTCAGTCAATTAGCTGAGGAAGAAAATGGATTGGGGATTGATAAAGATGCCCTTTCCCTCATTATCAGCAATTTGGATGCGTTTTGCGTTCGTGCAATAGGAGCTGCAGAGGCTGGGCGTAGCCTTGATCTGATGTATTATATTTGGGACGATGATTTAACGGGGCGCCTATTATTAAGTGAAATAGTTGAGGCAGCAGATCGGGGTGTTCGGGTACGGCTTCTTTTGGATGATATTAATGCTCAGGCACGTGATCCAGCTTATATTGCGCTAGATAAACATCCTCATATTGAGGTGAGAATGTTTAATCCAGGGCGATCTCGTAAAGGTGGTTTACGCCGTGGTTTAGAAATTATATTACGGGCAATTACCGTAACACGTAGAATGCATAATAAAGCTTTTATTGTTGATGGCAGGGTCGCTTTTGTAGGAGGACGTAATCTTGCAGATTCTTATTTTGATGCTGGTAAAGAATCTCATTTTCGAGATTTAGATTTGATGTTAATCGGTCCCTCTGTTAAAAAGGTAGAAAGTATCTTTGATGATTTTTGGAATAGTGCTGTTGTTTTACCAATTCATACTTTGGTTGTTCCTAAAAGCGCAAGTGATCTTAGCTATTGGAAAGATAAATTACGAAAGTTTCGTGATTCCAAGGTTGCAAAAGTTTATTTAGATTATGTCAAAGAGCACATTAACTTTAATTGTTTTATCCAAACAGGAAAGCGGTTATTTTTAGCAGACAAAGTTGTTGTTCTTTCTGATCCTCCAGAAAAAGCATTGCGTAAAAAAGCAAGCAATTGGCTTATGAAGGCACTTTCAAAGGTTATTGGAAATGCCCAAAAAACGGTTCAGATTACGTCACCTTATTTTGTTCCTGGTAAGGTTGGCACGCAGAATTTTAGTAATTTGGTTTCAAAGGGTGTTGATGTCAAAATTCTGACAAATTCTTTAGCAGCTACTGATGTAGCATTAGTGCATGGTGGTTATGTACCGTATCGTAAGGCATTGTTGAAAAGTGGTGTTAATCTTTATGAATTAAAAGCGGAAGGCAATACTCATGGGTTACGATTGTTTCGATCGAGTAAGGCAAGTTTACATGCCAAAGCTTTTTTAATTGATCGTAAAACAGCTTTTATTGGATCTTTAAATTTTGATCCAAGATCAGCATCATTAAATACAGAAATGGGCATTCTTTTTGAATGTGCTCCCATTACAGCAAGATTAGATTTGTTGTTTTCTGAAGAAACCACAGGGGAAATGAGCTATCATCTGCGTCTTGGTGATAATAATCGTATTTATTGGGATTTTATTGAAAATGAAAAAAAATATAGCATTGACTATGAGCCAGAAAGCAATTTTTGGCGTCGCGCATTTGCAAAAATAATAAGTTGGTTACCTATTGAATCACAATTGTAAATTTTTATAAACCACACTTAAAAAAATATTTTATTTTTCTTTTCATTTTGTTTGTAGCATGGCATAATTTTTTGCCAATCTACCATGTATGAGAACCGCAGTTGTATTTTAAAGCTCCTTGCGGTGTTTTATTATAAAAGGAATTTTGCTATGGCAAAGATTGTTGAAACGGGGACAGGTGCATTGGCACTGACTTTTGATGATGTACTTTTACAACCCGGTCATTCTCTTGTTATGCCTAGTCAAGTGGATCTCAGTACGCGCATTGCAGCGGATATTAAGCTCAATTTGCCATTGCTTTCTGCGGCAATGGATACGGTAACAGAATCGCGTTTGGCTATTGCGATGGCTCAAGCTGGTGGTCTTGGGGTTATTCATCGTAATATGTCTCCTGCAGAGCAGGCAGAAGAGGTCCGCCAAGTAAAAAAGTTTGAATCTGGTATGGTTGTTAATCCAGTCACCATTGGACCAGATGCAACACTTGAAGAAGCAAAATCTTTGATGCGCTCTCATGGTATTTCCGGTATTCCGGTTGTTGAAAATGGTGCTAAAGGTGAAACTGCTGGACGGCTTGTTGGCATTTTGACAAATAGGGATGTGCGTTTTGCATCGGATCCCAAACAAAAAATTTATGAATTAATGACGCATGAAAATTTAATCACAGTGCGTGAAAATGTTCAACTCAATGAAGCAAAGTATCTTTTACACCATCATCGTATTGAAAAATTATTAGTTGTGGATGAACAGAATCGTTGTGTCGGACTGATAACAGTTAAGGATATTGAAAAAGCAAAATTAAATCCAAACGCTGCCAAAGATTCGCAAGGTCGCTTGCGTGTTGCAGCTGCAAGTAGTGTAGGGGACGATGGGTTTGAGCGGGCTGAACGATTAATTGATGCAGGTGTTGATATTCTAGTGATTGATACTGCACATGGACATTCTCAGCGTGTATTAGACACAGTTGAGCGTATTAAAAAAATGACGTTTTCTCCAGCCATTATTGCTGGTAATGTCGCAACTCCGCAAGCAACACAGGCTTTGATTGACAGTGGTGCGGATGCTATAAAAGTTGGTATTGGTCCTGGTTCTATTTGCACAACGCGAATTGTTGCAGGTGTTGGTGTTCCTCAGCTTGCAGCCATTATGAGTGCGGCAGAAATTGCTGATAAGGTCGGTATTCCCGTTATTGCTGATGGGGGGATAAAAGCTTCGGGTGATTTTGCTAAAGCCTTAGCAGGTGGGGCTTGTGCTGCTATGATTGGCTCTCTTTTAGCGGGTACAGAAGAAAGCCCTGGTGAAGTTTATCTATATCAAGGACGATCCTTTAAAGCTTATCGCGGCATGGGATCTGTTGGTGCTATGGCACGAGGATCGGCAGATCGCTATTTTCAAGATGATGTTCGTGATGAACTTAAGTTGGTTCCTGAGGGTGTAGAGGGGCAGGTGGCTTATAAAGGTCCTATAGCATCAGTTCTACATCAGCTTGCTGGTGGACTTCGTGCTTCGATGGGGTATGTTGGAGCAAAAGATCTTGTAGAGTTTCGTGAAAAAGCAACGTTTGTACGTATTACGAATGCGGGACTCCATGAAAGTCATACGCATGATGTTTCTATCACACGAGAGAGTCCAAATTATCGTGGGCCAGTTTAAAGATACAAGATCCTAATGTCATATTGCATAAATATAAAATCTTCCGAGAATAAGAAAGAGAGACTGCGCTTTTTTCTGTTTGTAATTTGGTGTAATAATCCCAAAAAGGAAAGAATTAGAGGTCAAAACTCTAATTCTTTCTGTTAAGACTATATGAAATAAGTTATATAAAATTAGAATTAACTTTTTGTTGTCTTCCGTCCAGTCTTTGACGCACGTTGGCGAGTGTTTGTCTGATCACTTTGGATGGATTTCTTTCCGTTGTTTGAGGGCATTGTATTATGACGGCTTTTAGACGAAGTTGTTTTTCCATTATTATAAGTCATTATTTTCTCCTTTTAAATTGTCTGGCAGTTGCCATTAGAGTAAAAACGGTCATGCCAAATAGTGGTTCCAAGCATTTTCTAAAAAGTTAATTTTTTGTTGAACGTAAGATGAAATTGTTTAATTTTATGAGAAGACTTTTTCTATTTTTTCAGCAGGATAGCCGTACAAAGATGGGAGATATTTGATTTTTTCGTAATGCATGGCGGAAATAAGTTCTTTATGGATGGCTACGTATCTTTTAGGATAAGAGGTAGAAGGATAAAAAGCGAATGGGCAGAAGATGAAAGGAAAAATCTAGATACTCTAAATTGGATTTTATAAAAAAGTATGATCAGATCATTTTAATATTGAATGTAAATTTTTTATGGCTTTGAGAAGGTTCCATTGGCAAGAAGACGATAATATTATTTTTTTAGATGATTTAAAATTTTATTATTTTAATGGGAGAAATGAATGCGATTAGGTGGGCGTTTGCAAGCAGCAATAGATGTTCTCAAAGAGATAGAAATGAAGCATCGCCCAGTAGGAGCAGCTTTAAAGGATTGGGGGCTTTCTCATCGCTTTGCTGGAGCAGGTGATCGCGCAGCTATTGGTACAATCGTTTATGATGTTTTAAGACGACGTTATTCTTTACAATGGCGTATGGAGAGTGATGATATCCGAGATATCGTTTTTGGTGCCTTATTAGATTATGGAAAAATGACGCTGGAGCAAATTGACGGTGAGTTGGCAGAAGATCGGTTTGCACCACAGTTATTAGGGGCTAAGCAGCGTAAATCGTGGCAAGGTCAGCAATTAGTGGATGCTCCAGACTATATTCGTGGTGATATTCCACAATGGTGTCAAGCGCATCTGCGTCCTTTATTTGGTGATAATTGGATCACTGAAGCGGCTGCGTTAGCAACGCGTCCTTCTTTAGATCTACGGGTAAATAACCTAAAGGCAACACCAGAAAAGGTGCTGAAAGAATTAGCAAAAACCAAACTTAAATCTTTTCCATGGTTTGGGCAAGCTTTAAGAATTGCACCGATTGAAAAGTTTAATCGTCATCCCAATGTTCAAGTGGAACAAGCTTTTCAAAAAGGACACTTTGAAATACAGGATTTAGGATCTCAAATTGTTGCTCACCTTGTGGACGCGCAAGAGAGCATGCAGGTATTAGATTATTGTGCAGGTGCTGGGGGCAAAACATTAGCTTTAGCTTCCGATATGAACAATCGTGGGCAAATTTATGCTTATGATTCCGATAAAGCGCGCTTAGCTCCTATTTTTGATCGTCTTCGACGCGCTGGTGTTCGTAATGTACAAACACGAGCACAAAAAGAAGAATTGAAGCCATTAATAGGCCAGATGGATAGAGTTCTACTAGATGCACCATGTAGTGGGACAGGAATATGGCGTCGTCGTCCAGATGCGAAATGGCGTTTAACATTAGAACAGGTGAAACAACGCCAAACAGAACAGAGGGCTATTTTGAATGAAGCGATAGCTTATCTTAAGCCAAATGGGCGCCTAATCTATATTACCTGTTCTCTTTTTACAGATGAAAATGAGGAACAAATTTCCCATTTCCTTCAACAACATTCTCATTTTTCTCCAATAGATATGCCAGCGCTTTGGCAGAAACATTTTAGTTTTTCTCCTGTGCAACCAGTTTTTTCAAATTATGGACTTACTTTGTCGCCAGCCACAACACAAACAGATGGGTTCTTTTTATCTGTGTTGCAAAAAAAACATTGATCCATATTTTTGCACTTTTTATCATAAACTTTACGAGAATAATCTTTTTCTTAAGAAAACAGGCTTGTGAAAAGAGAAAGATTAAATCATAACTCTCATGAGTTTTCTTTTACAATTGTTGATTGGTTTTCTATGAGCATATCACATCCAGACACTGTTCTTATTATTGACTTTGGTTCACAAGTTACACAACTTATTGCACGACGGGTACGAGCAATGGGGGTATATTGTGAAATTGCTCCTTTTCAATTGGCTTTAGAAGTTGTGCGCCGCATAAATCCTAAAGCTATTATTTTATCAGGGAGTCCTTATTCCGTTATTGATGAGGGCTCTCCGCGTGCTCCAATGGAAATTTTTGAGGCGGGTATTCCGATTCTGGGTATTTGCTATGGTGAACAAGTCATGTGTGTTCAGCTTGGAGGAAAGGTTGAAGTTGGGCATGAGCGTGAATTTGGGCGTGCTTTTTTGGAAGTGCAAGAAGAGAGTGCCCTTTTTGATGGAGTGTGGAAAAAAGGTTCTCGTTATCAAGTATGGATGAGCCATGGTGACCGTGTGGCAGCTTTACCAGAAGGTTTTCGTGTCATAGGAACCTCAAAAGGAGCTCCCTATGCGGCTATTGCGGATGAAAAAAGACATTTTTATGCG
Organism: Bartonella sp. CL435QHHD; assembly: GCF_042195095.1. Lineage (NCBI taxonomy): Bacteria > Pseudomonadati > Pseudomonadota > Alphaproteobacteria > Hyphomicrobiales > Bartonellaceae > Bartonella > Bartonella sp. CL435QHHD. The sequence continues at coordinate 35,087 of NZ_JBHINS010000069.1, forward strand.
GTACAGTTTCATCCTGAAGTTATCCATACACCGGATGGTACAAAACTTTTGCAAAATTTTGTTCATAAGATCTCTGCTATTACAGGCAATTGGTCAATGGCTTCTTATCGTGAGCAGGCAATTGCTACGATACGACAAAAAGTTGGGAAAAGTCGTGTGATTTGTGGTCTTTCAGGGGGAGTGGATTCATCTGTTGTAGCGGTACTCCTTCATGAAGCTATAGGAGATCAACTGACATGTATTTTGGTAGACCATGGGCTGATGCGCAAGAATGAAGCTGAAGAAGTTCTCACGCTCTTTCGTGATCACTATAATATAGAGCTTATTCACGTTAATGCTGCTGATGTGTTTCTTAATGCTTTAAAAGGTGAGACAGATCCAGAAAAAAAACGCAAAACAATTGGTCGCCTTTTTATTGAAGTTTTTGAAGAAGAAACGAAAAAAATAGGAGGTGCAGAGTTTTTAGCACAAGGAACACTTTATCCAGATGTTATTGAGAGTGTGTCTGCTATTGGTGAAACGGTAACCATTAAAAGCCATCATAATGTGGGTGGGCTACCAGAACAGATGAAGATGAAACTTGTAGAACCGTTACGTGAGCTCTTTAAGGATGAGGTTCGCTCGCTAGGACGAGAGTTAGGGCTACCGGAGCAGTTTATTGGTCGCCATCCTTTTCCAGGTCCCGGCCTTGCAATTCGGTGTCCAGGTGCTGTAACACGTGAAAAATTAGAAATTTTACGCGAAGCAGATGCTATTTATCTTGAGGAAATCCGTAAGGCCGGTCTTTATGATGAAATTTGGCAAGCTTTTGCTGTTCTTCTTCCAGTTCAAACTGTTGGTGTTATGGGGGATGATCGCACTTATGAATTTGTTTGTGCTCTTCGCGCTGTCACATCTGTAGATGGAATGACCGCTGATTTTTATCCCTATGATATGGCATTTTTAAGTAAGACAGCAGCACGTATTATTAACGAAGTTAGAGGGATTAATCGTGTTGTATATGATGTAACCTCAAAGCCTCCTGGTACTATTGAATGGGAATAATTGAAATGAAGAATAAGCCTTTATCTGACAATCTGTACGTCAATATCGTTTAAAATTGAGAAGTGTGGGATTTTGCATGTCTGAGAAAAAAATTGTTGCACACCGTGGAGGAGCTCATCTTTATCCTGAAAATACCCTTTCAGCATTTAATAATGCTATAGCGTTAGGTGTTGATGAAGTTGAATGCGACGTTCATTTGCTGAAAAGCGGTGAAGTGGTTGTCTTTCACGATTTCCGTTTAGACCAATTGGTTGGGAAAAAGGGGTATATTCACGACATTGATAATGAAACACGCAAACAACTCTGCGTGAAAGGAAGCCAAGAAGCACCTCCCTTATTAGAAGAAGTGCTTGATCTTTTAGCACCAACGAATGTTGCATTGCATCTTGAAATCAAAACATGTGGTGAAGTGGAGCGTGAAACAATATTATCCCAAAAAGCGCTTGCACTAATAAAAAGCCGAAATTTATTAGAACGGGTTTCTGCAATTAGTTTTGATCCTTTTATCCTTCGTCCTTTTATTGAAGCAGGAATACCATCTGGTCCATGTGTTGATAATTTTGAAGGTGATATGTACCGTCATTTTTCTGAATGGAAGCAATTAGGTTATTCTGATCTAAGTTTAGATGGCTCCATTGTTTCACAGAACTTTATTGAATCAGCTCTTGAGGCTGGTTTTACTGTAGGGGTATGGACAATTAATGGAAAAGCTCGGTTATCACATTGGCTTGATATGCCTGTACATTACATTACGACAGATCAACCTGATCTCGCATTGCAATTGCGTGCACAAAGGTAAAAAACACATCAACACAAAAGGAACTATATATTTTCATAAAGCTAGCGTAATAAAAGAATAAAAATTATCTAATATATAACAATAATACATTGATTTATAATGATAATTAATGGTTTATTCATGTGAATAATAGACCTTAATACATAAGATTTTCTTATTTCAAATCTTTTTACAATGAATCAATCAAAATCATTCCTTTGCACATTACAAGCAGGGTTGGTGTGTGGATAAAAAATGATTGAGAAAAGAATAAAAATATTCATTTAACGTATTTTAAATGCAAGATTTGTTGAAGCATTAGGGTCTCACATGATGATGTCGTTTTGCACTTTTATGAAGTGTAAAAGTGATGGTATACAAAAAGTCTTATATACTTTAGTGGAGAGGCTTTATGGCTTATATTATAGGAGCTATCACGAAATGTAGATGTATTGAAAGATTTTTTAACAGCATGGAAATTGGTCATACATTGTCATTTTGTTTTGCGTGAGGGGCGTGATCTTGTTACAGGGAAAGAGACTATTAAGCGCTCAAAATGATTTTTAATTTTAAGAAAAGTTTTATTTGTCTCTTCGTTAATACATAAGAATGCTTATAAAAGAAAATGAATAAATTTAAACAAATTCATTTGACCTTTTGGTGGTTCCTGTTTAAATGAGAGAATATGTTTCTGAAATAAAACTGTCATAGCATGTTCATGTGTAATACTATAAATTTAGGGGTAGTTTGTATTCCATCACTTCAGAAAGGGTGAACCATGAGTCGTTTTTATCTTTCCATAGCGGCCACGGTTGCTATCATAATGTCCACAGCGGGAATAACAGCAAGTTTTGCGCAGACAAAAATCAGCTTTTGGCATTCTATGAGTGGTGAATTAGGAAAGCAAACTGAAAGTCTCATTAACGATTTTAATGCAAGTCAATCTGAGTATAAAGTTGTTTCTTCATATCGCGGTGAATATGAAGAGGGGTTGATTTCACTTATTGCAGCATTTCGTGGAAAGAAACAGCCAGTACTTGCCCAAATTTATGACGTTGGTACTGGAACTATGATGGCTGCAAAAGGCGCAATCTACCCATTTTATCAACTTATGGCTGATACAAAACAAGAATTTGATCCTACAGATTATTTCCCTGCTATTAGTGGTTATTACTCCGATGAACAGGGGCGTATGGTTTCTATGCCATTCAATATTTCAACACCCATCCTTTATTATAACAAAGATATCTTTAAAAAAGCAGGGCTTGATCCAGAACAGCCTCCTAAAACGTGGCAAGATATAGAAAACTTTTCCAAAAAAATTCTTGAGACTAAAGCAGCAACTTGTGGTTTTACAATGGCTTATGCCGCTCAATGGATTGGTATAGAAAATTTTTCAGCGTTGCATAATGTTCCGTTTGGAACAAAGGAAAATGGCTTTAAAGGACTTGATTCAGAACTTACATTTAATGGACCTTTACAAGTGCGTATGTGGACTGACCTGAAAAAGTGGTCTGATCAAGGTATTTTCCGCTATGGTGGTCCAGCAGGTGCATTAGATTCAACACCAATGTTTATGGCACAAAATTGTGCAATTTTTATGCAATCTTCAGGATCACATGCTGGAATTGTTTCTGAAGCTCAGTTTAATGTGGGGGTTGGTATGCTACCGTACTATAAGGATACAGAAGGAGCACCACAAAATTCAGTTATTGGGGGAGCTTCTATTTGGGCGTTTAAGGGCCATACCCCAAAGGAATATGCAGGGGCAGCCGCTTTTCTTAAATTTCTTTCGAAAACAGAAAATCAAGCAAAATGGCATCAGGAGACAGGTTATCTTCCAACCACAAAAACGACTTATGAATTGAGTAAAAAACAACATTTCTATGAAAAAACGCCAGGTGCGGATATAGCTATCAAACAGATTAATCTTAATCCACCAACAGTTAACTCAAAAGGGATAAGATTTGGTAATTTACCACAAATCCGTGCCATTCTTGATCAAGAGTTGGAAGCTGTTCTTAGTGGTTCAAAAACGCCGAAAGATGGTTTAGATGAGACCGTTGAACGTGGAAATAAACTCTTGCGTGAATTTGAAAGATCTAATCATTAATTTCGTTTTATTGTTAAACATTAAAGACTCAACAAAAACAGTTGAGTCCTTTTTGTTTACCTTTTTAAAGTCTCTACATTTAAAGAGCCCTACGAATGCAAGAAAAACATGCATATTTTAAAAATAATCTACTTTCTTATGGACTGCTTTTTCCTCAGCTTTTTGTGACTTTTTTGTTTTTCTTTTGGCCTGCTGCTCAAGCAATAAAATCATCTTTTGAGCGTGAAGACACTTTTGGCTTTACAACAACCTTTATTGGTTTTGAGAATTATCTAACCGTTCTTTCTGATCCTACTTATCGGCAATCGCTTCTTACAACCGCAGTATTTTCCATCTCAGTTACTGTCGCTTCAATGACAATATCACTTCTCTTAGCTGTCTGTGTTGATCGTGTCATCCGTGCAAAAAAGGCTTATACAATGCTTTTGCTTTGGCCCTATGCTGTTGCTCCAGTATTGGCAGGTATATTATGGCTGTTTATCTTTCATCCCACCATCGGAATTATGCCTTTTCTTCTCGAGAAAATAGGAGTGCTATGGAATTATCGTATTAATGGCACTCAAGCAATGATTCTTATTGTCATTGCGGCTAGTTGGAAACAAATTTCTTACAATTTTCTCTTTTTTCTTACAGGTCTTCAGTCTGTTCCGCGTTCTCAAATAGAAGCAGCCGCCATTGATGGTGCTGGTCCCTTTAAACGATTTTGGACAGTGGTCTTCCCGCAAATTTCACCAACGACGTTTTTCCTTCTTATTGTCAATGTCAATTATGTTATGTTTGATACTTTTGGTATTATTGATAATACAACTTCTGGAGGTCCTGCGCGTGCAACGAGCATACTCGTCTATAAAGTATATGACGATGGCTTTAGAAATCAAATAATCGGTGCATCAGCAGCACAATCAACAATATTGATGTTGATGGTTATTGTCTTAACGTTTATCCAGTTTCGCTGGATTGAGCGCCGTGTACAATATTAGGAAACAAATTATGGTTGAAAATCGCCCTGTTTTGAAATTTCTAACCCATATTACTCTCATTGTTGGTATTATCATTATTTGCTTTCCAGTTTATGTTGCTATCATTGCATCAACTCATAGTTCAGCAGCATTTAACTCAGGAACACTTCCTCTTTTGCCTGGGAAATACGCTCTGGAAAATTATAAAACAATCTTTGGTGATGGCCTTGCACGGCTAGGTTTGCCCAACCTCTGGCCACTCTTAATGAATTCATTCATTATGGCTCTTGGGATTAGTATTGGAAAAATTATTATTTCACTTTTGTCTGCTTATGCAATTATTTACATGCGCTTTCCCTTCCGAAAAACTGCTTTTGTTCTTATTTTTGTTACATTGATGCTCCCTGTCGAAGTTCGTATTCTTCCAACCTATGAGATTGTTGCAAAATTGGGGATGGTTAACACCTATAGTGGAATGATTATTCCACTTATTGCATCTGCAACCGCTACATTTTTATTTCGCCAGTTTTTTTTGACTGTTCCAGATGAACTCTTAGAGGCGGCACGTGTTGATGGTGCAGGTCCAGTTAAATTTTTTAAGGATATCCTTCTTCCTCTTAGTAAAAGCAATATCGCTGCCTTATTTATCATTATGTTCATTTATGGATGGATACAATATCTCTGGCCTCTTATCATCACAACGGATCAAAATCATCAAACGATCCTTATTATTTTAAAACAGCTTATTGTCGAATCACTTCAACATGATCCTCAATGGAATATACTCATGGCAGTATCGGTTGTTGCCATGGTTCCCCCTGTTCTTGTTGTTATCTTCATGCAGCGGCTTTTTATCAAAGGCCTTATTGAAACGGAGAAGTAATTGTGGCCATAATCCAGTTATCAAATATAAAAAAACAGTATGACAACGGCATTCTGGTCATTGATGATTTAAACTTAACTGTTGCCGATAAAGAACTTCTTGTTCTTGTCGGTCCTTCAGGGTGCGGAAAATCGACCTTATTACGTATTATAGCAGGACTTGAACAAGTTACCTCAGGTGAATTATGCATTGATAACGAATGTATCAATGATCGTGAACCAGCTGATCGTGATATCGCTATGGTTTTTCAAAATTATGCCCTTTATCCCCATATGACAGTTCGTGGAAATTTAGAATATGGTCTTAAAAATCGTAAAACCCCTAAAGAAGAAATTAAAAAACGTATCGCACATGCTGCAAAGCTTTTGGAGATAGAACCATTTCTTGATCGTAAACCACGACAATTATCAGGAGGACAACGCCAGCGTGTTGCAATGGGGCGTGTGATTGTACGTCAACCCCGTGTTTTTCTCTTTGATGAACCTCTTTCAAATCTTGATGCAAAATTACGGGCGCAAATGTGTATTGAAATAAAAACACTACAGCGTTCATTAGGAACAACGAGCCTCTATGTTACCCATGATCAACTAGAAGCTATGACATTAGCTGATAGAATAGTCGTTTTGAATAAAGGAGCTATCGAGCAAATTGGAACACCAATGGAAATTTACGATACTCCAGCAACAACATTTGTTGCTGATTTTATTGGTTCTCCTCCTATGAATTTTCTTGATCGCCATGTCTTAGAACAACATTTAGGGCATTCATTTACTTATGGCGAAGAAACTGATCTTTTAGCATTCAGACCTGAAATAATCTTATTGGGCGAACATCCAGATAAAGGACCAGTCTTTCACACAAAAATTGAGCTTATCAAGCCTATTGGAACAGGTTGCCATGTTTTAACGCGTTGGAATGGTATCATCTTTACGATTGAAATAAAAGAACGCTTGACACACGACTATGGTCAAAAACTAAGTTTCACAGTTGCTCATCAGAATTTTCATACTTTTAATAAAAACACAGGAAAGCGCACAAATAATAAGTAAGCATTAATTGATGTGACACGACTCTCTTTTATGCTGCGTCATGATAATGTTGCTTTTTGACTTTCTCGATTACATTTACAAAATCAGGTTGTAACCGGCGGGATTAAAAACAAAATTTTAATAGTTTTGGTAATGATCCATTGTCCCATGGCGCTGAGAATGTCAAAACATTTATATGAAAAAATTTTGCGGTTTCACGGTCTGTAAGAAGAATATTATTTTCAAACATCATTTTCATTATAAAAAACAACATATTATCATATGTTTCTTGATGTAATAATTTATGTATCTTATAAAAAGTAAATGAGAGAAATAGAGAGAAAAATGCGTCACAGATAAGGGAGGATGCACCCCATATCTTAGCTTTGATCCCTAACATAAGAAGTCTATTTGATCCACAAAATACGACGCTGTTCTAAATAGTCTGTACGAGAATAGGCGCATTCTATTTTACCGCTGACCATATGATCTAAAATGATTTCAGAGCTCCTATAAGAAGCATTTGTTTTTTCTACCAATCACATAAATTAGAGAGAAACCTATGCGCGCATGCTACAAGTTTATTTTTTCTCATGTAAATCACTATGCAATTCTCAGCGAGGGTATCTGATAAGTTGCAAAAAAATCACTGAGATATAGAAGGCGTGCTTGTTTTAGAATTTTCATGACTGTTAACGATAAAAGCAGATGAAACACATCTGTAACATCTCATCGATCTTTCTATAGTCTTGAGTTAAAAATTGCCTATAGATCATCCTAAAACAGATCTTTATGAATATAACATAAGGGATTGGTGCGAACACCTATAAGAATCAGCAGAGACAAAGACAGTTATATTATTGTTTTGCAAAGCATTTTATAAAAGCTGGTATATTTTTCAATGTATTGCCAGTCTATTAATGGTTTTATGATATTACTTTCTTATAAAGCGCGTGCTTTTTTGTTGCTTATAAATCAACCTAAACTTTATACAGCAGTATGTTTGAGATAAATATGAAGACGGTTTGGTGCTGTATTCAGTTTTTGTATGTCAGAGTGGAATAAGCTTGTCTTCTTATGTAATTTCTAAAATGAGGAGACAGCTTAATTTAGGGAGAATATGAAAGCATCAAGATAAAAAATAGTTTCTATCTTTAGCATCATCTTTTAATTTAGTATTGCGATTTTCAAAAAAAATCTGAGCCAATGTCTCTTACATAATGGAGATTACGCATTGCTGAACACATTTTTTTATTACGTTCTTTGAATAGAGTTGCACCTCTCATACAAAACAGAATACCTAAACAGAAGGCTATTGGGTTGCCAATTCACGCACTTGTTTTAAAAAATATCTTACAAGGTTGTTTCAACTATTTTTTCACGCAGTCTTTTATGAGTGGTATAACATAAAATCCATAGTGTATCGCCATCTTTATGCTTATAAAAATGCAAGCTGGGGACATCATCATACTCTCTTTCAGTCTCCAACATTGCAAAAATTATTGTGTTGAGACTCTTTAGAAGAGGCATTTTTTCTTCAAGTGGTTTTTATTCATACGCTAATCCCACTTGCATGTTATAAATGGGGTTGGATAGATAAAAATATTTTAAGAAAGAGACACCAAATGCTTCTTATGAATCGTTTCAAGTGTCGAGAGTTATTGTAAAAGAATCATTGAAAAGTAGAGTGCTACTGCTAATGATTTGGGCACCATGAGGTAATAAATCCACTTACTTTATCTATCTTAGAATCTATTGAATATAAATTTCTCTGTAAAAGTCACTTTATTTCATATCAATGTTATCAATTATAGATGTTGGGCATCATTAGTAATATAATCATAGACTTATGATTTTATGAACTCTTTTTTATCTCTTTTGTAGAAGATCTTAATGTTTTGTGATGGCATCAATGATGGTATTCACATTATGTTCCATCATATCGAGATAAGTTGCTGCTGGACCATTTTTGTTTGACAATGCATCAGAATAAAGTGTTCCACCAATTGTTAAGCCTGTTTCTTTTGCAATCTGTTTTATGAGACGGGGATTAGAGATATTTTCAACGAATAGTGCAGCTGCTTTATTCGCTTTAATTTGTTTGATAAGTTTAGCAACATCGGCTGCGGATGCTTCAGCTTCTGTTGAAGCACTTTGAGGGGCAAGGATAGTAAAACCATATTCCTTGGCAAAATAGCCAAAGGCGTCATGAGATGTGATAATGATACGTTTATCTTTAGGAATGGTAGCAATTTTTGTTTTCAGGGTATCTTGTGCTATTTTAAGTTTTTGAATGTAGGTTTCGGCATTTTTTTTGTAGCTGGTGCAGGATTGTGGATCGATTTTACAAAAAGCAGCAGCAATATTCTTCACATAGATTTTGACATTGGGAATGGTTTGCCAAGCGTGTGGATCAATAACGCTGTGGTGGTGATGGGCATTATGTTCTTGATTTTTCATTTTGAGGGAGGGAATGTTAGCGCTAACTTCGACAAGAAGTGCTTTTGTACCACTTGCTGTAATGAGGCGATCAATAAATCCTTCTAAATGAAGCCCGTTGATGAAAATAATTTGAGCATTTCTAAGAGCTTGAGCATCATGGGGGGTAGGTTCATAAGTGTGGGTATTCGCATTGGGACCTACAAAAGTGGTCATAGAGATATGGTTGTCTCCTACATTTTTGACGAGATCTGCGAGAATAGAAAAGCTCGCAACAACTTTGATTTTATTGTGTGCAGAAGCAGAAAATGGAGAAAGGGCAAGCAATAAAGCTCCAAGAAGAGCAAATTTTTGAGCAAACTTAGGCACATTTTTTTCCTTAAAGTGAGGAGGTATAAAAGAGGTGGGGAAACCATGTTACAATAAAGCCACGTGGACTTATCAAACAGGAAACAAGATAAATAAACCCTGCGGCAATGATGATAGCAGGGCCGGAGGGAAGTGAAAGATGAAAAGAAAGCAGAAGACCACATACGCTAGAAATGATTCCAAAAAGAGTGGAAAGCGCGCAAATAGGGCCTAGCCGTGAAAACCAAAAACGGGCTGTAATGGCTGGAATCATCATAATGCCAACGGAGAGTAATGTTCCTAGTGATTGAAAGCCTCCAACCAGATTCAACACCACAAGTCCAAGCAATGAAATATGAATATATTTACTCAATGGAGAGAGTGATTTAAAAAAGAGGGGGTCAAAGCTTTCTAAAACGAGTGCACGCCAAAAAATACAAAGGCTGCATAGTGTAATCAGCATTATAGTAGCGATTAACCAAAGGGCTTGTGCATCAAGTGCAAGAACCGATCCGAATAAGAGATGAAGCAGCTCAATTGTTGAGTCTTTCAGTGAGATAATAATAACACCTGCCGCGAGTGCAATAAGATAAAAGACGGTCATGGATGCATCTTCTTTCTGAAAGCTGTTTCGTGAAATCAAAATGGTTGCTAAAGCAACAATAAGACCAGCGAAGATGCCACCAAGTGTCATAGATATGAGGGAAAAACCACAAATCAGAAAAGCAGTTGCAACACCAGGAAGAATGGCATGAGAGATAGCATCTCCTGTCAAGCTCATTCCACGGAGCATCAGAAACACACCAACAGGACAAGCGCTAATAGACAGGAAAATAGAACCGATAAGGGCGTTTTGCATAAATTGGAAATCAACAAAGGGGGCAAGAAAAAATGCATACACGTCTTATAACCTAAGAAAGAGAGGATCATTGATGGGAAGATTTTGTTTTTGTGCGCTAACAGGGAAAGAATTGGATGAGAGAGGTGGCATAACGTGATGAATGGTGTTGTTTAAAAACTGTGTTGTTTCTCCATAAAAGGCGTTTTGTTGATCAATTTGAATCATTTGGGGGAAAAATTCTTGCACGATGAGAGGGTTATGGAGTGCGGTGAGAATTGTGCGTCCTTGCTGTTGCCAGTATGTGATCAGTGCAAGAAGGTCTTTTTGGGTACTATGATCTACACCATTGAAAGGTTCATCAAGCAAAATAATATTGGCATCTTGCACAATGATACGTGCAAAAAGAGCGCGTTGTAATTGCCCGCCTGATAATGTTTCAAGTGAACGGGGTGCGAGTTCTGTAAGCCCAACCATTTTAAGCGCATTTTGAATCTTAGAATCATAAGGGCGTTGATTTTTCCATAATCCACAAAAAGACCACAGTCCTGTTTTTACAAGCGTTTTCACATCAATTGGAAATGTTTGATCTATATCACATTGCTGAGCAAGATAAGCAATGCGACTTTTTTTTTGTTTTATAATTTTTCCCTTAAGAGGTTTAATCAATCCGGCGATGGCTTTTAGCAGTGTCGATTTTCCAGCGCCATTATCACCTGTTATTGCGACCAATGAACCAGCTTTTAACTTTGCTGAAAAGTTCTTTATTGCTATTCTATTCCTATAGCCTAATGTTGTCTTATTGAAGAGCAGATCCATATTTTTTACCATCGTTGCTTATTATTTTGGAAACTATGTAATAATATAACGTTTGTCAACAAAATGTTATATTATTACATAGTTTTGAGTACTGAAAATTTTAGTGGGAAGATCGTGGAAAATTAAAAATAATAATTGAATTCACCTTGACGAAAGAGAGAGAGTATATACTATATATAGTATCAAAATGATTGGTGATTCTAAATAAGCACAAGAGAGGGTGTTAGTGTGTTTCGTTTGGTATCTAAGTTATTTCCATTATTGTAAAGAGTTTATTGACCAAGGGTATAGCAGTATTTTTGCTGAAGGATCTCTTTTGGAAGGATTCCCTTTCATTTTTGTAATTGATTTTTGCCGTAAAAGAGTAAAACAGAGCTCTTGGAAAACGGTAGTTTAGAACGTTAGTTTTTTAGACAGCAGGAGGGAATTGTAATGCAAGCAAAAGATTGTTTTATAACTAGGGGGCTTTGCCATTTAAGTTGTAGAATAATCTCTTATTCTCATCATAGTCTTTGAAGTTATTTGATGAGGAATTCTGTTATATTCAGGAAGCTGTGTACTATTTGAAGAATAACCACATGCTTTGCGTACAATTTCTATTTTTTGTTATTCTTGAGTACCTATAAAATTATTAGATTGACCTTTGAGGGTTGATTGTTTGGAATTATGAAAGTTGAAGAAAATGTCGATCACTATTTATAGTAAACCATCTTGTGTCCAATGTGATGCTACACGCCGTGCTTTTGATGCAAAAGGCATTCATTATCGTGTTGTTGATATTTCCTGTGATGAACAAGCATACAGTTTTGTTCAATCTCTGGGGTATCGTCAGGTTCCTGTCGTTGTTTGTGGTGAAAATCATTGGTCTGGTTTTAGACCAGATATGATTAGTGGTCTTTGTGCTTAATGGGGCTTATTGTTTATTATTCGAGTGCAACGGGTAATACACAGCATTTTGTCTCGCAGCTTGGTCAACGACTCTTCAAAATTGATAAAAGAAAGCCTTCTGCATTGGTTGGTGAACCTTATGTACTGGTTGTTCCTACATATGCAGATGGTGAAGGAAGAGGGGCAGTGCCGAAAGCCGTTGTCCAGTTTCTTAATGAAGCTGAGAACCGAAAATTAATTTGTGGTGTTATTGGCGGTGGGAATCGTAATTTTGGTCGCTATTATAATTTAGCAAGTAAAATTATTGCTGAAAAATGTTGTGTACCTTGCCTTTATCGTTTTGAGCTGCGTGGAACTGATGAAGACGTTATTTATGTAAAAAAGGGATTGGAAATATTTTGGAAACAATTGGTATAGGACAATCGCAGAAATCGGATCAGATTACTGATTATCATGCGCTGAATGCAATGCTTAATCTTTATGATGAAAATGGTCATATTCAATTTGATATGGATCGGCTTGCCGCACGGCAATATTTTCTTCAGCATGTTAATCAAAATACAGTTTTTTTTCATAACCTGAAGGAAAAAATAGATTACTTAATAGAAGAAGGTTATTATGAAAAAGCTTTATTTGAGCTTTATGATTTTTCTTTTATTAAAAAACTTTTTAAACGTGCTTATGCATTTAAGTTTCGTTTTCCTACCTTTTTAGGCGCATTTAAGTATTATACCAGCTATACACTGAAGACTTTTGATGGGAAACGTTATCTTGAACGTTATGAAGATCGCGTCTGTCTTGTAGCTTTATATTTGGCACAAGGGAATAAAGCTCTTGCTGAAAATTTTGTGGATGAAATTATTACAGGACGTTTTCAACCGGCAACACCGACATTTTTAAATGCTGGGAAAAAACAACGAGGTGAATTGGTTTCGTGTTTTTTGCTACGTGTTGAAGATAATATGGAATCGATAGGTCGTGCGGTTAATTCGGCTTTGCAGCTTTCAAAACGTGGTGGAGGTGTGGCGCTTTGTTTAACGAATTTGCGGGAAGCAGGGGCACCAATTAAGCAAATAGAAAATCAGTCCTCAGGTGTTTTACCGGTGATGAAACTCTTGGAAGATTCTTTTTCTTATGCCAATCAGCTTGGGGCACGACAGGGGGCTGGAGCTGTTTATTTGCATGCTCATCATTTAGATATTATGAAATTTTTGGATACAAAGCGTGAAAATGCTGATGAAAAAGTTAGAATTAAAACGCTTTCGCTTGGTGTCGTTATTCCTGATATTACTTTTGAGCTTGCACGGAATAATGAGGATATGTATCTCTTCTCATCGTATGATATCGAGCGTGTGACAGGTAAGCCTTTTAGCGATATTTCTTTAACGGAGCATTATCGTTCTTTTGTTGATAATGCAAAGATTCGTAAAAAGAAAATAAGTGCACGCGTTTTTTTCCAGACATTAGCGGAAATTCAATTTGAGTCCGGTTATCCCTATATTTTATTTGAGGATACTGCTAATCGATCGAATCCGATAGCTGGGCGCATAAGTATGAGCAATTTATGTTCAGAAATTTTGCAAGTGAGTGAGGCGAGTGAACTGGAGACAGATTTAACTTATCGCACGATTGGAAGTGATATATCCTGTAATCTTGGATCCATGAATATTGCCAAAGCAATGGAAAGTCCTGATTTTGGACAGACCGTGGAATCTGCTGTTCGTGCTCTTACTGCTGTTTCGGATATGAGCAATATTGCCTGTGTGCCTTCCATTGCGAAAGGCAATGCTGAAAGTCATGCGATTGGTTTGGGACAAATGAATTTGCATGGGTTTCTAGCGCGTGAGCAGATCTATTATGGGTCTCCAGAAGCGATTGATTTTACCAATATCTATTTTTATATTGTGACATATCATGCCATACGGGCTTCCAATTTAATTGCGCACGAACGTCAAGAAATGTTTGCAGGGTTTGAAAAATCAGCTTATGCAGATGGAAGTTTTTTCGAAAAATATATTGAAAAAGAATGGAAACCGCAATTTGCGCTTGTGCAAGAGCTTTTTGCACGGAATAATATTGTTATCCCAGATCAAAAGGATTGGCAGGAACTCAAAAAATTAGTTATTGAGTATGGGCTTTATAACCGCAATTTGCAGGCAGTTCCACCTACGGGATCTATTTCCTATATTAATCATGCCACTTCTTCTATTCATCCAATTGCTTCAAAAATTGAAATTCGTAAAGAGGGAAAAATTGGACGCGTTTATTATCCCGCTCCTTATATGGATAATACGAATTTGAATTTTTACCAAGATGCTTATGAGATTGGCCCTGAAAAAATTATAGATACCTATGCTGCTGCAACACAGCATGTTGATCAAGGTCTTTCATTAACATTATTTTTTCCTGATACAGCGACCACACGTGATATTAACCGCGCACAAATTTATGCTTGGAAAAAGGGTATCAAGAGTATTTACTATGTACGGTTACGGCAAGTAGCATTAAGTGGAACGGAAGTTGATGGCTGTGTTTCTTGCAGTTTATAGGAGATCATCATATGACAAAGATTACAACCAAAAATCCTGTTGTGTGCGCTGTTAATTGGAATAGATTACATGATGAGAAGGATCTTGAAGTATGGAATCGCTTAACTGGGAATTTTTGGTTACCTGAGAAGGTTCCACTTTCCAATGACATTCCCTCATGGTCAAGCTTAACGGATGAAGAACGTAAATTGACAATTCGTGTTTTTACAGGACTAACGCTTTTAGATACAATTCAAAACACTGTAGGGGCCATTTCGCTTCTGGCTGATGCGATAACAGAGCATGAGGAGGCAGTTTTGACGAATATTGCCTTCATGGAAGCGGTTCATGCACGTTCTTATTCCTCTATTTTTTCAACCCTTTGTTCGACGGTAGAAGTTGATGACGCGTTTAGATGGTCAGAAGAAAATATTCATTTGCAGAAAAAGGCTAGATTAGTACTTGAGCGTTATGAAGCAAATGATCCACTTAAGAAAAAAATTGCTTCGACTTTGCTGGAAAGCTTTTTATTTTATTCTGGTTTTTATTTGCCCATGTATTGGGCCAGTCGCGCTAAGTTGACCAATACAGCAGACCTCATTCGACTAATCATTCGTGATGAAGCAGTCCATGGTTATTATATAGGTTATAAATTCCAATTGGGCTATGCAAAGCTTGATGAAGCCAAAAGACAAGAAATTAAAGATTTTGCTTTTAACCTGCTCTTTGATCTTTATAACATTGAGTGCAAATATACTGAAGATCTTTATGATGCGCTTGGATTGACAGAAGATGTTAAAATTTTTCTTCATTATAATGCAAACAAGGCTTTAATGAATTTAGGTTTTGAAGCTCTTTTCCCCCCTGAGGTTTGTCGTGTTAATCCCGCTATTTTGGCAGCTTTATCACCAAACTCTGACGAAAATCACGACTTTTTTTCAGGGGCAGGTTCTTCTTATGTCATCGGCAAGGCGGTTGCTACCACGGATGATGATTGGGAATTTTAATGTTTGCATGCAAATAGAAGTGCGCGGGGTATTCCACTTAGATCTTTGCGCACTTCTAAACATTGAAAACCATTTTTTTCGAACAAATTGCAGACTTCATTTTCTTGAGAGAAACCAATTTCAACAGCGATATAGCCGTTTTCTTTTAAGTAGTTGGCTGCTTCATGGGCGAGTTTTCGATAAAAATCAAGTCCATCTTCTCCTCCTATCAGAGCGCGCAATGGGTCATGTAAGCGCACTTCTTTTGCAAGTTTTTTGATATCTTTTGCGGGAATATAAGGTGGATTGGAAACAATAAAATCAAAGCGATCTGCGACAGAATCAAACCAGTCGCTAAGAAGAGGTGTGAAGCGGTGTGCTACTTCAGCATTTTTTGCATTTTTTTTTGCTGTTCTAAGGGCATCTTCAGAAATATCGACTGCCACCGCATAGGATTGGGGAATTTGTTTAAGGAGTGCAATAGCAATGGCGCCACTTCCTGTTCCCATATCAAGGAATGTTGTTTTTCTCGAATTTTCGACCTGTTTTTGGAGAAAAGGGAGAACAAGATCTATCAGCGTTTCTGTATCAGGGCGAGGTTCTAACGTCTCTTGAGACAATGTAAAAGATATACCATAAAATTCTCGTGCTCCTATAATACGGTAAACGGGTTCGCCTGCAATACGCCGTTGTAAAGCTTGTTCTATTTGTATAATATGCTCAGAAGATAGATGCATATCTGGTTTAGAAATTCTTTCAGCAGCATTTATTCCTGTTATCCATTCAACGAGTATTTTCGCATCGAGATCGGCTTCAGCAATTCCTTTCGTGCGCAATTTTTCTTGCATTTGTTGGATGACATTCTTGAAAGAATATTTGCTCAATTATTATCCATTTCCATCAGCAGTGTTGTTTG
This sequence comes from Bartonella sp. CL435QHHD, assembly GCF_042195095.1. NCBI lineage: Bacteria > Pseudomonadati > Pseudomonadota > Alphaproteobacteria > Hyphomicrobiales > Bartonellaceae > Bartonella > Bartonella sp. CL435QHHD. Next base: position 51,654 of record NZ_JBHINS010000069.1, read on the forward strand.
ATGATCTGAGATGAGTGCATGAAGAAGCTCATCAAGATCTCCCTCTAGAATGCGATCAAGCTTATACAAGGTTAGATTAATACGGTGATCCGTGACACGTCCTTGTGGAAAATTATAGGTACGAATACGTTCTGAGCGATCACCAGAACCAACTTGGCTTTTACGAGAAGCTGAACGTTCACTTTCCGCTTTTTGTCGTTCGATATCGAATAAGCGTGCCCGTAAAATTTGAAGGGCTCTTGCTCGGTTTTGATGTTGTGATTTTTCTGCTTGTACGACCATAATTCCTGTTGGAATATGCGTGATACGAACAGCTGAATCCGTTGTATTAACATGCTGTCCTCCTGCTCCGGATGCACGCATTGTGTCGATACGAATATCTTCAGGACGAATATCAATATCAATATCTTCAGCTTCTGGAAGCACAGCAACGGTAGCAGCAGATGTATGGATACGTCCACCTGTTTCTGTTTCAGGGATGCGTTGCACACGATGAACCCCTGATTCATATTTCAATTTAGAAAAGACACCTTTTCCTGAAATGGTAGCAATAATCTCTTTATATCCGCCAACTTCCCCCTCACTAAGTGAAATAACTTCTACTTTCCAATGGTGAGCATGGGCATAACGTTCATACATGCGGAAAAGATCACCGGAAAAAAGTGCTGCTTCTGATCCACCCGTTCCTGCACGAATTTCAACAATAGCGTTTTTTTCATCAGCAACATCTTTAGGCAAAAGCAGAATCTGGAGTTCTTTTTCAAATTGCTCTACTTTTTTATATAACGATGGTAGCTCTTCTTGGGCAAGATTACGCATCTCTATATCTGTTTGTTTATCGTTGATAATCGTTTCTAATTCTGTAATCTCTTCGTAAAGAGCATTTAATGCGCGTATAGAGGCAATAACGGGTTGTAGTTCTGCATATTCAGAAGCTAATTTGACATATGTTTCAGCATTTGGATTCGTCGTCATTTGGCTTTCAATTATTTCAAAGCGCTTTTCAAGCTGTCTCATACGATCTTGTGGCAAGGAAACCATGATAATATTGGCCTAATTTTTTATAATACAATTTTTTATAATATTTTGTTGCAATGATTTTTTGTTATAATATTGGCAATGAATTACCGTATAGCATCATACAAAGAGGGGTAATAAAGCAATTCTTTTTTTTTGCCAATGAAAACTATTATATTTTAAAGGTAAATTTTTATAAAATTTGATTTGCCTGAGGTCTTTTATCTAATGATATATGATCACTTTTTTAAGAGTTTTTTTTTCCGTAAAGTTCAAGGCGGTGATGAATAATATCATAGCCAAGAGATTTTGCAATTTCCTCTTGTAGCTTTTCAATAACATCAGAATGAAACTCGATGACTTGTCCTGTTTCTATATCAATGAGATGATCATGATGTTGCCCATCTGCTTGCTCAAAACGAGATGGACCACCACTAAAGCTATGGCGATGAATTGTTCCATTTCCTTCTAATATTTTCATGGTTCGATAAACAGTTGAGAGTGAAATATTCGAATCTATTTTGTTTGCACGCTGAAAAATTTCAAATGCATTGGGATGATCATTTGTATCAGTCAAAATATCAAGAATAACTCGTCGTTGACGTGTTACTCTTAAACCAGCGGTGCGCAATTCTTGCTCATAATTTCGCTTTTTATTCATTTGCATAATTTGCTTTTCAAATAAAGGCTCCATGACAGTGTTTGTATTTTTTCTCTGAACCGCAAGGACAACGCTCATTACGTCCAACTTTTCCCCATGTGGTTATATCGTTAGGGTCACGATCTTGTGGATTAACAAATCTATTTTCTTGTGATCGTGCCGATAAGGTGGGAGCATTTTCTTGACTTTGATCATTAAAGACAGAAGAAGCAGCATCAGTTTGCTCAGGTATGGTCGGTTCTGTGGGGTGTTGAATGATTTCAAAGCGCATAAGCTTAGAAGTGACAATTCGGCGCAAATTTCTCAACATACTTTGAAAGAGTTCAAATGATTCTGTCTTATATTCATTGAGCGGATCCCGCTGCGCATAACCACGAAAACCAACAACAGAACGCAAATGGTCTAAACTCACCAGATGTTCACGCCATAACGTGTCAATAGTTTCGAGCAATACTGCTTTGTGAAAATAAGCCATAACTTCTGGAGAATATCGTTCAGTACGCTCATTTTCAAGTTTTGTAACAGCATCTGATACACGCTCTAGAATTTGCTCCTCGGCAATTCCATCTTCTTTTGCCCATTCTTCCACTGGAAGCTCAAGATTAAAGAGTTGTTGAAGCTCTTCTTCAAGAGTTTTTGCATCCCATTTTTCAGAATATGTCCCTGATGGAATATAAGCCTCTACGAGATCCTCTACGACTTCATTGCGCATTTCAAGGATCATTTCTGATAAATCATCTGCGTTCATGACCTCCATACGCTGTTCAAAAATAACCTTGCGTTGATCATTCATGACATCATCATATTTTAGCAGATTTTTACGAATTTCAAAGTTTCGTGCTTCGACCTTTTTTTGTGCTTTTTCAAGGGCCTTATTAATCCATGGGTGGATAATAGCTTCATTTTCTTTCAATCCAAGTTTTTGCAGCATACCATCCATACGGTTAGAGCCAAAGATACGCATAAGATCATCTTGAAGAGAGAGAAAGAATTTTGAGCGACCAGGATCGCCTTGGCGACCAGAACGTCCACGAAGCTGGTTATCAATACGACGGCTTTCATGACGTTCAGTAGCGATAACGTAAAGCCCTCCAGCCGCTAAAGCTTTTTCTTTAAGCTTCTGAACATCTTTTTTTATTTCTTCAATTTTAGCTGTTCGCTCTGGACCTTCGGGGATATCCTGTAACTCTTGTCGGATGCGCATTTCAACATTACCACCAAGCTGTATATCCGTACCGCGTCCTGCCATGTTGGTTGCAATGGTGAGAGCTCTAGGAACGCCTGCTTGCGCAATGATATATGCTTCTTGTTCGTGATAGCGAGCATTTAAGACTCTAAAATCGGTAATGCCTTCTTTTCGCAAACGCTCTGCCAATTGTTCTGACTTTTCAATAGAGGTTGTTCCAACAAGAATAGGCTGTTCTTTTTCGTGCGCTTGACGGATATCACGCACAATTGCCCGATATTTCTCTTCTGCTGTTCGATAAATCTCATCATCTTCATCAATACGTTGTATTGGCAAATTTGTAGGGATTTCGACAACGTCAAGACCATAAATATTTCTGAATTCTTCGGCTTCTGTTGTTGCAGTTCCAGTCATGCCAGATAATTTCCTATACATACGGAAGTAATTTTGGAAAGTGATGGAAGCAAGTGTCTGGTTTTCTGGTTGAATAGCAACATGCTCTTTAGCTTCTAACGCTTGATGAAGTCCTTCAGAATAACGCCGCCCAGGCATCATTCGCCCTGTAAATTCGTCAATAATAACGATTTCATCATTGCGAACAATGTAATCTTTATCGCGAGCAAACAGTTTATGAGCTTTTAGAGCATTATTGACATGATGAACGATAGCGACATTTTCTATGTCATAAAGACTCTCACCTTTAAGATGCCCAGCTTGTTCGAGCATTTTTTCAATTTTTTCAGTACCAACTTCGGTAAATGTCGTTGTTTTTTGTTTTTCGTCTATTTCATAGTCTTCTGGAGTTAAGGCAGGAATAAATGTATCAATAAGGTTATAGAAGTCAGTACGATCTTCTAGAGGACCAGAAATAATAAGGGGGGTACGGGCTTCATCAATAAGAATCGAATCAACTTCATCGACAATTGCGTAATGATGTCCACGTTGGACCATTTGACTACGATCGAAGGCCATATTATCACGCAAATAATCAAAACCTAGTTCATTATTTGTGGCATAGGTGATGTCGCATGCATAGGCCTCTCGGCGGGCATCACTATCAAGATCATGAAGAATCACGCCTGTTGTAAGTCCTAGAAAACTAAAAATTTTTCCCATTGTTTCAGCATCACGACTGGCGAGATAATCGTTTACTGTCACAACATGAACGCCCTTACCTTCCAATGCATTGAGATAAATTGGTAGAGTTGCCATTAAGGTTTTACCTTCACCAGTACGCATTTCAGCTATGCCGCAGTCGTGAAGGACCATTCCACCAATAAGTTGTACGTCAAAAGGACGCATGTCATAAACACGTTTTGCGGCTTCACGAACAGTCGCGAAAGCTTCTGGTAAGAGCAAATCAACACTTTCACCTTCACTAAGACGTTTACGAAAGGCATCTGTTTTTTGGCAAAGCTGCTCATCACTTAATTTTAGGAATTGTTCTTCCAAAGCATTAATTTGTGCAACTTTTTGGCGGAGTGCTTTGAGATGTCGCTCATGAGCTGAACCAAAAAACTTACGGGCAAAAACACCTAAACTGACCATCTCTGGCCCTTTCTTTTAATTGTTGTCACTCTTGTTGGGAAATTCATATGCTCTCCCCATACTCTACATTTCCTTCAGGTTGTCTGATATCATTGGAGACATCATGAAATGCAGATGGTACCATTATACTTGCTGGTGTGCAATTTTTCACTTTAATTGTAAAGTAGAGATAAGAGGCTAAGCGCTTTATGTCAACTTTAAGTATGCTATTTAACTGATACAATACAAAGTAATTTAAGATACAATATGTCATTTTTTCTATTATCATGTTTTTCATCTGCATTAGATAGGATTAGAGAAACTGAGATAAAAGGATGATTTTATACTTTTTTAAAATAAAATTACTAATTTATTTCTCTATGTTTAAAGATTAAAGTGTTATGGTAAAGAAAATTGGAATCTTGAACCTGCCTTCATTTTTAAGGAGTATATTTATGAAATTTAACTTTATCACGCTTTTTTTAGCATCAACTTTATTGGCAAGTACAAGTTTAGGGGTGAGTGCTCAAGAAGGTTTGAATTCATCGTCGAGTGATTTAAAGACTTTAGAGAAAGCTTCTGAAAAAGCCGTTTCTCCTTCTCATGTTATGGCGGTTATTGATGGGAAAAATATTACAGCAGGCCAATTGGATGATTTAGCGCTTGAAATAAATCCTAATTTAGCACGTTTTCCTGATGAACAACGCCGTATGATGGTTTTAAAAGCTTATTTAGATATGCAGGCACTCGCAAAAGCAGCAAGAAGCAAGGGTCTTGATAAGACAGAAGTTTACGATAAACGTATGGCAGTCATGCGTGACAATGTTCTTCAACAGCTTTATTTTAAACAGGAGATTGTTGATAAAATATCGGATACTGATTTGGAAGCTCTTTATAAGCAAGAAGTTGCTGCTTTACCTAAAGAGGATGAGGTTAAAGCGCGTCATATTTTGGTCAAAACGAGAAAAGAAGCAGAAGCTATCATTAAGCATTTAAATAAAGGCGAAAATTTTGAAGAGATTGCAAAGAAAAGTTCAACAGATGGTTCTGCTGCCGTTGGGGGTGATCTTGGTTATTTTAGCCATGGTCAAATGGTCAAGCCTTTTGAAGATGCCGCATTTGGTTTGAAAGTTGGCGAATACACAAAACAACCCGTTGAAAGTCCTTTTGGTTGGCATATTATTAAATTAGAAGATCGTCGTGTAAAACAACCGCCTGCATTTGATGATGTTAAAGAGATGTTGCGGACACAGCTAATAAAAAAGCGCTATCAAGAACTGATTGTTGATTTGCGTAGCAAGATAGATGTGAAATACCCTGATCCTAATGTTACCAAAATCATGGAATCGCTTCATCAAAATGGGACGCTACTTCCCGATGAGACATCAGATGAAGAAGATACGGAATAGCTAGGAAAAATAGATAGCCTCTTTAATAGATAATTTGCTAGGTTAGTTTTGTTCAAAAAGCCTAGCAGTTTTCTATGAGAGGTTATTGATCTGCAATCATTTCATTTTTTTATAGAAAGCATATTGTGGTTTTGAAAATCTCTCCTTTGTCGCCTCAAAAGATCCAAGAGCTTTCTCCATTATCTGGTGTACGGATAGCAACAGCTGAAGCTGGGATTAAATATAAAGATCGTACAGATCTTCTTTTCATCATATTCGATAAGCCAGTGAGTGTGGCCGGTGTTTTTACTCGTTCAAAATGTCCATCTGCTCCTGTAGAGCATTGTCGTGCATCGCTTCCTCATGGGGTTGCGAGGGGTGTTGTTGTGAATTCTGGAAATGCAAATGCTTTTACAGGAAGCAAAGGAAAGCGCACAACCAATGCAATCATCTGTGCAGCAGCGAACGCTTTAAAGGTTAGAGAAGATGAAATTTTTATAGCTTCTACGGGTGTTATTGGTGAGCCAATGGATGCATCGGGTATTGTCAATCTTTTACCAAGTATGGCAGAGACAGCAGAAGAGGGCAATTGGTTGGAAGCTGCAAAAGCCATAATGACAACGGACACATTTCCAAAACTTGCGACGCGCACTTTTGACTGTGGGGGAGAGCGTATTACCATTAATGGAATTGCAAAAGGTGCTGGTATGATTGCACCAGATATGGCGACAATGCTGTCATTTGTGGTTAGTGATGCGACTATTTCTTCGGATGCACTCCAATCCATGTTATCAGAGGCAGTTGAGGGTTCTTTCAATTCAATTACTGTTGATAGTGATACCTCCACTTCAGATACGCTTATGTTGTTTGCGACAGGAAAAGAACATTTTCCATGTCTTACAAGTAAATCTGATCCGCGTTATGGGGTTTTTGTGAAACAATTGAGTGCACTTCTGCATGAACTTGCACTACAAGTTGTTTGTGATGGTGAAGGTGCTCGTCATTTAATTGAGGTTAATGTGATGGGCGCTACAACAAACAATGCAGCTAAAACTATTGCTTTATCAATTGCAAATTCACCGCTCGTAAAAACGGCTATTGCCGGTGAAGATGCGAATTGGGGGCGGGTCGTTATGGCAGTTGGGAAGGCCGGTGTTGAAGTCGATCGTGATCTATTGACGATTTGGTTTGGTGAGCATCGTGTGGCCGTGAATGGCGTACGAGATCCTGAGTATTGTGAAGAGACAATAGGTGCTTATATGCAAGGTAAACACATCACAATTCGTGTTGATATCGGTTTGGGTAAGAGCACGGCGACGGTTTGGTCTTGCGATTTAACAAAAGAGTACGTTATGATCAATAGCGATTACAGAAGTTAATGGATGCACTTTATATTTAACAGCTTATTATTTTTCAGAGCAAATGGGGTATGTGAGCTCTTTTAGGAGAAGAGGGGATATGATAGGAAAGTCAGTTATTTTTATGTTCCCTATTGGGGAGTGATATGTGTATGAAAAGTTCTATTCTTCTTGTTGTTGCATGCGCATTGTTCGATCAGAATAATCGTGTTTTGCTTACACAGCGTCCTGAAGGAAAATCACTGGCTGGTTTATGGGAGTTTCCTGGTGGCAAGGTTGAGCAAGGTGAAACTCCGGAAGCATCGTTGATTCGTGAATTAGAGGAAGAGCTTGGTATTTATGTTCAACTAAATAATTTACACCCTTTAACATTTGCAAGTCATAACTATAAAACATTTCATCTCTTAATGCCATTGTATCTTTGTGACCATTATGAGGGTGTTGCGCAAGGACGAGAGGGGCAAAATTTAGAATGGGTTTTTATTAATGATCTTGATAAATACTCTATGCCTGATGCTGATAAACCATTGGTTCAGGTATTGAAAAATCATCTTCTTTAATGTGTTATAAGAAGAAAATATAATTCAATATATTGATTTAAAATGATAATTTATAATTTTTTATGTTGAATGGGGAAGTCCAGAGTCGTAAAAAACTTTCTCATTTCAAATCTGTTTTATGTTAAATTAATCAAAACCATTCTTTTGCACGTTCCAAGCGGGGAGGGTTATGTGGATAAAATTATTTAAGAAAGAAATAAAATACGTGCTGAAAGAACACTCTCCAATAGCCAAGGGTTATCGCAACATTGAGAATTGGCAAAGTGTATAATGATGTCTTTACACGATTCATAAGTATAAAGATAGTGGTAGACAATGTATGTTATACTTTTCACGTGTATCATTGTGAGATGGGTTTGGATGCACTGAGAGGTATAAGGGGTATTTATTTCATGAGATATCGATAATAGGAAAAATTTCAAAAGATGTTGCTTTTGATTAAGAGGGGTACGTTCTTTACGTAATGTAGAATGGCATTGTGTTGCATATTCACGAGCTTTTTTAAAAGAGGCACCTCGCAATGCTCCAAAGCCCATTTCGCGACGGTGCCCGGAATGATATAACGTTAAAGCCCCTATGGAAATAATGTAAAATCTATTGAGCGCCACTATCTTTACGCTTATGAAGAAGTAAGCTGGTCCCAATATTACGATAGCTCTTGGCATTTGAGGGCATTCAGAAGGAATATTTTTCTTTTCATAATCATTTTTACTTATACATCAATTACGCTTGTGATGAACAGACAAGCGGCTTTGATTGATCCAACATAAAAACAGATTTGAAATAAAAAATTTTACGATATTTAGAATGCTTGACGCAGAGTGAATGATGGATAATTATCCTTATAAATCAATATATTGTATAATAAAACATTCAATTAATTTTTTATAGGAGGCATGTATGAAGTTTCTTGAATTGGACGGCGTTTTGCGATGGGATATTGATTTTTTTTAGCGATACGCGTAATTGCGTTTTCCAATGGCTCAATCATAACGTCCATAGAAAAACCATTTGCGTGAATAATATTTGCGTGATCGACCATAATAGCAACATGATCTTTCCAAAAAATTAAATCGCCTCGTTGAAGTTTATCAGTATCTGTAAGAGGACTGCCTATAGTTTCTTGCTGCATATCGGTATCACGTAAAACTATTTGATTGGTCATCATCATAGAGAGCTGAATGAGTCCCGAACAATCAATTCCAAAACCGCTGACACCACCCCAAAGATAAGGTGTACGGATAAAGGTTTCTGCAACTGTGACATAATCTTCATATACGCGTCCAATGGGGCTGAGATGGCTCGTAATGATTGCTGTTCCATTTTCAAGAATAGAATACATTGTGTCACGGACTTCAATTTCATCAACAACACTGACTTTGCTTCCCATAGATAAAGGGGACACTATTGGTCCACGTAAGTCAGCGTGTAAATATTTAAATGTACGTGGTACTGAAACCACATGCGTTTGTTTTATGGTTGATGTACAAAGAACTTTTGTATCAATATAACCAACATAACCATCTTTGAGTGATTGTCCCCACGACATTGTTTCCCCTTGTTCAAAAATGAGAAGTTCTTCTCCCAATAAGCATTCTGTTTGTCTTTCACTTTTTTTACTATTTTCTTTAAAAAGTCCAGCGACCGCTGTATTAACACGTCTTTTTTCACCTTGAACAAAGCGCTGAGCTGTAATTTCTGTTTCAAGACGTTGATCTGCTAGATCATCTCTGAATGCATGAAGTCTTGGGTCTTTAGAGATCATCTTTTTGCTTTCCATTTTGTTACTTCTTACCTTTAAACAAACTCATGAAAGCTGTATTGGTAAGATTTTTATCCTCAAACAAAACTAAGAATACTGTGTAAGACCAATTATTCTTTAAGCTGCAAAATTGTCTATTTTTTTGAATATTGTGTGTCAAACTTCATTTTTAAAAATATTATAAAGGGCACGAATAGTTTGTGCTGATCCACCAATAGGGTATCCTGGTTTTTCTTTTGGAATCCATCCATAAAGGTCAAAATGCGCAAAATGTTCAGCTTTTTCAACAAAAGAATTAAGAAATAAAGCAGCTGTTATAGAACCAGCAAAGCTATTTCCAGTTACATTGTTAAGATCAGCAATTGGTGATGATAACATTTCTTGGTAAGGTTTCCAAAGGGGCATTTGCCAAAGAGGATCAAAGACAGCGTGAGCAGATTCAGAAATTTGTTGTGCCCATATTGAATCATTACAATAAAATGCGGGAAGATCTGGTCCTAATGCTATACGCGCTGCCCCTGTTAAAGTAGCCATACAAAGCATGAATTGTGGACTTTCTTCATCACCATAGGCGAGTGCATCGGCAAGGACAAGGCGCCCTTCAGCATCTGTATTACCTACTTCAACACTTAAACCTTTACGACTTCTGAGGATATCACTTGGTCGGTAAGCATTCGCAGAAATTGCATTTTCTACAGCTGGAATCAAAACACGTAGACGGAAAGGCAATTTTGCATCCATGATAAGTTTAGCCAATCCCAAAACGTTTGCTCCACCCCCCATGTCTTTTTTCATAAGCAACATGTTATTGGCTGATTTAATATCGAGTCCTCCAGTATCAAAAGTTACGCCTTTGCCCACCAACGTTATTTTAGGATGATGTTCTTTCCCCCAGAGTAACTCAATCAGTCGTGGTGCAGTGCTGCCTGCTCGTCCTACAGCATGAATCATCGGAAAGTTATGGGTTAAGAGATCATCTCCACAAATACTTTTGATGTGAGCACCGTAGGTTTTTCCTAGTTTTCGAGCTTCTTTTTCGAGAGCATCAGGGGTCATATCATTCGCTGGAATATTAATGAGATCACGGACGAAAAAGACAGCTTCATAAATTCGTTGGAGTTCATTAAGATCAACGGCCTCATTGACATGGATGGATAATGATTTGAAAGAAGAATTTTGACGATAGCGATTAAATTGATAGCTACCGAATGCTAATCCAAGATAGGTATTTATTTCATCAGAGGTTGTACCTTCTAAATGCCATTGACCAGCAGGAAGTTTTTGAGCAAGAACTCCTGTGATAAAAGGATCGCTATTATTGCCAATTCCAAATAAAACTTTTTTTAAATGCCCCGTTTCGTGAGGAACAAAGAGTATTTGTCCCGCTTTTCCAGTAAAGTCATTAACTTTTATCCATGCTGTTGTTGACGCATCAAGTGATAAGTTAGCAAGATTTCTTTGGTTTACCAAGATGATAGGGCAACTGTTATCGATACGCGTTGAGGTAAAATGAATGTGGTGGTGCTGCATAGTTATGAGATCCTTATAGTCGTCTAAGTGCGACATATTCGACCAAATGATTTTTTCCCTTTCGTAGAATGAGATTGGACCGTGGTCGTGTTGGCAATATATTTTCCTGTAAATTTTTTAAATTAATCGTTTGCCAAAGATCCTCAGCGATTTTTGAGGCTTCTTTTTCATTGAGGTGGGCATAACGATGAAAATAGGATTCAGGATTTTGAAAAGTTGTTTTACGCAAACGTTTAAAGCGCTCCAAATACCAGTGACGAATGACTTCTGTTTCGGCATCGACATAGATTGAAAAATCAAAAAAATCTGATACGAAAGGAATAGCTTTTCCATCTTTAGGAAGATCACTGACCTGTAATACATTAATACCTTCAACAATTAAAATATCAGGACGATCGATGGTAATTGTCTGATTTTCTAGAACATCATAGGTCATATGTGAGTAAAGTGGGGCACGGACATTTCCGATACCTGCTTTTATAGCCGAAAGAAAGCACAGCAGCTTTTTAATGTCATAGGAATCAGGAAATCCTTTACGATTCATACGATTTTTTTGCTGTAAGATTGCGTTAGGATAGAGAAAACCATCCGTTGTGATTAGATCAACTTTAAGACTAGATGTCCAACGTTTCAACAGTTCTTGAAGAATGCGAGCCGTGGTTGATTTTCCTACAGCTACAGAACCAGCAATTCCAATAATAAAGGGCGTTTTTCTACTCTCTTCTTGATGGAGAAACTGCTGACGTTTGTGGAAAAGTTCCTGTACTGCTTCAACATGGCATGATAACAGACGCGATAAAGAAAGATAAATGCGTTGGACTTCTTTAAGATCGATAGGATCATCAATAGAGCGTAAACGCTTAATTTCATCAAAAGTCAAAGTAAGAGGTGTGTCTTCACGAAACTCTGACCATTCTTGTGCAGTAAAAACACGATAGGGTGAATATCGGTCAGAAACAGATTTGACCAGATTATCTTTCTGATTAATTTTTTGTATAGTTGTATCAATCATTTGTATTTGTCGAGATTTTTTTGCAGCAGCAATTGATTAAGAGCAGACAGAAGAGCGGCTTTATTTTCAAATAAATTTTGTTTTGCATGCTCTCTTCTTTTAAGATAATAGATCATTTTTCATTAACTTATAGTCCAGTCATTCCAGTTTGCACGGATTTGTGCTAATGAGTGCCCTTGCGCCAAAAAAGCCCATAAAAGTAGACGCGCTTTTACGGCTGATAAATAACCAGACATGAGAGCACCAGAAGCAATCATATCGATTTCGGAGCCTTTATAGCCATAAGTTATACGAGTTGTTGAGCCATTACAACAACGACTAGCAATAATGATTGGTATTTTTTGTGCATATTGTTGTACAAGGTCTGCTTCTTGAAAACTACAGTGCCCCGCACCAAAACCAGCAATAACAACTCCAGCATAATACCCACTTTCAAGGCATAGTTTCATTAATTGTGCACCAGATGATAAAGAGGAATAGAGGAGTGCAATTTGATGATCATGATTTTGGGGAAGATCAAACGTTGTCGGAAAAAATTTTCGATCATTGAAATAAATAAGTTTTCCCTCTAAAATAGTTCCTAAAACACCTGCAAGACCTGATTGAAATGTTTCGACTTTGACGGTATGGCTTTTATAGAGCCAATAAGGTGAATGAATTGCATCATTTATGACAACGAGAACGCCCCTGTTACGACTTTGTGTGGCTGCTGCGACACGAGTGGCTGCTAAAATGTTTGCGGGGCCATCCGCGCCTGCTTCATGAGGCATGCGCATAGCGCCGGTTATGATGAGTGGTTCAGCCTCCTTCCAATAAAGAGAAAGAAAAAAAGCTGTTTCTTCCAGAGTATCAGTCCCTTGTGTTAAAACAATACCTTCTGCACCAGCGTTTATTTGTTGTTTTGCCCACTTAATTATTTCAAAAAGCATTTGAAACGATAAAGATCCACTTGGTATTTGCATTAATGTTTGTGCATGAATATCAGCAACGTTATTTAAATCAGGAACACTTTTTATAAGGTTATCTGAAGTTAAAGTCGGTTGCATGTGACCAAAACTATCAGCAGTCATTGCAATTGTTCCACCTAAGGTCCCTATGGCTATTTTTTTCATAATTTTCCTCTAAAAAGCACAAACTGTTTATATAAAGCTATTTAGCAGTAATTTACATTGACAACAATGATATCATTTTTCCATTTTCAACAAATTGAGTTATGCTGAATCATTGTGTTTTGCTGTATATGTTCTTAAATAGGACAATAGTAATTGAGTTTTACATTGTATGAAAAGAAATCAATATTAAAAAGTAAAGTTAATATTAAGGAGTTTCCTTATGACAGAACATAAGCCAGACATAATGTATGGTACAACAATTATTACGGTACGAAAAGGTGGAAAAGTCGTGATGGCCGGTGATGGTCAGGTCTCTCTTGGACAGACAATTATGAAAGGCAATGCACGTAAAGTGCGTCGTCTTGGAAAGAACGGAGTGGTTATTGCTGGTTTTGCAGGTGCTACGGCAGATGCTTTTACATTACTGGAGAGATTGGAAACAAAGCTTGAACAATATCCTGATCAGCTTATGCGTGCCTGTGTAGAACTTGCAAAAGATTGGCGAACAGATCGCTATTTGCGTCGTCTCGAAGCAATGATGCTCGTGGCTGATAAGAAAGTAACTTTGGCTTTAACAGGGCTTGGTGATGTCTTAGAACCAGAAGATGGGGTTATGGCAATTGGCTCTGGAGGAAATTTTGCTCTTTCAGCAGCGCGTGCACTCATGGATTTGGATTTGGATGCAGAAACTATTGCTCGTAAAGCTATGGCTATTGCCGCTAAAATTTGTGTTTACACCAATGATCATTTTACGATTGAAACATTGGATGCAGAATTATCTTCTTTAGAGAAAGCTATTTAAATGTGTGTTGTATTTTCCCCTCGTGAGACTGTTTCTGAACTTGATCGTTTTATTATTGGCCAAAATGATGCCAAACGCTCTGTAGCTATTGCATTGCGCAATCGGTGGCGTAGGCAACAGCTTGATGAGCCGATGCGTGAAGAAGTTATGCCAAAAAATATTTTAATGATAGGGCCAACAGGTGTTGGTAAAACAGGAATCGCACGTCGATTAGCAAAACTTTCTGGAGCACCCTTCGTTAAAGTAGAAGCGACGAAATTTACTGAAGTTGGTTATGTGGGACGTGATGTTGAGCAAATTATTCGAGATCTTGTTGAAATTGCCATTTCTCTTGTACGTGAAAAGAAACGAGATGAAATAAAAGAAAAGGCTCACGTGAATGCTGAAGAGCGCGTTTTAGACGCCCTTGTTGGTAAAACAGCAAGTCCTGCTACCCGTGATAGTTTTCGTAAAAAATTGCGTGAAGGTGAGCTGGATGAGAAAGAGATTGAAATTGAAGTCGCCGATAATAATAGCAATAGTGCTTCAACCTTTGATATTCCTGGTATGCCTGGGGCACAAATGGGTATTATGAATTTATCAGATATTTTGGGCAAAATGGGCAGTCGTACAAAAGTCCGTAAGACGACGGTAAAGGATTCTTTTAAACCGCTCATTGATGATGAATCTGAAAAACTCCTTGATCAGGAGCAAATTATTCAAGAGGCGCTTCGTGTTGCTGAAAATGATGGTATTGTTTTTATTGATGAGATTGATAAAATTGCAACTCGAGACGGTGGAGCCAGTGCTGCGATTTCGCGTGAGGGCGTTCAACGTGATCTTTTGCCTTTGGTGGAAGGAACAACAATTGCTACAAAATATGGGCAAATCAAAACAGATCATATTCTTTTTATTGCCTCAGGTGCATTTCATGTTTCCAAGCCATCTGATTTATTACCCGAACTTCAAGGACGTTTGCCCATCCGTGTGGAGCTCAATCCTTTAACAAGGGAAGATTTACGACGCATTCTAACAGAACCAGAAGCCAGTTTGATTAAACAATATATTGCTCTTATGGCAACGGAAGAGGTTCATTTGGAAATTACCGATGATGCAATTGATGCTTTAGCAGATATTGCTGTAGATTTAAATGCAAGGATTGAAAATATAGGGGCACGTCGTTTGCAAACAGTGATGGAGCGCGTTTTGGATGAGATTTCTTTTACGGCGCCAGATAAAGCTGGAACATCGTTTAAAATTGATGCTGCTTACGTAAGAAAATCTATTGGCGAGCTTGCTGCTGATATCGATCTTTCCCGTTTTATTCTTTGAAAGTTATTGCTTGTTTTGTTTATCTGCGCGCTTCGATAATTTTGAAACCATGGGCTTGTTCATGTATCAACACTGTGCGGAAAATATTTTTTAATAATGTTTCATAAGGCAGGTGGCGGTTTGCAACAAAAAGCAGACTGCCGCTTGGTTTTAAGCACTTTGCAGCATTTATAATAAAATTTTTTCCTAATGAAACATCTGTCGTTTGTTGTGTGTGAAACGGTGGATTTGAAATGATTGTGTCATATAGATTTGTGATAGGTTCATGTACAAGGTCATGCCAATAAAAATGAATTGGAAAAGGAGCTGTTATGGATTTAAGGTGCCGTTTTGCTGCTCTCAAAGCGTTGTAGTCGGCTTCATAAAGGTCTAGAGCGGTGAGTTTTTCACTTCTTTCAAGTGCAACGTGAGAAAGATAGCCCCATCCAGCACCAAAATCAGCCGTTTTTCCAGAAATAACTTTGAACATATAAGACGCAAGCGCAGCAGATCCTGGATCAATACGTCCGTGTGAGAACATACCAGAAGCGGTTTGAAATTTACCAAAAGTGAGCGGTGGTGAGCGCAATTGCGCAATGTTATGTCTCTCAATTTGTTGAGGAACTTGCAACCAAAATACAAGACCATGATTTTTAGATAATTTATTGGTGATGGGAACAATTGTTTTGACCCATTTCATCATTGAAGCAGCACCAGCAGTTTTATTCCCACTGATTACAATCCATCCATTGGGTTTAACGCATTCTAATAAATCAAGAAAACAATTTTGGTTCAAACCACGATATTTGCTCAAATGTAAAAATGCACCATCATAGCTGAAGGTTTTATCTATTTGAGGAGAGCAGTGAAATTGAGTATCGACAAATTTTAAAAAATCTGGTCGCCAAGGCGTAATAACTCTTAAATTTTGTGCCCATTCTTGAGCTGGGATTTCTGTTAAACCAAAACTTAGCCAACACTGGTTTGGATCAGGATACGGGAGTTCATGATTTTCAAAAGGCAAAAATAATAACACATATGACTCTTTCAAAGAAAAAAATGCCACTCCAATATTGGGATGGCATTTCATGATACGATAAGAAGAAAAACTTACTCTTCTTTTTTCTTACGGCGGCGCTTATTTTCAGGTTGTTTTTTTTCATCCACGCACTTTTCTTCATTCATCGCTTTATCACCGGTGATTTCCTTTCCGGTTGTTTGATCAACGACCTTCATTGATAACCGAACTTTTCCACGCTCATCAAAGCCCATTAATTTAACCCAAACTTTGTCACCTTCTTTTACAATATCGGTTGTTTTGCTGACGCGTTCTGATGCAAGCTGAGAGATATGAACGAGTCCATCACGAGAACCAAAGAAGTTTATAAATGCACCAAATTCTGCAGTTTTTACAACTGTTCCTTGGTAGATAGCACCAACTTCAGGCTCATCGACAATAGAATGGATCCAGCGTTTTGCCGCTTCAATGGTTTTAGCATCAGCAGAAGCAATTTTAATGGTACCATCATCTTCAATATTAATTTTTGCTCCAGTTTGTTCCACGATTTCCCGAATAACTTTACCACCAGAGCCGATAACATCACGGATTTTATCGACAGAAATATTCATAACTTCGATTCGTGGAGAAAATTCACTCAGCTCAGCACGTGCACTGGTTAAAGCTTTCGCCATCTCATTAAGGATATGAATTCGGCCTCCTTTGGCTTGTTCAAGCGCGATTTTCATAATCTCTTCGGTAATACCATCAATTTTGATATCCATTTGCAAGGCAGTAATACCATTTTCTGTTCCTGCGACTTTAAAATCCATATCTCCAAGATGATCTTCATCCCCTAAAATATCAGAAAGAACAGCAAAGCGTTCTCCTTCTTTAATCAAGCCCATAGCAATACCAGCAACAGGGCGTGCTAGAGGAACACCAGCATCCATAAGAGCAAGTGAGGTTCCACAAACCGTTGCCATAGAAGAAGAGCCATTGGATTCAGTGATTTCTGAGACAGTACGAATGGTATAAGGAAAAGATTCTTTCGTTGGCAACATGGGGTGAATTGCCCGCCATGCCAATTTACCATGTCCAATTTCACGACGACCAGGAGAACCAAGGCGTCCCGTTTCACCCACTGAAAATGGTGGGAAATTGTAATGGAGAAGGAATGTTTCCTTATACATTCCCGTTAAGGAATCAACATATTGTTCATCTTCACCAGTTCCTAGCGTTGCAACGACAATAGCTTGTGTTTCTCCACGGGTAAAGAGTGCTGATCCATGTGTGCGGGGTAAAATACTTACTTCTGATTGGATAGGGCGCACGGTAGAAAGATTGCGTCCATCAATCCGCTTTTGGGTATCAAGAATGTTCCCACGAACAATTTTTGCTTGCAACTGTTTAAATACGGTTGCAATTTGATCTGTACTAAATTGACAGTCTTTTTCTGTTTCTGGCATAAATTTATTGAGGATTTCTGTCTTTAGTGCATCAATTGCAGCATAACGTTCTTGCTTATCAGTAATTGTGTAAGCCTTTCGTATATCCTGTTCTGCCATTTTCTGCATCGCTTTTTCAAGTTCAGAAAGATCTTCAGGAACAAAATCACGAGGATCTTTTGCAGCAACTTCAGCAAGCTTTATAATGGCATCAAGGACAGGTTGAAGGCCTTGGTGACCAAACATCACGGCCCCCAACATGATATCTTCCGGTAATTCTTGTGCTTCTGATTCAACCATCAAAACAGCACTTTCTGTTCCAGCAACAACAAGATCAAGTTTTGATTCAGGCATTTCATCGATATGAGGATTAAGAACATATTGTCCATTACAATAGCCAACGCGTGCACCAGCTATAGGTCCCATGAAAGGAACACCTGACAGGGTCAATGCGGCAGAAGATGCAATCATCGCAAGGATATCGGGATTGTTTTCGAGATCATGCTGTATAACGGAAACAATAACTTGTGTATCATTTTTATATCCCTCAACGAAAAGGGGACGAATTGGGCGATCAATCAAACGTGAAACCAAAGTTTCATTTTCACTTGGTCGACTTTCACGTTTTAAATAGCCCCCAGGTATTCTACCAACAGCATAGAATTTTTCTTGATAATTAACAGTGAGTGGAAAAAAGTCCTGGTCTGGTTTTGGGTTTTTGGCCGATACAACGGTTGCTAAGACAATAGTTTCTCCATAGGTAGCAATCACTGCACCATCAGCTTGACGCGCTATTTTCCCTGTCTCAAGGGTGAGAGGACGCCCAGCCCATTCAATTTCTATCTTGTGCGTTTTGAACATTTTTTATCCTTAATGACCAGTGTTTAAATCTTTGATTGCTTACATTCTGGTTGTGCGCAGCATATTTGCAAGTTTTGGGGTGGACAACAAATTACTTCCTTTGTTGCGAGAAGAGAGAAGTAAATCGCATTAAATGTGAAACGATGAGCAGTCCTATCCCATAATAACTTATCAGTTTTTAAAATTTTTAATTAAAAGCAACACATTGAAAAAATGGGTGGTTTTTTTAAATACCACCTCCATTTTTCTTTTAGCGACGTAAACCTAACTTCTTTATAAGTGTCTGATAACGATTTTGGTCAACTCCTTTAAGATAATCAAGAAGACGCCGGCGTTGAGACACCATCTTCAAAAGACCACGACGAGAATGATTATCTTTTTTGTGAGATTTAAAGTGGTTTGTTAAATTAGAAATACGTTCAGAAAGTACAGCAATTTGCACTTCTGGTGATCCTGTATCACCAACTTTGTTTGCGTATTCTGCGACAAGAGCTTTTTTACGTTCAGCTGTAATCGACATCGTATTATCCTTTCCAAAAACGAAGAAACATAAAGTCACCCATAGCCGAGATGTCGTTCAGCTAGGGTCTGTGAGAAAACAGGAAAAGTCGAAGACTCTTACCTAATTTCGTTCTTATATAGGAAAGAAGGTTAAAATACTAGTCCTTGACAGCATTTTGAAGTCTTTCTTTAAATAAAAGCTTTTGTTTTGAAATATTGATTTAAATAGAGTTTTATGAGAAGTTTTTTAAACAATTATGCATCCTTTTGATACAAAGATTATGAGCGTGTGTGTGTGGTAACAAAAGTGATAAATACCGTTGGAGGAAAAAGATGCAGAGCATTTCAACATTAAAACTTTTTCGTAATTCGGTATTTCGAAATTTATGGTCATCTACTCTTATTTCTAATTTAGGGGGGCTGATACAAGCTGTTGGAGCAGGGTGGTTAATGGCGTTGATTAGTTCTTCGCATTCCATGGTTGGGCTAGTTCAAAGTGCCACAACATTACCACTTGTTATGTTTTCTTTGATGGCAGGGGCATTAGCTGATAATTTTAATCGGCGTCAAATTATGTTGTGTGCACAGATTATGATGATGGTCATATCGATGAGTTTATCTGTTTTAGCCTATATGGGATTTCTAACACCTTGGCTTTTGTTATGTTTTACGTTTTTGATTGGATGTGGCACAGCTTTTTATAATCCTTCTTGGCAAGCAACGATAGGAGATATTGTGAGCAGGGAAAATATTCCTGCTGCTGTTAGTTTGAATAGTGTTGGCTTTAATTTGATGCGGAGTGTTGGTCCTGCTATTGGGGGTGCCATCATTGCAACTTTAGGGGCATCGGCTGCTTTTTTGTTTAATGCTATAAGCTATATTCCTCTTATTGGTGCGTTGTTTTTCTGGAAGTCGAATTATGAAAACAACTCATTGCCACGAGAAAGGCTGTTAGGAGCTGTCTCAGATGGTTTGCGTTATGTTGCGATGTCACCTAATCTCCTGAGCATTATGGTTCGAGCGTTCCTTTTTGGTATAGGAGCAATTTCTATTTTAGCACTTTTGCCAATTGTTGCGCATAAAGTTCTTGGAGGAAGTGCCCTTCTTTATGGTACATTGCTTGGTTGTTTTGGGTTAGGAGCCATGACAGCAGGCATTATTAATGCAGTTGTACGGCATCATTTTCGTTCAGAAACAATTATTGCAAGTGCATTTATTGGTTTCGCCTTTTCTTGCTTTTTATTGGGAATCAGCCGTTCACTGATTATAAGCCATATTGCTTTATTTCCTGCAGGTTTATGTTGGGTTTTGGCCTTATCATTGTTTAATACATCTGTACAACTCTCTACACCACGCTGGGTTGTTGCACGTTCTTTAGCTCTTTATCAAACGGCATCTTATGGGGGGATGGCTATTGGAAGTGCAATCTGGGGAGGTTTAGCTGATGGTTATTCTCCAACAATTGCTTTGAGCGTTTGTTCTTTATTCTTGATTTTTGGTGCTCTTGCAGGGGTAAAATTTAGAATTCAAGAAATTCCTCAGATAGATTTAAATCCTCTTGATCATTTTAGAGAGCCGGAATTATTACTCGACCTCAAAGCAAGAAGTGGCCCGATCATGATAATGATTGATTACCAAATTCATGAAAATGAACTCGAAGAGTTTCTCAAAGTGATGACGCGTCGACGCCATATTCGATTACGTGATGGTGCGCGTCAGTGGGTCCTTTTACGAGATCTTGAAAGACCTGAATATTGGACAGAGGCTTATCATATGCCAACATGGGTAGATTATTTACGCCATAATCATCGTCGTACAAAAGCAGATGCAGAAGTCAATAAGCGTCTGCGTCATTTAAATTGTGCTCCTAACGGTATAAGAGTGCACCGCATGATTGAACGCCAAACAATACCTCAAGCCAATGAGATGCTTTTAAAAGTTTCCTCTGATCATCTCCCTTAGGGTTAAAACAGTTTTTGTAAATATTAAATATGTTAATATTATTTCGATCAACTTGTTAGCTTAATCATAACAAAAAATTGCTGCTTAAATAGTTAATAAATTGATTTATAACGGTTATTTACAATTTTTCATGTTGAGTGATAGTTCTGAAAGTCTTAAGCTTTTCTCGTTTCAAATCTATTTAGAGTAAATCAGTCCACATCTTCGCTTGCACATTACAAACGAGGGCTAAAGTGTGAGTAAAAATGATTGAAAAAGAAATAAAAAGCCTCTTATGAATCCCTTCAAATGCAAGGATTATTGCGACATTAAGAGGAAAAAGTGTGTGGTGGTGTTAGCTTATAGCACTGACTTCAATTTTGATATGAATACGGTAAATATAGACAATGAAAAGCACCATATTTTTCTTAATTGATAGAGAAAAATATCTTTTCGCAAAAGGTGGTTGTGGAAAAGAATCGATTAAATTGTGAAAATCCGCTTTGGTTTAAATAGACCTTTGTCGAGAATGCCAATAGCAAGAAGTTGTTCCTTATAGAGGACACAAATTTCCTCTTCATCAAGAGGTACTTTGTGATGATTCAAGAGGATAGAATGACCCTTGATAATTCTCTGTGCTTGAGTTTCATTAAGGATATAGTGAGGGAGGCAATCTAATGCGGCACTTGTGTCAATTAAGAGCCCATCGAGTGTTGAGAAGTTTTTTTCAAAAGAACGATTATTTTCATCTGTAGTGTTTTTATTTGGCGGAATGGCCGCTTTTAGTTCCTCCCATGTAATGAGATCTTCTTCATCAAAAGGTGCGACGGCAATACGTCTTAAATCAGCAATATGCCCATAGCAACCGAGATCACGTCCCATATCGCGTGCTAAAGAGCGCACATAAGTTCCTTTTCCGCAGGTTATTTCAAAGACAGAATGCTCTTTAGTAGGCATTTCTAATAACTTGAAAGTTTCTATTTCCACTTCACGGGGCGGAATTTCAACAACTTCCCCTTCACGCGCTAAATCATAGGCACGATTTCCAGCAATTTTGATTGCTGAAAATTGTGGAGGTGTTTGCAAAATAATACCCGTATATTGAGGAAGAAGAGCAAGTATTTCTTCTTGTGTTGGACGTATGAGAGAAGTTTTCGTTATTTCTCCTTCTAGATCATCTGTTGAGCGCTCTTGCCCCCAAGCAATATGAAAACGGTAAGTTTTTTTGCCTTGCATCACGTAAGGAACGGTTTTGGTTGCTTCGCCCAATGCAATAGGAAGGAGACCAGAAGCAAGAGGATCAAGTGTACCCGCATGTCCTGCCTTTTGAGCATGAAAGAGCCATTTGATTTGTGAGACAGCTTCTGTTGATTTCATTCCTTTTGGTTTATCAAATATGACCCAGCCAGAAACAGGACGCCCTTTTTTCTTGTGTTGCCGCGCCATATCTTTAATCCTCATCTGTATCACTATGGTGAAGATCGCGTGCAACCTCAGGCGAGCGAAGGAGGGCATCAATTTTTGAAAAATTATCAAAACTATTATCAAGCCGGAAACGCAGTTCTGGCATATATTTCATTTGTCGCAACGCATGACTGATTTCTCCACGGAGAAAACGACTATGTTTATTGAGGGTATCAACAACATCGGTATGAGAAGCATTTTTAAGAGTGCTGAGAGGTGATACAAAGCAAGTAGCAATTTTTAAATCTGGTGACATGCGTACTTCAGAGACAGAAATAACAATATCTTTTAAGATATCATCAAGCAAAATATCACGCTGTAATATATGCGCTACTGCATGACGTACTTGCTCTGCTACTCTAAGTTGCCGTTGTGATGGCCCTGCATTTTTCATCAAAGTTTTATCCTTGCTACAAGATCTCTTTTTTTGACCATTTAGATAAGGAAAAAAAGATATTGTGTATAAAATCTAATAACTTTTTCTCATTTTATAACAGAATAAGGTTATTGGATTATTTTATAATGTACGATTAATATGTTCGATACGGAAGGTCTCAATGATGTCTCCTGCGCGCATGTCGTCATAATTTTCAAAGGCTATTCCACATTCTTGACCACTTTGCACTTCACTGACTTCATCTTTAAAACGTTTGAGTGTTTTCAGCTTTCCTTCGTGAATAACGATATTATCGCGGATAAGGCGAACACCGGCTCCTCGTTCTATTTTACCTTCTGTAACACGACATCCTGCAACTTTTCCAATTTTTGTAATGTTAAAGACTTCTAGAATTTCAGCATTACCAAGGAAAGTTTCACGCTGTTCTGGTGAGAGTAATCCAGACATGGCAGCCTTGATATCGTCAACAAGATCATAAATGATGTTATAATAACGAATTTCAATTCCTTGTGTTTTAGCAAAATCACGTGCCTGCTTATTGGCTCGAACATTAAAGCCAATTACAGCAGAGTTAGAAGCTTCCGCAAGAGAAATATCACTTTCGGTAATTCCTCCAGCACCAGAATGTACAATACGCGCACGAACCTCATCATTTCCGAGTTTTTCCAATGCTGAAGCAATTGCTTCAATTGATCCTTGCACATCCCCTTTTATAATAAGAGAAAACTCCTTAACACCAGTCGTTTGCAATTTTGTCATCATCTGTTCAAGAGAACCACGCGAACCAGTTTGCCGCGCAACAGCTTTATCACGTGCTAATCGTTGACGATATTCAGAAATTTCACGTGCTTTTGCTTCATGTGTGACAACAGCAAAACGGTCTCCGGCTTGTGGTGTTCCTTGCATTCCTAAAATTTCAATCGGTGTAGAGGGAACGGCTTCTTTGACATGGCGGCCATGGTCGTCAATCAAAGCACGCACACGACCCCATTCATTTCCGGCAACTATAATATCAGAAGGGTGTAATGTACCTTTTTGAACAAGAACTGTTGCAACAGATCCACGTCCGCGATCCAATTTGGCTTCAATGATAACGCCCTCTGCAGTTCGTTGAGGATCTGCTTTCAGATCAAGCATTTCAGCCTGAAGAAGGATAGCTTCGAGAAGTTTATCAAGATTTTGACCAGTTTTAGCAGAAACTTCAACGTCCAAAGTTTCACCGCCCATAGTTTCAACAAACACTTCATGTTGTAGAAGTTCTGTACGTACTTTTTGTGCATTCGCAGCTGGTTTATCAATTTTGTTGATAGCAACAATGATAGGTACACCAGCGACTTTCGCATGATTGATTGATTCAATCGTTTGGGGCATAACACTATCATCAGCGGCTACAACGAGAACAGCAATATCAGTAACACGAGCTCCACGTGCACGCATAGCCGTAAATGCAGCATGACCAGGTGTATCAATAAAGGTAATTTTTTGACCGTTTTGTTCTACTTGATAGGCACCAATATGCTGCGTAATACCTCCTGCTTCGCCAGAAACAACATTTGCTTTACGAATAGCATCCAAAAGAGAAGTTTTTCCGTGGTCAACATGGCCCATAATGGTTACAACAGGGGGACGCTGCTGCATGTTTTGAGGATTATCTTTTATATTAAAGATACCTTCTTCTACGTCAGATTCTAAAACACGTTTAACAGTATGGCCAAATTCAACAGCGATGAGTTCGGCAACATCTGCATCAATAACATCGCCAGGTTTCATCATTTGTCCTTGTTTCATCAAGAATTTAATCACATCAACAGAACGCTCCGTCATACGTTGTGCGAGCTCTTGAATGGTAATCGTTTCAGGAAGAACAACTTCGCGAGAAATTTTTTCTCTTGGTTCTTGATTTTGTGCACGCTTAAACTTTTCCTGTCTACGCCGCATTGCAGCCATTGAGCGCCCACGTGCGTTTCCTTCTTCATCCAGTGCACTATTCAGAGTTAGCTTTCCGCGCCGCCGCTCATCAGCTCCTTTGACAACTTTTGGTACACGTATTTCTGATTTAGCAGGATTAGCACGTCGACTATGCCGTTCTTCCTCTTTATTGTCATCTATTTTGCGTTTTTCAATCACGGTTGTGTTTTTAGGCGCAATAGGAATATCTGTCTGTTCAATGAGAGGGGGAACAGGTGGAGTCTGTACTGGTGATATTTCTTCTTCTTGTTGGAGATGTATTTCTTTTTCTTTACTTTCTTGCTGTAAAATTTCTTCACGCTCTTTAGCGCGTCTTGCTTCTTCTTCGGCTTGTTCTCGCGTTATTCTTTCTTGGATATGTGCTTCTTCTAACGCGCGAAGTCTCGCTTCCATTTCAGTTGATGAAAGATTGCTTTTGGCCACAGATTCTTGAGGCTTTTTTCCCTCAAAACGCGGTTTAGAACGCTGGGGGGCCACATGCGGCTTTGTAATGGGCTGTAGGGTTTCAGCTTTTTCATCAGGTCGCGTAATTTTACGCCGTTTGGTTTCGACAACGACAGCCTTCGTACGGCCATGACTAAAATTTTGTTTAACCGTGCTCGTTTCCAAGACAGACCTCTTGAGAGTTAGTGTCTTCTTGACGGTTGTTTTGTCGTTGTTATTTTCACTCATTGTACTTCCTTCACGGCTTGTGCCGTCATCTCACTAGACTTACTATGCTTGTCGTCACGATAGCTGATCAATTTACATGTCGTTTTGAGAAATCCTTCAGCAGCCTTTGTGTCCAGTAAGGCCGCGTGCATTACAGGATTAGAGCCAAAAGCCACTCGCATTTCATCACTTGTAAATAAAGATATGGTTTTTATAGTCCGATTTGTTTGTTGTTGTATTGAATGGATGGCCTGTGCAATTTTTCGTTTCCCATCTTCTGTTGTTTCTTTAGCATGAAGTACAAGAATAACTTTACCAGAGCGGATAGCAGCGTCAACCTTTGTTGCTCCCATAACAATTGCTCCCGCTTTTCGTGCCATGGAAAGGCTTGAAAGAGCGGCTTTTAGTAAAAGCGTATCAATAACATGCACAAGATTTGGTGCAACCTCAACATCTGTTTTAAAATTTCTATGAAAAGCTTTCTGTTTTATTGCTTTCTCAATAACAGCGTGATGGGCGGAAATCCAAACGCCACGCCCTGGTAAATTCGCTTTAAGATCAGGAACAATTTGGTTATTGGGACCAATAACAAAACGGATCAGCGTTTGTGCTGAAGCATTTTTTCGGGTCACAATGCAAGTCCGTTCATTCATTTAAAGTGTATCCACATCCAAATCATCTATTTTTTCATTTTCTGTAGAATTTTCATCTTCTACAGGATTTTCTGTAACAAGATCAGCTTGGTCTATCCAGCCTGCTTGTACACGTGCGGCTAAAACCATAGCTTCTGCATCTGCGCGTGTAATGTCAAAAGGGGTTAAAATACCAGAAAAATTCTGTGTTTGACCTTCTTTGCGTTCTCTCCAACCAGCTAAATCATCAACGGCATAGCCAGCAAAGTCTTCTATCGTTTTTACACCATCCTCACCTACAGCAACCAACATAGCACTTGTCATTCCAGGAAGTGTTCGCAATTCGTCAGAAACTCCGAGCTTCTTGCGTTTTTCATCAAGTTCTTTTTCTTGATGATCAAGATATTCGCGGGCACGACTTTGGATTTCAGCGGCGGTATCATGGTCAAAACCATCAATAGAAGCGATTTCTTCAAGATCAATATAGGCGATTTCTTCAATAGAAGAAAAACCCTCTGATGCCATAACCTGTCCGATCATTTCGTCAACCTCTAAGGCTTCCATAAACAATTTACTCCGTTCAGTAAATTCTTTTTGACGATTTTCAGATTCTTCCTTTTCCGTTAAAATATCAATGTTCCATCCTGTTAGCTGTGAAGCCAAGCGAACATTTTGCCCACGTCGTCCAATAGCAAGGCTAAGTTGATCATCTGGCACAATAACTTCAATCCGTTCAGCATCTTCATCAAGGATAATTTTAGAAACTTCAGCAGGTTGCAGTGCATTAACGACAAATGTTGCCGCATCAGGCGACCAAGGAATAATATCAATTTTTTCGCCTTGTAATTCAGCAACAACAGCTTGTACACGACTTCCTCGCATTCCAACGCATGCTCCAACAGGATCAATGGAACCATCGCGTGAAACAACGGCGATTTTAGCCCGTGAACCTGGATCACGAGCTACAGATTTGATTTCTATAATACCATCATAAATTTCTGGCACTTCCATAGTGAAAAGTTTTACCATAAATTGGGGATGTGTGCGTGAAAGGAAGATTTGCGGCCCACGCGTTTCACGGTGTACATCATTGACAAAAGCACGAATGCGATCTCCATAGCGGAATGATTCACGAGGAATTAATTCATCACGGCGCACAATAGCTTCACCGCGCCCTAGATCAACGATGACGTTACCATATTCCACACGCTTAACTGTACCAGAAATAATTTCACCAACTTTATTTTTGAATTCCTCATATTGCTGATCACGCTCTGCGTCGCGTACTTTTTGTACAATAACCTGTTTAGCAGATTGTGCTGCGATACGTCCAAAATCCATAGGAGGTAAAAGATCAGCAAAAAAATCACCAATTTTTGCTTCTGCTTGATGTTTGAGAGCATCAGACAAAGTAATTTCCGTTGTATAGTCTTCAACGACATCAACGATTTTAAGCAGGCGCTGTAATTTAATTTCACCTGTTTTAGAATTGATTTCAGCACGGATATTGGTTTCTTGACCATAACGAGAACGTGCTGCTTTTTGAATAGCATCAGCCATCGCAGAAATGACAATTTCACGGTCGATTGACTTTTCACGTGCAACAGCATCTGCAATTTGCAGAATCTCAAGCCTGTTAGCGCTTGTAGCCATCAATTTTCTCCTTCTTTGTGCCACACGATGGGTATTCCCCTGTGATATTATTTTTTGAAATTGAGCGTCTGTATAGAGTCGTTAGCGTTCTCTTCGGCAATGAATTGTTGACTTAAATCTTTATTTTGTTTCAATGCATCGCGAATAAGCTCATCGGTAAGCACTAAATGTGCATTTATGATATCACAAAAGGAAATAGGGGTATACATGGCTTCTCCATAAGCAGCTTTATCAGTGTTTAAAATAAATCCATCTTGCGTGATATTTGTAAGTGTCCCGCGAAATTTTCGGCGCCCATCAATTATTATTTTTGTTTCAATTTTTGCAAGATGCCCTTGCCAATGAAAAAAATCAGATTTTCTTACCAATGGACGATCAATTCCAGGTGATGAGATTTCTAAATGATATTTGCGTTCAATAACATTTTGGACATCAAGGAGTGGGGAAACAGTTCGACTAACAGTTTCACAATCTTCTATGGTCATAGAACCATCGGCACGTTCAACCATAATTTGAAGTGTTAAACCATTTTGACCAAGGAGTTTTACACGAACCAAACGAAAACCTAAAGGTTTAAGTAGTGGTATGACAAGAGCAGCAACCTGTGCTTCGATACCCTCTTCTTCAAACAAGCGCGGTTCGTCAAGATTGCTTATTTTTTCAGCTTCGTTCATACATTTTATCCAAGTTGTTTTCATCAGTTTTATGATATTAAAAAAGAGCGGGTCCAACGGCCCACTCTTCATCATAAGACCAAGAATTTAACTATTGATACTCTTAAATTCAAAATTTTTCAAGTTGTTTATGAGAAAAGCGCTTGATCATTTATTTCTTGATAAAGGTAAGATAGGCAGGCGTTCGTCCTTCGCGTAAAGCTTTTGCTTCATAGCGGGTTCCACTCCATAGTGGATAAGGGAGTTTCCAGTCTTGAGGGCTTTCTGCTTTCCATTCAAAGTGATCATGTTGTGCACAATGGTACAAAGTCCAGTTTACATAACTGTCTATATCGCTAGCAAAGCGAAAAAATTTCCCTATTTTAAGAACACGAGCAAAACGGTTAAGATTTTTTATGTTGATGAAACGTCGTTTCCAGTGTTTCTTTTTCGGCCAAGGATCAGGATAGAAGAGGTCTATTCCATCAAGCGAGTTATCAGGGAGCCAATCAAGGAGGCGTGTAGCATCATCATTATAGAGGCGAAGACGATTTTGATGGTTTTGATGCTGTTCAAGAGACAACAATATTTTTGCCATGCCATTGATAAAGGGCTCGACGCCGATAAAACCGGTTTTTGGAAAATATTCCATTTCATGAAGTAAATGTTCACCTCCACCAAAGCCGATTTCAAGTCGAATTTCTCTTACTTTGCTTGAAAATAAGGATGTAAGGTTTGAAGGAGGAGGAACATTTAAATCAATATTAAAATTGGGGAGAAGCATTTTTATACGTGTAAGCTGACTGTTTCGAAGTTGTTTTCCTTGTCGGCGTCCAAAAAATGCTTCACTCTTACGTATATTATGTTTAATCATGGGATTTGGATCATTGTTTGAAGCGTTTTCACGAGATCAGTTTTTTCCCATGAAAACGAACCATCGTTTTTTGGTTTACGACCAAAGTGACCATAGGCAGCTGTTTTTGCATAAATAGGTTTATTGAGGTCAAGATGTTTTCGAATGCCGGTAGGTGAAAGGTCCATTATTTTGCGGATGGCTGCTTCAATAACTTTTTCATCGACTTTTCCTGTTCCATGAAGATTAAGATAAATAGATAAAGGTTGTGCAATACCAATTGCATAGGAGAGTTGAATGGTGCATCTCTCTGCTAAATGAGCAGCAACAATATTCTTAGCCAGATAGCGTGCCGCATAGGCAGCAGAACGATCAACTTTTGTTGTATCTTTTCCTGAAAAAGCACCGCCTCCATGGGGTGCTGCACCTCCGTAAGTATCCACAATAATTTTGCGTCCCGTTAATCCGGCATCGCTTTGAGGTCCTCCAATAACAAATTTTCCTGTTGGGTTAATATACCAACTGCATTGAGCTGCAATGGGAATGTCATGTAAAGCTTGGCGAATGTAAGGCTCAACCACTGTACGTACTTTATTGGAATCCCAGCTTTCATCAAGGTGCTGCGTTGAAAGAACGATGGATGTGACCTCTATTGGTTTTCCATTTTTATAGCGTATGGTTATTTGGCTTTTAG
The DNA here is from genome assembly GCF_042195095.1 of Bartonella sp. CL435QHHD. Classification (NCBI taxonomy): domain Bacteria; kingdom Pseudomonadati; phylum Pseudomonadota; class Alphaproteobacteria; order Hyphomicrobiales; family Bartonellaceae; genus Bartonella; species Bartonella sp. CL435QHHD. Next base: position 81,572 of record NZ_JBHINS010000069.1, read on the forward strand.
CATCTGGTCCTAATTTTCCAGTTTCTCCCTCTCCTTTATGTCGGGCTGCGGCAAGAAGTTTGAGAATTTTATGCGCATAATAAATTGGTGCAGGCATGAGATCAGGTGTTTCACGGCAAGCATATCCAAACATGATGCCTTGATCACCTGCTCCTTCTTCACCGTGCCGATCCGTAGCATTATCAACCCCTCTTGCTATATCAGCTGATTGGGGGCGCAAAAGAACATCAATTTTAACAGTTTTCCAATGGAATCCTGCTTGTTCATAGCCAATGGTACGAATAGCACGGCGCGCTGCTGTACGAAAACGTGTAGGATTAATGAGTGGAAAGCTAGTTTCATCGTAGATGAATTCTTTATTTTTATCTTTTTTTAATAGCGTATCGGGAACACGTACTTCACCAGCGATAACAACACGGTTGACACTGACGAGAGTTTCACAGGCAACGCGTACTAACCATGGATCAGTACCAGTCTTTTCAGCTTCTTTATAGATCATATCAACGATTTCATCGGAAATACGATCACAAATTTTATCAGGATGTCCTTCCGATACCGATTCGCTCGTAAAAAGATAATCTTGATGCGGCATAGGAACTCCTTCAAAAAAGAAAACCAACGATTTAATTAATTGCTTACTAAAGTCGCTACCATTTGCTAATTCTGTAGCAAATCGTCAATGCAAATTTATATGAATAAAAGAGAAAAGATATAATTTTAATTTATAACTTATTTGTCACATCTTCCTCAGAAAGTGCTTTTGCCAAGTCAATAATTTTTCGACGCACTTTAGCATCAGATATATTTGTAAAAGCGCGCATGAGCTGAATCCCTTCGCTGCTAGAACAAAAGTCTATAAAATTGTGATCACTTTCGGCAAAACCCTCTACTTGTTGGGAGGTAATACCTTTATCAAAAAAGTAAGAAACAGGAACATCCATAATTTCTGCTATCGCTTGAAGACGACTGGCACCAATACGGTTTGTTCCTTTTTCATATTTTTGGATTTGCTGAAAAGTAATTCCTAATTTTTCACCTAGTTTCTCTTGAGTGAGTCCTAAAATATTACGACGTAAACGGATACGAGTTCCAACATAGATATCTATAGGGTCAGGTTTTTTTCTAGTTTCGGTCATAATGCAACTCTTTATTTCCAGCACTTTTCTTCTAAATCAACATCATATTTATGCGAAGCTGATTTATCATATAATTAAAACAATATGTAATATTTTTTCCCAATACTACTGGTACACGCAACATAATGCCGTACAAAGGGCACTTGAATCATTTAAGCTGTTTTGTAGAACCAAAACCAACACGACACAATAGCATAAGGATGAATAAGATAAAAGTAGAGAAAGTTCTGTATTCATTGCTTCCTATAGGGGTAATGGATGATGGAACTTGTGAATCAATAATGCCCACAGCATTTTGTCGAAGAGCTACAACGATTCGTCCATAAGAATCAATAACAGCTGATATGCCATTATTGGCTGCCCGTATGAGGGGGATTCCCAGTTCAACGGCACGAAGCTGTGCTTGTTGAAGATGTTGATAGGGTCCAGGTGTTACACCAAACCATGCATCATTTGTAATATTAATAATTGCTTGAGGCGGGGAGCCTTGAAAAGTCATTTCATGGGGAAATATTGCTTCATAACAAATTAAGGGTAGATAAGAAAATCCGTTTGGCATTGTAACAATTTTGCGCACACTTGCAGTACTATATCCACCAATATTATCGGCAAGGGTACGCAATCCAATTTTTTTCAATAAATTCTGATAAGGAAGATACTCACCAAAAGGAACCAAATGAAGTTTATCGGAGGTATTTAAAATATTACCTTGAGCATTAATGACTGCAATTGTATTAAAATATTGTGTTTGGGAATGAGGTAGATCATTGCTGGCGCGTATTGCTCCGATAATAGCCCATTGTTTAGGTTTTAAAAGAGAGGCAATGCGCATTGTGATAGATGAGTTATCATAAAGAAGGTAAGGAACGGAAGCTTCCGGCCATATGATAAAATCGGGTTCTGAATTTTGATCGGTTGTTGGTGTTGCACTTAGCTTCATATGCGCTTCCAACATAGCTTCTCGTGTATTATCACGCAATTTTATATTTTGTTGGATGGACGGTTGAACAATACGCACCCAATAAGCACTTTTTTGATCTTCAGCTGTGTTTTCTATAGTATGAAGACGATAAAACCCAAAACTACAGTGAATGAATATAAGTGATAAGCAAAGAGAAAGTGCCACTTTCTTTTTTTCATTCGTTAATAAAACAGTTGGCAAACTGTAGGCTAATACAGCAAGAATATTCATTCCGTAAAGTCCTACGATTGCATCAGATTGCATGAACATTGGGGTTGGCATGGCTGTATAGCCAAGAGAATTCCATGGAAATCCTGTGAATAAAAACGCACGCAACCACTCGGATAATCCTAATGCAAAGGCTAAAACAAAAAAGCGTGCTATTCCTTTTGTCCATAATAAACCGACAATGAAACCAGAAAAAAACCAATAAAGAGAAAGGTAGAGTGGAGGGAATAAAATGGCTAATGGGACTGCCCAACCAAAAGAATCTGGATCTGTTAACAAAGCATTGCATAGCCACCAAAGGCCGCAAATAAAATAACTAAAACCAAAGGTTCCACAGCTTAAAGCGTAAGTAAAAAAATGTTTTTTATTGTTTTTGGTGGCCCGTATTGAGTCAAGTAAAACAATAAAGAGAGGGAAAGTTAAAAAGCAAAGAGGTGTTAAATAAAAGGGTGGAAGTGCAAAAGAAGTAAGAGCACCACACAGAAATATCCATGCTTGGCGCTTCCAGCCTGTAACAGAGAACAAAAAAACGATGAAATTGTTTAAAAACGCTGGACTATTCTTTAGGGATGGCATTGTTCTCAAGATTCTCATTTTTGGGAATGCGAAAAATGCGCAATCGTTTAATCCGGCGTTTATCAGCTTCTAAAATACGAAATCTATAGCCAGGTACAGCTTCGACAATTTCACCTTTAGCAGGAATGCGATCAAGAATGGAGACGATCAAACCACCAATAGTATCAACTTCATCACCATATTCCCCTACGATAAAATCAGGACCAAGAGCTTTCTCCACATCTTCTAGTTCAGTTCTTGCATCAACGAGCCATTTATTATTTGGTTCACGTACGATAGCATTGTCGACATTATCATGTTCATCTTCGATATCCCCAACGACTAACTCAACAATATCTTCCATTGAAACGAGACCATCTGTTCCTCCATGTTCATCAATAACTAAAGCCATTTGAGTTCGTGTAGTTTGCATCCGTGTTAATAATTTGCTCGCAAGCATAGAACTGGGAACAAAGAGAACTGTTCGGATCAAATCCAATTCACCGATTGGAGTATGCAAGTCTGTATGGTTTAATTGAAGCAAATCGGATTTTTGTTCGGTTTTTGTTGGGTTGATAATAAAGCGAGTGATGTAGTTAAGAATATCGCGGATATGGATCATGCCGCGCGGATCATCTAAAGTTTCAGCATAAACGGGTATACGAGAATGACCAATTTTTGCAAAACATTGAAGGGTTTCTCCAAGAGAGGTGTTTATTTCTAATGCTTCGATTTCAGAACGAGGTATCATAACATCATCCACGCGTGCTTCACGTAAGCGTAAAATGTTATGCAGCATAGTACGTTCTTCAGGTGAGAAGAGGGCGGTATCTTTTTCATTGTTAGTCGTGAGTGCAACGGTAAGATCATCGCGCAGTGACGTAGATGCACAATTACGACCCCGTAAGAATGAAAATAAATGATTCATCAGGGAATATTTCTCTGTATGATTCGTCTGTTGAGAGGGGTCTTTTTCATTATTAGAAGATGCTTGACTATTATTTTGTGCATTTATTTTGTTTGCCATGGTTTTGAAATCTTTTAGACTTTCTTTTTATAACAGATAAATAAGAGGCTTTAAATGGTATGCTGGTAATATTGATTTTAAAAGTTAAATTTTATCATTGATAGACAATTATGCGTAAGGATCTTTTATGGAAAGCTTTTGAAGAATTTCTCTTTCGAGCTTTTCCATTTTATATGCTTCATCATCAGTTTCATGGTCATAACCAAGCAGATGTAAGATACCATGAACAATCATATGCGTTAAATGATCTTGAAATGTTTTTCCTTCGTTCTCTGCTTCGAAAACAACAGTTTCTCGGGCAATAATAATATCACCGAGCATGGGACCAGGTTGATTTCCAGCTTTAAGTGGAAAAGCAGGAAAGGATAATACATTAGTGGATTTGTTTTTGTTGCGCCATTGTGCATTGATTTGTGCCATATGTTCATCATCCGTAAAAAGCAGGCTAATCTCGCTTACAACATTTTCCAATGAAACATGATGCATAGTTGCCATTAATGCTTTTTCAGTGATATTATAAAGCATTTTCTCATCATTCCACCCTGCGCTTTTAATCATTATATCAATAATAATCATGACGAATCAAATTCATTTTTTAATGCATCGCATGCGAATGATTTTTTTTTATTTTGTATTTCGGAATCACGATCATAAGCACGAACGATAGCAGCAACAAGTGGGTGGCGTACAACATCTTTTTCATCAAAATGCACAATTGCAATATTTTCTACATTTGAAAGAATGCGAATTGCTTCAATGAGACCTGATTTTTGCCCTGTAGGCAAATCAATTTGGCTTACGTCACCGGTAACAATCATACGCGTTCCTTCTCCAAGACGTGTGAGGAACATCTTCATTTGCATGGGGGTAGTATTTTGTGCCTCATCAAGAATAACAGCAGCATGGGCAAGTGTTCGTCCGCGCATAAAGGCGAGAGGAGCAATTTCTATGACACCAGAAGCTAAAATGCGTTCTATTTTTTCAGCGGGCATCATATCATAAAGAGCATCATAAAGTGGTCGTAAATATGGGTCGACTTTTTCTTTGAGATCACCGGGAAGAAAACCAAGATGTTCTCCAGCTTCAACAGCTGGACGTGAGAGAATAATTCGCTCAATGATACCACGTTCTAGAAGCATTGCAGCATGAGCAACAGCAAGATACGTTTTTCCTGTTCCTGCTGGTCCTACACCAAACACAAGTTCAGTATGCTCCATAGCGCTTATGTAAGCGTCTTGTGTTGGAGTTCTTGCATGAATTATTTTTTTATGGGTACTCAACCGTGCTGGTATACGTTTCGTTGCAGATTTGTGTGTTATTGTGTCTTCTTTCTGCTTCTTTGGTATATTTGCCATAGCAATCGCTCCTTTTATATCTGATAAAGTGAGCTCTTGATGTGTTTTGGCACGTTCATAAAGCTGCTGCAATACATATTGCGCATGTTTTATAACAGAAATATTTCCACGGATTAAGACTTCATTACCACGCGGATGAATACTAAGTTCGAGTTTTTTTTCGATATAAGCGAGATTTTCGTCAAATTTACCAAAAACTGCTTTTGCATATTTATTATTTTCGAAAATCAAAACAACTTGGCTCAGATCTGAAGCGCTTGTTTGTTTCAAGGTATCAGCCTTTTCAAGGGACATATTTACTTTTTCTTTAATACGCTTTATTTTTTCGGTTGAAGCTTTCAGCCTATTCTCCATATCTACATAAATATTGCACATTTTGTTAAGTAAACTTTATAAAAGACAATTTTTACAAAAAGTGCACGCTTTAGATGTAATCATTTTCTTTTAAAATAAAAGAGTTTTCAAAAATATTTATTTTTGAACAAGGTGTTAGAGGCATGTTTATCTATTTGTCACTTCACCAACAAAACTGTTTGAGCTTGCATTTTTAATATGAATTTCTATCACGCTACCTGTAGAGGCTTCTGTATCGACAACAACAGGTAAAAGCCAAGGGGAACGCCCTACCATTTGCCCTGAGTGACGTCCAGGTTTTTCGATGAGAACGTTCGTTTTTTGATCAATTTTAGAACGCAAAAACGCATTTTGTTGCTCAAGGAGAAGGGCTTGTAAATGTTGAAGTCGGGAATCTTTTACAGATTCATCAACATGATTTTTCATTGTGGCTCCCACTGTTCCAGGACGGGGGGAATATTTAAAAGAATAAGCTGAACTGTACTGTACTTGTTGAATAAGTTTAATGGTTTCTTCAAAGTCTTCATCTGTTTCTCCTGGAAACCCTACAATAAAATCGCCTGAAAAGGCAATATCTGGCCGTGCGTTTCGAATTTTTTCGATAAGATGAAGATAATGAGAGCTTTTGTGTTGTCTGTTCATGGCTTTTAAGATGCGATCTGAACCTGATTGAACAGGAAGATGGAGGTAAGGCATTAACATATCAAGATCTCGATGCGCGGCAATAAGGCTATCATCCATATCACGTGGGTGGCTGGTTGTGTAACGCAAACGCTTTAAACCATTGAGTTTTGCAAGATGATAAAGAAGATCGCCAAGACGCCAAGTTTTGCCATCAGCACTTTGTCCATGCCAACCATTGACATTTTGTCCAAGCAGCGTAATTTCTTTGACACCCGCTTCGATGAGTTGGCGGGCTTCCTCGGTAATTTGCTCGACAGACCGTGATATTTCAGCACCGCGTGTGTAAGGAACAACACAAAAAGTGCAAAATTTATCGCAACCTTCCTGTACTGTTAAAAATGCGCTAACACCTCGTTTTCTTACCGCATGTTTATTATGGGGCGGCAAATGAGCAAATTTATCTTCAACAGCATAGTCTGTTTCGATAATTTTTTTTCCTTGTTTTGCTTTTTCTAACAATTCTGGCAAGCGATGATACATTTGCGGACCAATAACAAGATCCACTGTTGGAGCACGGCGCAAGATTTCACTTCCCTCAGCTTGTGCAACACAACCTGTTACACCAACCATCAGGGGTTTATCAGGTGTGCGCTCTTGACGCATAACGCGCAAACGACCAAGATCAGAATAAAGTTTTTCTGCTGCTTTTTCACGAATATGACAGGTATTAACAAGAATAAGATCGGCATCATTGGGAATTTGTGTTGTCACATAGCCTTGCGAACTGAGGCTATCAGTCATCCGTTGGCTATCATAAACATTCATTTGACATCCATAGGTTTTGATAAAAACCTTTTTAGGAGCAACAGGAGGCGTATTTTTAGGATTTACTTTATTCATAGCGCATGTGTAAATGTTTTTTACACAAATCTCAATCTATTTGCTTAAAAGTTTTTTGCATGATAATTGCATCACCACGACCATTTTTTGACGCGTAGTAGGCAAGACGTTCAGAAATTTTTTGAAATTCAAAGCGTTGATAAAGGTTCAAAGCAGAAAGATTTGTGGCTTCTACTTCCAAGAATAATTTTATAGCGCCCTTGTCGTGAAGATGGTGAACTGTACGATCGATAAGAAAGGTACCAATTCCTTGTTGACGATAATGAGGATGAACAGCAATTGTGATGATTTCTGCTTCATCAAGGATGAGACGGCATAGGCAAAAGCCTAAAATTTGATCAGAGCGATCAATGAGAAAAACTTTGTATCCGAAGATAGAGTGATCTGTTAAGAAATTATCAAAAGCTTGTTTTTCCCAAGAAGGGGTAAAACAATGTTGATGAATGTGATGAAGAGAAGCACTATCATTAACTTGTAGCGGAGCAATTCCAAAAATCTTTTTTGTCAATGAAAATTTGGGCATTATTTTTTTTGTGGCAAAGCAAAATTGGTTTGTTGTTTTGCATCAGCGCTGCGTAGATAGAGTGGACGAGGCGAATTTTTTGATTGTTTGTTTGCAGCAAGATAAGCATAGTTTACAATATCGGCCGCTTCGCAGGGGATTTTTTCTAGGACAATTTTTTCGTGTATTTTATGGTTTTTAATATGTTCCATAACGACATCAGCAGCTGGGCCAGTCAGTCGGGTTTTTTTGGGCAAATCTTCGAGGATATTTTCAATTGTTTTTAATCCCGGCTCTCCCAAAGGTGTGAGATCATTATGAAAATTTTGATGGTAGAACATTCCTCTCCCTGCTTCAATGACAACAGTAATTGCCGATACTGTACTTTTACTGTTTATGACTTGTGCTGCTAACGCTTCAAGAGCACTCACTCCAACAGCTGGTATTTCAAGTGCTAATGCCAAAGCGCGTGCTGTTGCAACACCGACACGTACACCAGTAAATGATCCAGGTCCAATATTGACAGCAATACGCTCAACTTGATCAAGCGTCATATTGGCTTGTTTCATTATTTGTGTAATCTGCCCAATAATTTTTTCGGCATGTCCTTTGTTCATGCGTTCATTGATACGCGCAATAACAGATTTATGACGAATAAGCGCAACAGCACAATAAATTGAAGCAGTATCTATAGCAAGGATAAGCATAAAAATATTTTAGTTGAATAAAACGATAAATAAAAGTCCTGCTGTATTTTTAATCTTTTCATTATCGGATATTTCATTTGTAAGAAAGTTACTAGTGCCAATAAGCAACAATATCTTTTTATGAGATAGAACGAGATGTTAATTTAATCCTTATTATTTCACTTTTTGAATGAGTACCTTGAGTATTGTAAGATTCTCTTATTTTAAATTTACTTATGGTGAAACAATTAAATTTATTAGCTTGTATATTACAAGCGGAGTTAGCGTATGAATCAAAACTCCTTTCACGAATCATTTAAATGTAAGGGTTGTCACAACTTTTAAGCTATCAAATAGTACGTTGATGCCACTTGTATCACATAGTAAGTAAAAGTAATTTAAAAGAGGAAAAGTCATGACCTCACATTTTTTCCAAATAAGAATATATTTTATCAGTCTTTGTATAAAAACCTCAGCGTAATGAGAGCAGATGAAAGAAATGGTATTGTTTTGTATGAGTTACGTATTTTGATACTACCCCGTTGCAAATCATTATGGACTGAAAAGCAAAATTGACAGTTTTCACTTAAATATCAGCTCTTTCAATTTTTTGTATAGAATAATGGGCAATATTTTAGAACTTTTTCTGGTTTATGAAAGAACTGATTTTAATAATAATGAGGACTTTGGGTTGATTGCATACTACGTTGAAAAAATAATAATCAATGCACATTTTAAAATGTTATATGATTTAAATCATTCAATTGTATCATAATAAGGCTACAAATACCGAGAATAATTATGGAGCAGGTTGAAGCCAAAATGACGCGCCATCCTGCTTTTTTTAGTGATCGGATATCAACACCTAATCCTAGTGCAGCCATTGAGATAACAGTAAACAACTGGGCAATAAATTTGATGGGATTGATAGCCTTTTCAGGGATAAGACCACTTGAGCGAACAAGCATCATGATAATAAAGCCAATGATAAACCATGGGACGAGGGTATGTAAACGCAAGCGTGTTTCTGCTGATCGGCGATAAATGATTGATAGAGTAAAAATAACAGGGCCTAACATGAGAACCCGTACTAATTTGACAATTGTTGCAATTTGAACACTTAGAAAAGAGATAGGTGCTGTTGCTGCTAAAACCTGTGGTACAGCATACACAACCATGCCAGCAAGCACACCATATTGGCTAAATGACAAATTCAGAGATGGATGTAAAAAGGGTAGAAATAAAATAATAAGAATTCCTAAAAGAGCAGTGAAGGCAATTGACGCGGCTACATCGTCATGTTTTGCTTTTATAACAGGTGCAACGGCGACAATAGCTGAATTGCCACAAATAGCATTCCCACAAGCGACCAGCATTGCCAAATGTGTAGAAAGCCCGAAAAGTCGGCCGATGGCAAAGCTCAGGATAATCGTTACGAATATCACGAATATGATACTAGCAAGCAAATTCCAGCCAGCTGAAAGGACTGCGTTAATGCTAATGCTTGCTCCTAGAAGAACGATAGCAATTTCGAGAAGTGTTTTTGCACAAAAGGTGATACCTTTTTGAAAATATGTTGGCAAAGAAAAACAACTACGGATAATTGATCCTAGAAGAATTGCCAAAACAAGGCTTTCAAGCCACGCTTCCGTGAAAAACTGTTTTTCTACAACTTCTAAGCCATAAGCTAAGGCTGATATGAGTAAACATACTAAAATACCAGGACCAAAGTCGTTTAAAAGTGAGAGATTTTTCTTGATCATTTTAATATTCCCCCGTCATTAAAGAGCTAAAGGTTAAGAAGAAAAAGTTTTAAAGATTTGTTCTTGCTTGTACAGCTGCTGCTAAAGTTCCATCATCAAGATAATCAAGCTCACCTCCTACAGGAACACCATGAGCAAGTCGCGTAATTTTAACTGGAAAATTAGAAAGCTGATCAGTGATATAGTGAGCAGTTGTTTGACCTTCGACAGTCGCATTGACAGCAAGAATAATCTCCGTAATAGGGTTTTGTACAACACGCTGTATTAAGGTGGCAATGTTGAGTTCGTCAGGACCTATTCCATCTAAGGGGGAGAGTCGTCCACCCAACACATGATAACGTGCGGCTAAAGTTTTTGCGCGCTCAAGGGCCCACAGATCAGCAATATCCTCAACAACGATGATTGTTGTATCATCGCGGCGCAAATCTGTACAAATTGAACAAGGATCAATGGTATCGACATTTCCACAAACAGAACAAATACCGACTTTTTCGATAGCTGCTTGTATAGCCGCTCCCAAAGGCTCCAGCAATGTCTCCTTTTTTTTGATAAGATGAAGCGCAGCACGACGCGCTGAACGTGGACCAAGACCTGGTAACCGTGATAAAATCTGAATGAGACGTTCAATCTCAGGTCCTGCAATGTATTTAGACATATTTTTGTCCCACGGAAAAAATCCGTTTCATTAAAATGGAAGCTTGAAACCTGATGGGAGTGGTAGCCCTGCCGTTATACTTTTGGTTCTTTCTTCTATTGCAACTTCGATTTTTGTTCTTGCTTCATTATAAGCTGCCATAATGAGATCTTCAAGAATTTCAGCTTCTTCAGGTTTGAGTAATGAAGGATCAATTTGAATTGCTGTTATAATATTTTTGCCATTTAAAGTGATATTGACGAGACCACCCCCTGCAGTGCCCACAGCTTGCAGATTAGCTATTTCCTCCTGAATCTTCTGCATTTTTTCTTGCATTTCTTTGGCTTTTTTCATCATGCTCATCATTTCACGCATAGGAATAGGTATCCTTATTCATCATTGATATCATTTTTATTTTTAAAAATATCAGCATTTTTAAAGGTATTGGAGAGTAAATCAAGATCATTTTCTTCTTTATTGAGTCGAATATCGACAATTTTTGCTTCTGGGAAATGATTGAGGATTTTCGCAATATCAGGATCTGTTTCTGCATTAGAAAAAAGAGTCTTTTGAATCGCTATACTTTCCTCCTGTAAGGTTGGGCCACCTCCTTCATTAACAAAAGTTATTGTCCAGCGTTTTTCTGTCCATTGAGATATCTTTTTTTCTATATCATGAGCAAGAAATTGTGGGGTATTTTCAGAAAGTCTTAAGGTAATATGCCCAGCTTCAAAAGAAACAGGATGAACAAATTCTTTAATAAGGAGTTTGAAAGGAGTGTCATTATGCTGTTCGGCTAATTGAACAATATCGTGCAAAGAATTAATCACGAGAGTTTTAGGTTCAGTAATCTTTTCTGTTGTTTGCGTGACAGAATGCGATAAATTTACAATCTTTTCAGAAAGATCAGTAGATGGAGAAGTTTCTAGAATTTCTGTTACTTCTTGGGCGTTGATTTTGTCATAGTTTTGATTTTTAACTAAATTTTCCGGTTGTAAGGAATGATCTAATTGGTTTTTCAAAGAGCTTTTTAAATCTGATTGATCGGGTAATGTATTTGAAACGCTCGAGGAAGCATGGGCTCCGACCATTGTTTCTTTTGTTATATTATTTGCATTTGTAGATTCTTGATGAGAAGAGTTTTTAACCAGTGTGAGAGGCGTTTTTTCTTGCGTAAGCTTTTTTAAAGCCTCATCAAGAGTTGGTAAGTCAGCCGTGTGAGCAAGACGAATTAAAAGCATTTCAGCGGCTTGAAGAGGACGTGCAGTTTGATTAACTTCCTGTAAACCTTTGAGTAACATTTGCCAGTTTCGGGATAAAATAGGAACGGAAAGTTTTTTTGAAAAGTCTAAACTTCTTAAACGTTGTTCTTCAGTTAGAGAGAAATCTTCCACTATTTCTGGTGTAAAACGTAAACGTGTGACCAGATGATTAAAATCGGCTAGTTCTGTCAATATAGTAAGAGGATCAGCACCTGCTTCATATTGACTGCGTAATTCATGTAACGCATTGACAACATCGCCCTTCATAATAAATTCAAAAAGATCAATGATACGTGCTTGATCCGCTAATCCTAACATTGTACGCACCGCAATAGCATTAACATTGCCATTGCTATGGGCGATTGCTTGATCAAAAATGGATAATGCATCACGTGCTGATCCTTCTGCAGCACGGGCAATCATAGAGAGTGCTTGATCTTCTACTTCTACCTTTTCATATTTCGCAATTTGACGCAAATGTGCACTCAAAGCTTTTGATTCAATACGTCGCAAATCAAAACGTTGGCAACGCGAAAGAATTGTAATAGGAACTTTGCGAATTTCTGTTGTGGCAAAAATAAATTTCACATGGGACGGTGGTTCTTCAAGAGTTTTCAATAAACCATTAAAGGCTTGTGTTGAGAGCATATGTACTTCATCTATAATATAAACCTTATAGCGTGCAGAAACAGGACGATAGCGTATTTGTTCAATAATTTCACGAATATCATCAATGCCCGTATGAGAAGCGGCATCCATTTCTATAACATCAATATGGCGTCCTTCGATAATTTGTGTGCAATGTTCTCCAAGAGAGTCCAATACGGTTGTTGGTTGATCAATATCTTTTGTTTTATAATTAAGCGCACGTGCCAAAATACGTGCTGTTGTGGTTTTACCTACGCCACGAATCCCTGTTAACATCCACGCTTGTGCAATACGACCTTTTTCAAAGGCGTTGGTGAGAGTACGCACCATAGCTTCCTGACCAATGAGGTCAGAGAAGTTTTTTGGTCGATATTTACGAGCAAGAACACGATAGGCTGTTTCTACCGGTAAATTTTCCATGAGTATTTCCAACTTCGAAGTTCTTTATGCGTACATTTTGATAATACAAAAGCATAGATCAATACTGTAGTCTCATATAAAAGGATTTTTTCTTAATCAAATTATTTATGGGACAATTTGTTTAAAAATAACAAAACCCCTTTATTTGCTGCATACAAATGCTGCTCTGAAGATTAAAAATACCTCGCTAAAAGACAGCATAAAAAATAATTTCTTCAGCAAAATAGGAGGTTGGAACGATGACCCGTACCAGAACTCGTTGGGGCTGCTTCTTTCCAGACCTGACCCAGTTGGCGAGTAGTTCGTCCACCACCAACCTCCCAAGCTCATATTGTCGATTTGGAATGAAAAATCAAGATCAGAAACGAAAAATATCCTAAGAACGACGAAGAATTTTCCTTTGCGTTTAATTTATTGACATATAAACAACAAAGAGATTGTGGATTTACCAGTTTTTATAGCAGTAGCTCTTCATATTTATTTGGTATGAAAATATTTTTTCGCTTAAGATAGTCTGAATGTATAATTATTCTCATTCGCTGAAACATGTAAGAGTTTTAGGATAGATACATCTGTTCTAAAACTACGAAATTGAATCATCAAAAATTTACAACAGTCAAAGAAGCAAATAAAGCAGATAGATCATGTAATTGGCTAACATTCGAAAGTCAGGGGGGAAGAGTGCTATTTAAAGAATTATAAAATATTGCTTTAATGGTGTTTCTCATCTCACACAAAACAGAACATCCCAAACAGAACAACTTAATGTTTTACATTCACAGGCTTTTTAAAGAGCTATTGCTCAATACTCTTAACTATATTTCAAACGCCACTCATAATAGTATACATGCTTCCCTTGAGTTATAAATCTATTGTTGCACTACCCTCTTTATGCTTAATACAAAGTATAAATTTTAGCCCTCATGCTATTTAACAACTCCCAATGTTGCGATCCCTTGTACTTGAGAGGCTTTATAAGAAGCATTTTTATTCCTTTTTTTAATCGTTTTTACTCACACACCAATCCCATTTGTAACTTTCAAAGAAACGATTTTAATGGATTTAATATGAGATTTAAGATGGGAGGATCTTACTTTATTCGTGGTTTTAATTCAGTGTAAGAAAATCAAAGTTTTATAATGATAAGCCAGTATCTTAAATATCTTATAAGAGCACCACCTCTTTTAACATAATATAAATATATAAATACTGAGTAGATGTTATCGCTCTTTTTTTGCGTGCTTGTTCTTTTAATTAAAAAACATTGATGTTCATCACAAGGTGGGTCAATATATGAAGTTTCATTATTTGAGAAAAGATTTCATATATTTTTTAAGGGGCTGTACTCATACAAGAGGAGATGCAACATTCAACGCTATAGAAATAAGGGGATACGGATTTTATAAGCATAAAAATGGTTCTTATTCGATATAAGCGACATTTTATAGTTTCAAATAATATATTCTTTAATAAGGAGGGAAAAGCGAGATAATTTTTATAAAAAGCTGAATGAGTATGACTTAAAGTGCAGTGAGGAATGCATCTGTAGAGCAAATTTTACTTTTCCGTTTATCTAAGTGATTTGGGTACGATGTGCTTTATATCACTTAAAATGAAGCAGTTGCGAAGAGAGAAGCATATTCTTATTAAAAAAATAGCTCTGATAGTAGAAAATACAGAACAATTTAAATTTAGTCTTTTAGTTTTCGCAAAAGTTCCTTAATATCTAACCTTATGAGCAACTTAAGGTTTGCCATATTAGGATAAAAACACCTCTTCAGCGATAAGTTTTAATGGCTCATTATGCTGTATTTTGAAAAAAATAACTGAAAAAAAATAAATCTACTAAAATTTAGATGTTATAGAAGTATTGTTAATCATAATCTCCTGTGTCACAATTTGTTCCAACAACTTTTTTCTTCGTAATATTTTTAAAAATATAATGTCCTGACGAAGGAAAACTTATATGAAGAGATTTTATATTTTTTAGGATAAAGATCTTCTTTTCTTTATCATGGGTTATTTTCTTTTCATCATCAACAGCAATTCTCAATTTGTTTAAATCAGAAGGGGTAGAGTACGATAAAGTAAAGGATACTTTCTTTGGTTCAAAGATACTACAAGAGTATTCAGCTCCTTGATGGATTGTATCGGATGGTATGATCACAACACTTTCATCCAGCCCAAAATTCCATTTTTTCTCACCAAAGCCAGCAAACGCACCACTAGAGTGGGCGAGAATATTTGCGGCTAATAATCCTTGCATGAAGATTTTTTTCATTATCTTCTCCTTTTTCTAAAGTGAGGTGAATCATAAATCAATTTTTATAAAGATAAAAGCTCAAACTTAACGCTAAAATCAGGGCTAAGTTGCATTTTCTAGTTTTAAACCATGTTCAGACTGATATCAGTCTAAGAAATTTGAATGCTCTATCATGTATAATAATTTGAATTGTTTTGAGAGCTAATTTAGAAGTTCGTTATCTTTATTGGAATATTGTCAGAGGAAATGACTTTTCTCAAGAAGCTCTCTTTGAAGATATAAAGGGAAATAGATGGTACAAGCGTTTTTATTTGTAGTTACTGTGTTTTTTTACACTGGTTTTTATACAAGTTGAAGTGCTTTTTATCATGATATAATTTGTGAAAAAATATTATGGAAATAATTTATATATTCTTTTATGAGCCGTTTTTTCTTCTTCAGTGTTTATGAAGGGTGTTGAGTAGAAAAAAACGAGCTCTTTCAAGATACGTTGCATTATGAAATTTTTACGATGCTCTTTGATATCAGCAAAGAATGATAGCAACCTAATTGCTTTTATATATACGATGTTCGATCGTTTTGTGCTGGATAAGTACCGATAATACGCAGTTCTGCAGAAAAGAAAGATAATTCTTCTAAGGCAAGTTTCATCATCGGGTCTTCAGGATGCCCTTCAATATCAACAAAGAATTGTGTTGCATTGAAATTTCCACCAATTTGATAGCTTTCTAATTTTGTCATATTGATACCATTCGTTGCAAATCCTCCCATAGCTTTATAGAGAGCAGCGGGGACATTGCGCACTCGAAAAAGAAGACTGGTGATGATTTTTTCGCCATTTTGAGGTTTGGGGACATGTCGTTTGGAGCGTGAAAGGATGACAAAACGGGTAATATTATGAGGGTTATCTTCAACATCTCTTTCAAGAATATCAAGTCCATAGAGTTCTGCTGCGATTAAAGGTGCTAAGGCAGCCTGTGAACGTTTAGCATTTTTTTTAATAAATTTTGCAGCTCCAGCGGTGTCAGCAGAAACAACAGGTTTCCAACCGTTGTTTCGTATGATTTTTCGGCATTGTGCAAGGGCATGCGTATGGCTGTGGACGGTTTTAATTTCGTCATGTGTAACGCCGGGTAAAACCATGAGTTGAAAATGGATAGGTAAAAAATATTCATCAATAATATAAAGAGATGACTGCGGTAAAAGATGATGAATGTCTGCAACGCGTCCCGCAAGGGTATTTTCAATAGGGATCATAGCAAGATCAGCTTTCCCGCTTTCCACTAAATTAAGGGCGTCTTCGAAAGTAGCAGAGGGAACAGCATCCATATTGGGGAACATATTGGAGCAAGCAATATGGGAATTAGCGCCGTATTCTCCTTGGAAAGAAATTTTATTGGTTTTTTTAAGTATTTTCATGCTAAAATCTCACAAACTCTATCGAGATCATGTTGTGTGTCTACACCTAAGGGAATTGTATCGACTATTTCCACATCAATACGCATGTTGTTTTCTAATGCACGTAATTGTTCAAGTTTTTCACGTTTCTCAAGTGGTGAGGGTTTGAATGATACAAATTTCTCAAGTGCTTCGCGCCTATAGGCGTATATTCCAATATGGTGATAAAGAGGACCGTCTCCATAGGGTGCTGTGGCGCGCGTAAAATAAAGAGCACGAAGGCGATTTTGAGAAAGCGGTGTACCAATGATTTTGACAACATTGGGATCTCTTGTTTCATTTTCTTCAATGATTTTGGCACCCAAGGTTGCAATATCAGTAAAGCTATTTTCTAAAGGGCGTAGCGCACGAATGATTTCACGAGGCATTATTGTTGGTAAGTCACCTTGTACATTTAAAATGGCATTATAACGTTGTTCCGGATCAATGCGCATTAAAGCTTCATAAATACGATCAGATCCAGACTTATGATCACCTCGTGTTATGATATATTCATGTCCATAATCTGCAACAGCTTTAGCGATATCATTATGATCTGTTGCAACGATTGTACGTCCTATTCCAGCTTTTTTGGCTTGTTCTGCGACATGAACAATCATCGGTTTTCCGCCAATTTCAGCGAGAGCTTTTTGAGGAAGACGGGTTGAGCCTATACGGGCAGGAATAAGAATAATTGGTTTAAGAGCCATTGTAAGATTCCAAATGTCATCTGTGATGCATTTATGATGTTGTGTGTTATAAAGAAAAAGCTTAGACTAAAAATGGTAATGAAACCGTGAACATTTGAGTTTTTATGAATCGCCGGAGATTTATTTATTTTATTTGTGCTTGTTTATGTGTGCTGGTCGCTGTTGTGGGGATTTCCACACTCAGCAATATAATTTACGATCATCCTACATCAGTCCAATATCATCATACAGTTGCCAAGAATGATATATTTCAAGAAAAACAAAAAGCACCTGATGTTTCCCTATCACTAAATAGCCGCCTTCAACAAGGCAATTTTGAAAATGGCCGTAAAGTTTTTCGCCAATGTGCCATATGCCACACATCTGGACGCAATGAAGCAGGGCGTGTTGGTCCAGTCCTCTGGGAGATTGTTAACCGCCCTTTGGCATCAGCAGCAGGTTTTGCTTATTCACGGGCATTACGTGCTCATTCTGATCAAAAATGGGATTTTGTAACGTTAGATCGTTATTTACATTCTCCACGTGAAGCTTTTCCTGGGACCATTATGTCTTTTCGTGGAATTAAAAATGACCAAGATCGTGCCGATCTTTTGCTTTATTTACGCAGTTTATCCGATCATCCTGTTCCTTTACCAATGGATAATAATAAAGCGAACGAGCCAAATTAACTTATACCATAGATGTTAATTTTAGAAAGAAGTCTGACTTTTTGTAATTTTAGTTTCAAGGTTTTATAAAAAGAGCTCTTTTATAAAAATGCACTCTTTACGCTGTCATCTGCAGATTGGTTTTCAAGATTTGTTTGCTTCACTTTTTCTACATATACTTGTCTGTGAAATTATTGCTGAAGGATTATCAATTCATGAGCCGCAACTTTCTGCTTCTGAATGCGATAATTATGTAATTAAAGCTCTCCATGAGGTTTATCTTAATCCTTCTATGCACATCAATCCCCATGTACTTTTACATCAATTTCCATGTATCAGAGACAATTGATTGTTCTTATACGTGCAATGATCCTAAGCTGCATTTTATGATGCTTGATGAATAGACGTTTTCTCTTGAGGTTAGAGGTGTAGGTACAGATCATTGACCTTCTATAGTATCAATCACTAAAATGTGACTTAGATTATTTATTTATAGGTTATGGTTTGAAGTAAGCACTTTCATGTGAAACAATTTTTATGTGTGAATAGTAAAATAGTTGAATAGAGTTCTGCTGATTGTATTTTTATCTACGTCGAAAATTTTTTACACAAGAATACTGATAGCAGCTACGTTCCCACGAGTCTCTGTCCATTTATAGACGATGACATGAAATTATACTGATAATCCATTATAGAGAATTATTTTTTCACAAAAGGTTTTCAACATTTGTGATAAATATAATAGTTTCAATTGGTTACAGTGTTTCGATGACTTGCGATAAAATATTAGTATTTCAATACATATTGCGAGAGTGCTAAAAATTAGTGGAAGAGAGGACATAATCATAATTCTCCAAGCTTCTTAATAACTATGGCATTTTCTTTATAATTTGAGTGTTTATAAGTAATAATATTAAATTGCGCTAATAATCCATTATAGAGAAGAATCTTTCCTACTAATGGCTCTCCGATGTTTGTGATCATTTTAATAACTTCCATTGCTTGTAGGGTCCCAATAACGCCAGGTAAAACACCGATTATTCCAGTTTCAGCGCATGTTGGGATAGTCCCGTGAGCTGGAGGGGTGGGAAATAAATCGCGATAGTGAGGATTATTGTCTTTATACGGCATAAGGACGGTTAATGAGCCATTAAAACGTTCTACAGCACCACTTATTAAGGGTTTTTTGCATTGGGCAGCGTGATCAGCAAGAAGATAGCGCGTCGTAAAATTATCACTTCCATCAACAATGATGTGGTAAGCATTAAGCAGTTTATCCACATTACTTTTATCTAAGCGTAGGGTGTGTTTTTCAACTACAACATGGGGATTTATTGCTTTTATAGTGGTTTCAGCACTGTCTGTTTTGCTTTTGTTTATTGCATTTGTTTTATGAATAACTTGGCGTTGTAAATTGGAAAGTGAAACGATGTCGTTATCGACAATTCCAAGGGTTCCTACACCTACGGCAGCCAAATAGGTTAAGACAGGAGCACCAAGACCACCAGCACCCACAACAAGAACACGTGCTTTTTTTAGCTTTTGTTGTCCTACACCACCAATCTCAGGCAAAATGATGTGGCGTGCATAGCGTTCGATTTCTTTGTTGTTTAATTTTGTATCTGTTTCTTTTGTCATAAATTTTCTCTTGTCATAGTTCTTTTATTGTTTACTAAGTTTATGATGCTTAGACCAGTCTGCTTTTAGGATAGGGAGGATTTATTTATGAAAATTGCCATTCAGATGGATCATATTTCAACAGTTCGGATTCAAGGAGATACGACATTTGCACTCGCTTTAGCAGCACAAGAACGTGGACACTCTCTCTTCCATTATACACCAGATCGTTTATCTCTGTATGATGGTTGTGTGATTGCACGACTAGAGCCATTGATTGTACATGATAAAGAGGGAAGCCACTATAAATTAGAAAAGCCTGTTCGCACGGAATTAACAGATATGGATGTGGTTCTTTTACGCCAAGATCCACCTTTTGATCTCAATTATATCACAACGACTCATTTGTTAGAACGTATTCATCCTAAAACACTCGTTGTGAATGATCCGGCATGGGTACGCAACAGTCCAGAAAAAATTTTTGTGACTGAATTTTCTGATCTGATGCCAGAAACATTAATTACCAAAGATATTGAAGAAATAACAGCTTTTAGAGAGACATTTGGCGATATTATTGTTAAACCACTTTATGGAAATGGGGGCGCTGGTATTTTTTATTTAAAACAAGATGATCGCAATTTAGCATCATTGTTGGAAATGTTTTCAGAAATTTATCACGAACCTTTTATTGTTCAGCGCTATTTAGAGGCAGTACGAAAAGGAGATAAAAGGATTATTTTGCTTGATGGTACACCTGTTGGAGCTATTAATCGAATTCCGACAGAAACAGATGTGCGCTCTAATATGCATGTTGGAGGCCGCGCGGAAAATGTTGAGTTAACAAAACGTGATTATGAGATTTGTGAACGCATTGGTCCAGCTTTAAAGGAACGAGGTCTTCTTTTTGTGGGGATTGATGTGATTGGAGATTATATAACAGAAATTAATGTGACGTCTCCTACGGGAATTCGTGAAATTAAACGCTTCTGCGGTACAGATGTTGCTCATTTGTTTTGGGATGTTATTGAGTTCAAGCGTTCAAATGAATTTATTTGACAGAGGACAAAAACATGGTTTTAAAAAATGATCCATGTTGTTTTTTATATTTGTTATGTTGCAAATGTGAACTAGAATGACCGTATGATATAAATTAAGAGGCTTTATCCTCAATTTTTAGGGAGCTTATAGATGAACAGAGTATTATCAATTGGAGTGGGATTGTTTTTTGCGCTACTGCTGTCAGCAAATGGAGGCAATGCGCGCGATCAAATACAGATTACTGGTTCATCTACAGTTTTACCTTATCAAAAGATTGTTGCTGAAACATTTGGAGAAATTTATCCTCATTTTAAGGTTCCTGTTATCGAATCGGGTGGAACAGGAGCTGGTATTAAGGAATTCTGCCGTGGTATTGGGGAGAACACTGTTGATATTGTTAATGCTTCGCGAGCAATGAAACCGAGTGAATTACAGTCTTGTTTTGATGCTGGTGTAAAAGATGTTGAGGAAATACGTATTGGGTATGATGGCATTGTTTTTGCAACTGATATTAAGGGACCTGATTGGAAATTACAGCCAGTAGATGTTTATAAAGCCCTTGCTGCTCGAATTATTATAGACGGAAAGTTGCAACCGAATAATGTTTTGAAATGGAGTGCAGTCAATAGTGCTCTTCCTGATTGGACGATAGCAGCGTATATTCCTGGGGAGAAGCATGGGACACGTGAAGTTTTTGAGGAAAAATTACTTACTAAGGGGTGTAAAGAGAGTGGGGCAGTTGAAGTGATGAAGTCTTTAGGAATGGATGATAAGGAGATACACACTGCTTGTATTGCGGTACGTAAGGATGGAAAAGCGGTTGATATTGATGGTGATTATTCTGAAACATTTGCGCGTCTAACTTCTAATAAAACAGGGGTTGGTATTTTTGGTTTGTCTTTTTATCAAAATAATGCTGATAAACTAAAAGTTGCCGATATTAACGGTTTTGCGCCAACAGTTGAGACGATTTCTAGTGGACAATATCCGGTTTCTCGTCCGCTTTTTTTCTATATTAAGAAAGCACATTTAGGTATTATTTCAGGTTTGCGAGAGTATGTTGACTTTTTTCTTTCTGATCAAATGATTGGTCCAGAGGGTCCTTTGGCTGAATATGGTTTGATTGTTTCTCCTGAAAAGGAGCGTCAAGCACAGCGTTCTGATTTTTCTGCTGGTCGAGTAATGACATTGAAATAATTTGCAGGGAAAATTTGTTGGATTTCTGGGATAGGGAATTTGGATGCTATTTTTTTATAAAAACTGAAAGATAAAATGCGCATTTCCTTTATTATTTTGTTATTATTGATTTTTGGATTTTGTGGTTTTTGTATTTCTTATATGCGAGCACGCATTCTTGAATACAGACAACATAAAATGCATTCTCGTGCGTATTATTATGGCTGGTGGACATTTTTGATTACTGTTATTCCAGCTTTTATTTTTTTAATTGTTTGGGATGCTGGGAGTACAATTTATTTAGAATATAATGCCTCTCGAGAGCTTGAGGCGTATAGTGCGCATGTAACAGAGCCTGTAAATCACGATCTACTTTGGGAGACACTTCGAAGTCTCGTCAAAAAGATTCATCGTTTTGAGGGGAATCTTTCTACCGCTTCCTATAAGGAAGTGCAGGCACAATTACTCGCGAAGGGATGGATTTTACCCGATGAAGCATCAGATGATGTGTTCAAAATAGCACAGTCGTGGGTATTTTCTTCTGAAAAGCTTAAATTTATAGGTTATGTTTTCCTTTTTGCTATTGCGTCCTTTGGTTTTATCTGTGGAATGATGCAAATTGCGCCTCATCAACGTGCGCGTAATAAGGTTGAATCTTTTATTATTATTGGATTGATTTGTGCATCTATTGTTGCTGTCTTGACAACAATAGCCATTGCGCTTTCTATGCTTTTTCAGACAGTAAGCTTTTTTCAGACTGTATCCTTTTCAAATTTCTTTTTAGGAACAGTTTGGGATCCACGTTTTTCCGCGAGCGGTTCAGGCGATGAAGTAGGACAATTTGGTTTAATACCGCTTCTTGCTGGTACGCTTTATATTGCATTTGTTGCCATGCTTTTTGCTGTACCTATAGGACTATTTTCAGCTCTTTATATGGCTGAGTATGCTTCTGCGCGATTGCGAACAATTGTGAAGCCATTGTTAGAAGTTCTTGCTGGCATTCCAACCATTGTTTATGGCTTTTTTGCTTTGAAGGTTGTGGGACCATTTTTACGAGATCTTTCTGTTTCTCTCTCAGGTGGGGTTGGTTTTATTATGGCACAAAGTGTTTTGACCGCTGGAGTTGTGATGGGAATTATGTTGATACCTTTTGTTTCCTCTTTATCGGATGATGTTATTACGGCTGTTCCACGCATTTTACGTGAAGGTTCTTATGGTTTAGGCGCAACGCAATCTGAAACAATTAAAAAAGTTGTTATACCAGCAGCACTTCCAGGGATTATGGGGGCTATTTTGTTGACGGCATCGCGTGCAATTGGAGAAACAATGATTGTGGTTTTGGCGGCAGGTGTTGCAGCAAACTTAACACTCAATCCTTTCGAAGCAATGACTACGATGACTGTTAAGATTGTTAATCAATTGACCGGTGATTTTGAGTTTAATTCTCCACAAACTCTGGTGGCTTTTGCCTTAGGGATGACGCTTTTTGTTATGACACTTTTGATGAATATTCTGGCTCTTTATATTGTGCGTAAATATCGGGAACAATATGAATGAATGAAGATTTTTTTCCTCGTCGCAATATTAGTCTCAAGCGTCGATATTGGGCTGAACGTCGTTTTCGTGCCTATGGTTTGATTGCCATTTTTATTGGTTTGTTTTTTTTATTTGCGCTTTTATGGTCTATCATTAGTCAGGGTTATACAGCTTTTTTTCAAAGTGAAATGACATTGTCGATTTATTTGGATGAAAAGATCATTGATCCAAGTGGTCAACGTAAAACAAAACCACAAGTGCTCATGACGGCGAATTATCCACTTCTTGTACGCAATGCTTTAGCGAAGAAACTTAATATCAATCAAAATGATCGAGCCTCTCTTCGGGACGTTAACCGTATGTTTTCAAATGGTGTCCGCGTTCAACTACGTGAAATGGTGACAAAGAATCCAAAATTGATTGGCACAATGCAAAAAGTTAAAGTTTTGGCATCTGCGGATATTGATTCTGCTTATAAGGGACAGATTGATCTGCGTGTAGCAGAAAAAAACCGTAAAGTTTCTAATCGACAAGTGGAATGGATAAAACGTTTAGCGCATGATGGTACGCTTCATAAAACATTTAATATTGGTTTTTTTACATTTGGCGCTTCAAGTCGTCCTGAGACTGCGGGATTAGGTGTTGCGATTATTGGTTCTCTTTATATGATAGGCATCGTTTTATTAGTTTCACTTCCAATAGGCATAGCAACGGCTCTTTATTTGGAAGAATATGCACGCAAAAATAAATTTACAGATTTTATAGAGGTTAATATCAATAATCTTGCAGCTGTTCCTTCGATTGTGTTTGGTCTTTTAGGACTCTCTTTTTTTGTTAATTTTTTAGGATTACCACGTTCAGCCTCCTTTGTTGGTGGTCTTGTTTTAGCGCTCATGACTCTTCCCACGATCATTATTGCAACACGTTCTGCTCTGCGTGCTGTTCCTCTCTCTATTCGTGCAGCAGCTTTAGGACTGGGAGCATCAAAAACACAAATGATTTTTCATCATGTTGTTCCTTTAGCAGCGCCTGGCATTTTGACAGGCACAATTATTGGAATTGCTCAGGCTTTGGGTGAAACAGCTCCTTTGCTTTTGATTGGAATGGTTGCTTTTGTTGTTAATATTCCTACGACCCCCATGGATCCAGCAACGGCTTTGCCTGTTCAAATTTTTATGTGGGCGGGGGAAGCAGAGCGTGCTTTTGTTGAAAAGACATCAGGTGCTATTATTGTATTGATGATTTTTCTTGCGATCATGAATATTTCTGCGGTTTTTTTACGACGACGATTTGAACGCCGCCAGTAATTTTAATAAAATAACAACTTTGATAAGATTTTTGTAAGGTGAATTTTTGTAATGAAGATTAAAATGCGTGGTGAGGATGTGAAGGTTTCTTATGGAGACAAAGAAGCACTCCACGGTATTACACTTGATATTCCTGAACATCAAGTAACTGCTTTGATTGGTCCATCAGGATGCGGAAAGTCGACTTTTTTGCGTTGTTTTAACCGTATGAATGATACGATTGAAGGCGCTAAAACAACCGGTCTTATTACCTTAGATGGGGAGAATATTTATGACACACGGATTGATGTTGTAGAATTGCGCGCTCGTGTTGGAATGGTTTTTCAAAAGCCCAGTCCTTTTCCAAAATCTATATTTGAGAATGTTGCGTATGGTCCACGCATTCATGGTTTAGTAAAAACGCGCTCTGAATTGCATGATGTAGTTGAAAAGAGTTTGAGGCAGGCAGGTTTGTTTGAAGAAGTAAAAGACCGTCTTCATGATCTTGGAACAAGTTTATCAGGGGGACAACAACAGCGTTTGTGTATTGCACGTGCTATTGCGGTTAGTCCTGAAGTTATTTTGATGGATGAGCCTTGTTCAGCTCTTGATCCTATTGCGACAGCACGGATTGAAGAGCTTATCGATGCATTACGGCAAAATTATACAATTGTTATCGTAACGCATTCTATGCAACAGGCTGCACGTGTTTCTCAATATACGGCTATGTTTCATTTAGGGCATTTGGTAGAAGTTGGTGCGACTGAAATGATCTTTACCTCACCAAAAGAGCAACGGACACAAGATTATATTACGGGGCGTTTTGGATAGGTGAATTGAGGAGTGTAAGATATGTCTATGAACCATACTGTCCGTTCTTATGATGCAGAACTAAAATATTTAAGAGCAAGGATTATAGAAATGGGGAGCCATGCAGAAAGGATGATTGAACGTTCTGTCGCATCGGTTGTGTGTAGTGATCTTCAACTTGCAACGACAGTGATTGCCGATGATGTATTTTTAGATGAAGCAGAACGTGACATTGATGAAAAAGCGGTTGCTATTATTTGTAAACGCCAACCGATGGCTGTCGATTTGCGTGAAATTATTGGAGCCATTCGTATTTCTTCTGATCTTGAGCGGATTGGGGATATGGCCAAAAACATTGCTAAAAGGACGGTTGCACTTTCAGAAATACGACAATCTGCTTCTGTTTATCATGGGCTTGAAACAATTACAGCTTTAGCACTCAATCAATTAAAAGAAGTCTTAAATGCTTATACGAGTCGCCTATTAGAGCGTGTTGACGCGGTGCGTGAGCGTGATGAGAAGATTGATGCTTTGTATACTTCTCTTTTTCGTGAACTTTTGACGTATATGATGGAAGATATGCGCAATATTACGGTTTGTACGCACTTACTGTTTTGTTTAAAGAATATTGAACGAATTGGTGATCATGTTACTAATATTGCTGAAATGCTGCATTATATCATAACGGGTTACCATATGTCCTCTGATCGTCCTCGCGATGACCTTACTTATAAAGTTGGAGTAGGTGAGAAGAAAATAGATTAAAATTTTTCTTATATGTATAAAATAAGTTTGTAGATATGTGAGTATTTTCTTACAGTGCAGCTATAGAAAGAATAAGATAACCGTCTTATGGAAAAGCACAAAGAAGCAACAAAGAGTTTTTTCAGAGAAGCGTGGCAGATTGCTAACTCTTGGTTTGACATATTTGTATATTAGATGATATCATCACTCGTATTGTGGCCGGAGGGGAGTTTTCTAGGGGAATTTCCTTTCAGATCATTTTGTTAAAATTTTATATTAAAGGGGATATCTGTATTATTTTTCGTATGTAGAAGAAATGGATAGCGTTATTTTACTATAATTGAAACGTATGGGTTATTATAGCCTATATTGAACCATGAATAATAACAATATTGATCTGTAAATTAAGAGTTTTTTATTTTTTATTTTGCATAGATACTTTTTGATTACCTCTTGTATTAAAATTTTGCTGAGTGGTAACAATTAGCTATGTACTTTATTGAGAGATACATTTAAAGCTCATTTCAAGACTTGAATATCTCAGAGATTATAGGAATGTGTTGCATAAGATGAAAAAAAATCGTTGGAATGTTTTTGTTACCTGTTGTGTAGCGCCGTTAGTTGTTGTGGGATGTGCTTCAAGTCATTTAGATGCTGGAAAAATAAATAATAATAAGACAAAAACGGTTACATATCCATTGACAGAGCGTCAATGTCTTATGCGAGCGATGTATTTTGAATCAAATCGCACAAGCCGTGAAGGAATGATTGCCGTTGGAACGGTTGTTATGAATCGTGTTAATTCGACCGCCTATCCTAAGACGATTTGTGGTGTTGTTGGTCAATATAGGCAATTTGCTCCTGGTGTTTTAACGCGTCCTATGACGGAGAAAGCATCTGTTGCTCGTGTAAGAGAGGCAGCTGATGCCGTTTTACGGGGTGAACGAGATAAGAAAGTTAAACACGCTAAGTTTTTTCATACCGCTGGTTTGTCTTTTCCGTATAAAAACATGCATTATGTTCAGGTTGCAGGGGGAAATGCTTTTTATGAAAAACGATCACGTGATGGGGAACTTCAAGTTCCTACAAATAATCGCCCTTATGATGTTGCTTATGCTTTTGCTCAAGAACGTTCTGGTCATGCGCCAAGCTTTATAGATGAAGGCTTAGAGAGTAGGGGCGTAAAGGCAGAGAAAAGTACATCTCCTTCGACAGAAGTAGCACAGTCCAAGATGGCACATCCTGCGCCTTTTGCTATGGTACAGCTTGATAAAGTTCCTATCCCTGCCTATGCACCTCAACATCTAGCTAGGAAAGAGGAAAATAAAACGATTATGGCTTTACCTTCATCTGATCAGTTAAATGCAATTGTTGCAATGTTAGAAAAACGACACAGGAACTAGTAAGTTTTTCATGACCAAAGAAGGATGATATACCCATTGTGGTTTATGAATTAAGTGAATTTTAGCGATAATGATATGCATAAGTATACGTAGAGAAAGTGAACTCAAAGGATCTGAAAAACAATTTATAATATGACGACATAAAGAGCGCATTTTATTTAGAGAAGGGTATTGGTAATGTACTTTGATATTCATGAGACAATTTTGCCTGAAATGCTTAATCGTCTTGCAGAAATTACAGTGAAAGTGGGGTTGAATTTACAAGAGGGGCAAGATCTTGTTTTAACTGCTCCAGTTTCAGCGTTACCTTTTGTTCGGCGTATTGCATATCATGCTTATAAGGTTGGTGCTGGTGTCATTGCACCAATTTTTAGTGATGATATATTATCGCTTACACGGTTTGAAAATGCCCATACAGCTAGTTTTGATTGTGCTCCTTCTTGGCTTTATGAGGGAATGGCAAAGGCTTTTGAAAATGGGGCAGCGCGTTTAGCGATTGTTGGGGATAATCCTTTGCTCCTTTCTAATCAGGATTTTGATAAGGTTTCACGTTTAAATAAAGCCACTTCAATAGCTTATCAGCCGGCACTCAAGCAAATATCAAATTTTGCTATGAATTGGTCGATTGTTGCTTATCCAACAGCAGGGTGGGCTGAGGCGATGTTTCCTTCTTTATCGCTTAATGAGGCGATTAAAAAATTAGCGGATGCAATTTTTTCTGCTTCACGTGTTACAGAAGAAGATCCGGTACAGGCGTGGACTGTCCATAATGCACATTTGAAGAAACGATCATCTTGGCTTAATGAGCAGCGTTTTTCTGCCTTACACTTTACAGGGCCAGGGACTGATTTGACGGTTGGTTTGGCAGATGATCATGAATGGCATGGTGGTGCATCCGTTGCTCAAAATGGTGTTATTTGCAATCCGAATATTCCGACAGAAGAAGTTTTCACGACTCCTCATGCTCATAAGGTTGAAGGTTTCGTTCGCTCAACAAAGCCCCTTTCCTATCAAGGAACTCTGGTTGATAATATTGAAGTACGTTTTGACGCAGGGCGTATTGTTGAGGCTCGTGCATCAACAGGCCAAGAAGTTTTACAGCAGGTTTTGCAAAGTGATGAGGGTGCAAGCCGGTTGGGTGAAGTTGCCCTTGTGCCCCATTCTTCACCAATTTCTAAGAGTGGCCTCCTTTTTTATAATACCTTATTTGATGAAAATGCTGCATGTCATATTGCTTTAGGGCAGTGTTATTCCAAATGCTTTTTAGATGGGGCATCATTGACGTCAGAAGAGATTGCAGCACGTGGTGGGAATAAAAGTGTCATTCATATTGACTGGATGATTGGTTCTGGTGAAATTGATATAGATGGCATTACCCAAGATGGTGTAAGAGTTCCTGTATTTCGTAAGGGTGAATGGGCTTAATTTTGTTACCATAAAACACGGTCATTTGAGGTGGGGTGGGATGTAAGCCTCATTGATACGTTAAGTATTTTAGAGTGTGTGGTATATATTCAAGGCAGGGTTTGTCCATAAAGCCTTTAGTTAAATGATTCACATGAGTAGGAATCCAAGTAAAATCCACTCATCAAGAATTTGTTTAGTAGATGTAGAGGAAGTCTTCGTTCTTTGAGGGGGGTGGGAAGAAGTCAATTTATCAGAGATACGATTGGAAAGTGTATAATTATTAAAGAAGAGTAATGCCTGAGCTTCCTGAAGTAGAGACAGTTCGTCGTGGACTTGAGTCCGTTGTAACTGATGCAAAGATAGTATCTGTCAAACTTAATCGTAGAGATTTGCGCTTTCCTTTTCCTGAGGCTTTTTCTGAGCGCCTTATTGGCAGAACAATTATAGAACTTGGTCGGCGTGCAAAATATTTATTATTTCATCTTTCTCAGAATGAAACGATTTTAAGCCATTTAGGAATGTCTGGTTCATGGCGTATAGAGAATGATCTTTTAAGAACAGTTTTTTCAACGACAAGTAAATTGGTTAAGCATGATCATTTTGTCATGGATATTCAGACAAAGAATGGTGAAGTTTATCATCTTATTTATAATGATGTGCGTCGCTTTGGGTTTATGCTTTTAGTCGATACGGATAAGCTTTATGAACATCCACTTTTAAATAAGCTAGGTCTTGAACCTATGAGTAATTCGTTTTCTGGTCGTTATTTACAAAAGGCTTTTGTTAATAAAAAAATGTCTCTCAAGGGTGTTTTACTTGATCAGTCTATTGTTGCAGGTCTTGGGAATATTTATGTTTGCGAAGCACTTTGGCGGAGTCGTTTGTCTCCACAACGTGGTGCATTTACATTGGCATCACAAACGGCACGGGCACGTGAATTTGCAGATTCTTTAGCACAAAATATACGCAATGTGATTTCTGAAGCCATTTTGTCTGGTGGCTCTTCTTTACGTGATTATATGCATATAGATGGTTCACTTGGTTATTTTCAGCATGCTTTTTCAGTTTATGGACGAGAAGGCAAGCAATGTTTGGAATGTGGAGCGCCTATTATGCGCATTTTACAGGCTGGACGTTCAAGTTTTTACTGCTCACAATGTCAAAAATGAATAAGGCGTCTTGCAAAATCTTACAAGAGGCTTAAAGTCATCGTATCTATAATATAATTACACAAGGCTTGAAAGGTTTTTTTTATGCTGAATAAAGTACTAACACATCTTGATGGAAATATAGAGAAGAGCCTTGAACGCCTTTTTTCTCTTTTACGTTTTCAATCGATTTCTACAGACTCGGCTTACAAGGATGCATGTCGTAAAGCAGCTGATTGGTTAGTAGAGGATTTAAAAAGCATCGGTTTTGAGGCTTCACGCCGTGATACACCGGGGAATCCAATGGTTGTTGGGCATCATCCTGGACCTTCAGATGATTGTTTGCATGTGTTGTTTTACGGACATTATGATGTTCAACCTGTTGATCCATTGAGTTTATGGGAGGATGATCCATTTACACCTTCTTTAAAAGAGAGAGATGGAGAGAAAGTTATTTGTGCTCGTGGAGCTTCAGATGACAAAGGTCAGTTGATGACTTTTATTGAAGCATGTCGTGCATTTAAGAAAGAAACAGGGCAGCTTCCTATTAAAGTTACTATTTTATGTGAAGGCGAGGAAGAGAGTGCTTCTCCTTCCCTTATTCCTTTTTTAAAAGCAAATACAGATGAACTTAAGGCAGATTATGCATTGGTTTGTGACACGTCAATGTGGGATGCGAATACTCCATCTATTGCTCTTTCTCTTCGGGGAATTATGGCAGAAGAGATTATTATCACAGCAGCTAATCGTGATTTGCATTCTGGTTATTTTGGAGGAGTAGCAGCTAATCCCATTCGTATTTTAACGAAAATCTTAGCAGGACTTCACGATGAAAATAATAGGGCAACACTTCCTGGCTTTTATGATGGAGTAGAAGAAACACCTCCACATATTTTACAATCATGGAATGCGCTTAATTGTACTGCTGAAAATTTTCTTGGTCCTATAGGACTTTCCGTTCCAGCTGGTGAAAAAGGGCGGAGCATTTTAGAGCTTGTATGGGCACGTCCTACCATGGAAATTAATGGTATTAGTGGCGGCTATGAAGGGGAAGGGATGAAAACGGTTATTGCTTCTCAAGCGAGTGCAAAAGTATCGTGTCGTTTGGTGCATAAGCAAGATCCAGAGAAAATACGCCAAGCGTTGCGTGATTATGTACGTAGCTCAATTCCTGCTGATTGTAAGGTTGAATTTAAGAATCACGGTTCTTCTCCGGCACTTCAGATTTCTGATGATTCATCTTTTATCAAGGAGGCGAAGGATGCCTTATCACAAGAGTGGGAAGTGCCTGCTGTCTTGACAGCCATGGGGGGCTCGATCCCAATTGTAGCAGATTTTCGGTCAATTCTTGGCATGGAAACTCTTTTGGTTGGTTTTGGACTGGCTGATGACCGTATTCATTCGCCTAATGAAAAGTATAATTTAAAATCATTTCATAAGGGGCAGCGGTCTTGGGCGCGTATTCTTGCAGCTTTAGCAAATAGGAGGGTAAATGGCTGAGATTCGTGTTCATCAAGGTGATTTACCAAACTTAGATAATTATCAAACTGATGCTGTTGCGATTGATACCGAAACTTTAGGATTACAACCCCATCGTGATCGTTTATGCGTTGTTCAGCTTTCTTCTGGAGATGGTACTGCCGATATTATACAGATTGCTAAAGGACAAAAGAATGCACCTAATTTGGTCAAGCTTCTTAAAGATAAAGCAGTCGTAAAAATATTCCATTTTGGGCGTTTTGATCTTGCTATTTTAGCACATACATTTGGTGTTATGCCAGAGGCTATTTTTTGTACAAAGATTGCTTCGAAACTCACGCGTACTTACACGGATCGTCATGGCTTGAAAGAAATTTGTAATGAATTGCTGAATGTGAATATTTCTAAACAGCAACAATCTTCGGATTGGGCGGCAGAAACGTTATCACAGGCGCAAATTGAATATGCTGCGTCGGATGTGTTATATTTGCATCGTTTAAAGGTTATATTTGAAGAACGTTTAAGACGTGAAGAGCGAGAAAATGTTGCCAAGGCATGCTTTCAATTTTTGCCTATGAGAGCTAGGCTTGATCTTTTAGGATGGGCGGAAGTTGATATTTTTGCGCATAGCTAACTTTAAAATTGGCTTTTTAATGGAGTTAATTATTGATGTGAGAGGACAAAATGCTTGTACATTATGGACATTTTATCCTCTCATCTTTTCTGATAAGAATTATAATAAATTCTTAAGTGCTATTTCATTTGAAGTTTAGGTAATAAAAGTACTTTTGCGAATTCATATTTTTTATTTTTGTAACAGCTTTTATTTGAAACAAAGCAATTTTGAGGAGAGGCTGAAAACATACGGTAGGTTGGAAGACTTAAATCTCTGCAACCGGTATACAGCCTAATTGGGGGAGAATATGAATGTGTAAATGTAAAAAACAAATCTCATCTTTACCATCATTTTTAATTCGGCTTTACGACTCTCACAAGTATTTAAAGCAATGTCTGTTAAATAATAGAGATTACGCATTGCCTCATGTTTTTAATGGATTTACGTTCTTCGTGTAAAACAGAACGCCCTAAACGGAATATATTTGTGTTGCTAATTCATGTGCTTTTTTAAAGAAACCGGCACCCAAATCCATTTTACGGCGGCGCTTATGAATGGTATAACGATAAAGCCCCCAAAAATATGATATAAAATTCATTGAGCACTCTCATTTTTACGCTTACGGAGTAACAAGCTGCTACCATCACACCACTTTGCCAACTCCCAATGTTGTGTAGCCCTTGGTACGGTTCATAAGAGACATTTTTAGTCTTTTTAGTGTTTTTTATCCACACAGCTTTCCCCACTTATAACGTGCAAACAAATGGTTTTGATTGATTCAACATGAAAAAGATTTTGAATGAGAGAATCTTATGATATTTAGGGTTCTCAGTCAATATGAATAACGCTAAATTATCATTATAAATCAGTATATTATATGAAGTTCGTATAGTTTATTATTTTCAGACGATACTTTGTGCCTTTATTTATTACTCAATAAGTAATTTCTATGTTGGCAGAGCAGGGCAATTTGCTTTTATTTTAAAAGCAAAATGCTCCAAAGCTTTATTTTTAAGGATTTTCACTTTTTATCTATAAACATATTATTTTTCTCTAGAAATTTGCAATGAAGGTACTAGATAAAATCCATTATGAATATTTGATGAGGTTAAATTTATGAATATAAAATATTTTATTACAGCTTTTGCTACTTTTGCTTCAATCTCTATGGCTCAAGGTGCAAGTTTTTTAGCGTCTCAAAACCTTATACAGAGAGCATCTTCGGCTGTTCCTCCAATAGGTCTTTTTTCTGCTGAACAGCTTCGCAAGTTATTATCTGAAGTTTTTCAGATAGAACTTTCTTGCACAAATAACAGCGAATGCATAACAGCAGCTAAGTTAGTACCTGTGTTACATTCTGGTAAAAAAAGAGATCATTATCCTAAAAGAAGACCAGGGAAAAGAGGACGGCCAAACCCATTTGCACGAGGTCCAATGAGTTTTTAAAAAGTGAAAAAACAACATCAAGAAGTATAATATATGCTTTGAAGTTGAAAAAGAGGGATATTTTTTCTGCCAAATTCATGATTTTTAAAGCAAGGGGTGGTTTGAAAACTTTAAGAAAGATTTCTCATTTTTTCAGCTTTAAGGAGATTTCTATATAAGTTTTAATGTTTATCATACCGGTTGTTTGTCTTTAGGTATTTTTTTCAATTTCGTCTTGTAAAGGAGTATGAAATGATAGCCTACAAATAAGGCTGAAGCTCTGAAAAAGACTTTACTATAAGGTTGAGAGAAGAAAAAAATGGTAAGTATGTCAAAAAGGAATAAATGCCTAAATTAAAAACAAAGAGCAAATGTAATGAAATTGCATGTAATCTTGTTGCAGTTCATAGGGTAGTGGAGATCTTGTTCTGTCGGGTACAAGCATTCTTTACAGTGATGAAAAAATAATCAAAGAGCTATTCACATTTGGTTATGCGAAGGATGAAGCTAAAAACGTTGTTTGTATGAATTTAAATGGAACAGTTACATTTAGCTGCTCTCAATATTGTAACGGTCTTCACTATTACAATATTGAGAGTATTAATAGGAAGCATTTTAGCTTTTAAATAGTTTTATTTATTCACACACTTGCTCGTTTGTGAGGTGCAGGGGGGCTTTAATAAAAAAGGCTTAAGATTAAGAGCATCTTCAATATTGCAGACGAATTAATATAAAAGATATTTTTTCATTATAAATCAATACGTTATATTTTTATGTCAATAGCACACGCTTTACACGGAGGGTACTGTGGCGCAGTTTTTTATCAAAATGATAAAGGAGAGAAAACGTGAGGAAAAGAGATCATTTGTGCATAGGCATAGTTTAATTCTCATTTATTACAGATCAAGCAATTAAGGGTACTTTGATTGGCTTTTTGTTTTTTTTATAAGTGTATCATTTTTGCTACAGATATCTGAAGATGGGGCTCTATATGAAATGGTGTGTTCAAATAAATATTCAGCTATGGAGAGAAAATATGAATATGAAATGGTTAATAACAGCTTCTGCTTTCGCTTTTGTTTCAGCTTCAGCAGCTCAAGCAGCAGATGTTATTGTTCCCCCCAGTCCAACACCTGTTGCTCCTGTTATTGTTGCTCCAACTTTTTCTTGGACAGGTTTTTATGTTGGGGGGCAGATTGGTGGTTTTTCGGGTAAGACGAAAATGGATATTCTCAGTAACGGAAAAAAGATTCCAGCACCTGATGACCTTTTGCCTAAACTATCTGGTTTCATGGGTGGTTTTTACGCAGGTTCCAACGTTGATCTCGGCAATGGCCTTATTTTAGGTGTTGATAC
Organism: Bartonella sp. CL435QHHD; assembly: GCF_042195095.1. Lineage (NCBI taxonomy): Bacteria > Pseudomonadati > Pseudomonadota > Alphaproteobacteria > Hyphomicrobiales > Bartonellaceae > Bartonella > Bartonella sp. CL435QHHD. Next base: position 116,725 of record NZ_JBHINS010000069.1, read on the forward strand.
AGATATCATGTGGTCTAATAAAGATGACACGAAGACAGGAAAAACATATGTTATTCTTCCAGATCACATAAATTATATTAAGAAGATATTAACAGAATCTGGAATTAATATTGGTAAAGATGCGCTTGTACCTGGTGATAAACGAACCCACAGTTTCACTTTTAAAGAAAAGTGGGCTGGTGCGACACGTGTACGTATTGGTTTTGCAGCTGAACGCATTATGCCTTATGTTGCTGGTGGTATCGCCTATACACAGCTTCAAGATAGTGCATTGATTTCAATAACAGGGAAAGATTCAGATAAAGTAATAGCTTCTGGTACTCTGTCTGATGAAACAAAGACCCTTGTTGGTTACACGCTTGGTGCTGGTGTTGATTTAGCCATGACCAATAACGTTATTGTCCGTGCGGAATATCGTTACTCAGATTTTGGTAAAAAGAAATTCTCAAATGATAAATATGAGACATCTTACAAAACCAATGACTTCCGTGTTGGTGTTGCTTACAAATTTTAAAAGATGGTAAGTAAAATAACAGAGGCTCTGTCAAAGATAGAGCCTTTGTTATTCTTTGTTGCTATATTATCACACAATACATAATTTATTGTGGATGTGAAAAGATATTATTCAGATTTTCTTAAAAAAATTCATAGACAACAAACAAGAATTACATTTAAAAATCAATAATATATATATATATATATATCTTTAGGTTTCTCGTACAAAATCAAGTTATGAAGCAATTTTGTCTGGGATGTGCCCTCCATTTTCTGTGACTGTATCATTTTTACTACAGCTTTTCTTTCTGTAATCTTGTAGCACTGTGCTCATAAATAAATTAGGAGCAAAGTTTATGAATATAAAATCTTTAGTAACAACTTCTGTTATCGCTATAGCAGCAGCTTCTGCAGCACAAGCTGCTGATGTTGTCATCCCTCATGAAACAGCCCCAGCAGTCATCGCAGCAGCCCCTTCATTTTCTTGGACAGGCTTTTATATCGGTGGTCAAGTTGGTAACTTTTCAGGTAAAGTTGATGTAGTTGATTCAGAAACAAAAAAGAAAATTACAGATAAAGACTGGACACCTAAGCCTTCCGGTTTCATGGGTGGTATTTATGTAGGTTCCAACGTGGATCTTGGAAATGGCCTCATTCTAGGTGTTGAAACCGATGCCGTCTGGGCTGACCGCGAAGATTCAAAAGCGCATTCAGCAGTCATTGGAGCAATTGGCCTTGAGGGTTTCAAAGATAAGCTTATAGCAGCGAAAGCTACACCTGCTCCAGGAAAAAATATTGCTGGTATCGTGGCGACTGACAAACGTGTAGATAGCACCTCTATAAAAGAAAAATGGTCTGGTGCTACACGCGTTCGTGTTGGTTTTGCAGCCGTTGATCGCATTATGCCTTATGTTGCTGGTGGTATTGCTTATACGCAGCTCCAGATAGTCGATTCTCTTAAGGCGGAAGGAGCTGATGGTGCTGAAATCGCTTCTGCTAAAGTGTTTGATGAAACGAAAACGATGGTTGGTTTCACTGTAGGTGGTGGTATTGACTTTGCAATGACAGACAATGTTCTATTGCGTGCAGAATACCGTTACTCAGACTATGGTAAAAAAGCATTTGTAAAGGACGGGGATAAATACGCTTACAAAACCAATGATTTCCGTGTTGGTGTTGCATACAAATTCTAATTTCATCAACAACGAAATAAACTTCCAAGAGGCTCTGTCAAAGACAGGGCCTCTATTCTTTTCTGTTGTTATATTATCACATACCCTATATTTATTAGGGGAGTAAAAGATATTATTTAGATTTTCTTAAAAAGATTTTTATAAACGACAGGCAATAATTACGCGGTAAAATCAATGAATTATACGTATTCATAACTTACAATTTCTTGTGAAACGTGAAGTTATGAAATGACTTTATCTTGCGTCAGCTTTCGTTTCCTATGATTGTATCATTTTACTACAGCGTTTTTTTGTAGTCGTATAATACTGTGCTCGTAAATAAATGAGGAGCAAAGTTTACGAATATAAAATCTTCAGTAACAACGTTTGTTATCGCTATGACTACAGCTTCTGCGGCACAAGCTGCTGATATTGTCATTCCTCGTAAAAAAAGCTCCAACAGTTATCATAGCTCTTTCGTTTTTTTAGACAGGTTTTTATCTTGGTGGTCAAGTTGGCAACTTTTCAAGTCAAAGTTTATGTATTTGATTTAGAGACAAAAGAAAAAAACTTCAGATAAAGATGCACTACCTAAGCCTTCAGGTTTCATAGGTGGTATTTATTTTAGGTTCCAACGTATATCTTTGAAATGTCCTCATTCTAAATGTTGAAACCGATGCAGTCTGGGCAGACTGAGGAGAGACGAAGACGGTCTCAAAGATTCTTGCGATTGATGAATTTGATGATTTTAATGATGAATTTAAAGATGCTGGTGTCACATTGGATGAAAATGAAAAGTTTCAAAAGGGTGACACAGCAGTGTATTGCATTGGTTTCAAAGAAAATGGTCTGGTGCAACACGGGTTCGTGTTGGTTTTTCCGTCGCTGACAGTATTATGCCTTATGTGGCTGATGGTATTGCTTATGCGCAAATACAGGGTGTTGGTAAAGTTTCAGGAACAAACAAAATTGGCAAATGGGTAAGCCAAGTAAAGAAGTTTCTGCTACAGTATTTGATAAAATAAAAACGATGGAGGGTTTCACCCTTGGTGGTGGTATAGATTTCGCGATGACAGATCATGTTCTGCTTCGTGCGGAGTACCGTTACTCAGACTTTGGTAAGAAGGAATATAAAAAGTATTACCTTAAACTAGGCTACACAACCAATGACTTTCACGTAGGTATCGCTTACAAGTTCTAATTTCATCAAAAGTGCAATTATGAATAAAAAGTATTAATAAAAAATTAAATTTCCAAAAGATATTGACTTTTACAAAAGCGCTGTTTTCTGGGCTTTTATTTGTACGACTGTGACATTTTTACTACAGCTTTTCTATTTATAATCTTGTAAGGTCGTTTTGTAGTTAATTTAGGAGCAAAATTATGAATACAAAATCTTTAATAGCAACTTCTATTGCCGCTTTAATTTCAGCTTCTGCAGCACAAGCTGCTGACGTGGTGATCCCTCGTGAAACAGCCCCAGCAGTTATCGCGGCAGCCCCTTCGTTTTCTTGGACAGGCTTTTATCTTGGTGGTCAAGTTGGTAACTTTTCGAGTAAAACTAAAGTAACTATTCCAGGAGAAGATAAAGAACTTGTCAAAAAAGATAACACACCTAGTCCTTCTGGTTTCATGGGTGGGATTTATGCCGGATCTAACGTAGACCTTGGAAATGGTCTCATTCTCGGTGTTGAAACCGATGCAGTTTGGGCAGACCGTGAAGAATCAAAAACAGCCCGTGAATTGACTCTTACTAAAGAAGATGTGGCATTTTTTAATAATGCCCTTGAAAAAGCTAAGGTTGAATTAAAAGATCAGCAACGGTTTGAAATAGGTGACAAGGTAACGGAAAAGCACAGTTACAAAGAAAAATGGTCTGGTGCTACACGCGTTCGTATCGGTTTTGCTGCTGTTGACCGTATTATGCCTTATGTTGCTGGTGGTATTGCCTATGCGCAGGTACAGGGTATTCAATCAGTTACAGGAAAAGGAGAGAGAGTTAAAGTTGAACAGAAAGCTGATGTGGTTGAAAACCCATCAATTAAGCAAAATGTAGATTTGACTGGTGGTACTTGGGCTGATGACACGAAGACAATGGTTGGTTTCACTATTGGCGGCGGTGTTGACTTTGCAATGACCGACAACGTTCTTTTACGTGCAGAATACCGTTACTCCGATTTTGGTAAAAAGAAATTCGCCAACGATACACGTGAATTCAACTACAAAACCAATGACTTCCGTGTAGGTGTCGCTTACAAATTCTAATTTCGTAAAAATGAAATTATTAGCACAAAAAATACTAAGGCCTCGTTTAACGGGGCCTTTATTTTATTAGCTCTCTATTTTATTTCTCTTAATCTCTTTTATTTTTTATTGGTATCATTTTGTATTATAAGGCTTAAAAAAGTTTTATATTATAAAAGGCGAATTAGTAGTATGCAGCGATTTTATAACTACTTATTACATAAAATCTTATATTACGGCTATCATTTTACACTTAAGTGAAAAGTATTTAATTAATCTCAGAAATAGGACAATATCATAACCAGTGGCGAACTTTAGTCTACTTTTATATACTAGATTAGAGCGAGCATACTACATATATCTGTTAGAGTAAGTTCTGAAACGGGAATACAGCCTCATTGGGGAAGAATATAAAGTTACAAAGAGAAAAACTAGTTTCCAACTTTATCATCTTCTTTTAATTTAGCTTTACGTTTTTGTTTATTGCATTTCTTAATGGGATCATACTCCTCATGCAAAACAGAACGCCCTAAACGGAATACACTTGTTGTTGTGTATTCACACATTTGTTTTAAATAAATATTTTTCAAAGTACATCAAGCCCACTTCTCTCTGGAAAAGATTTGAATATTTTAGGCTCTGATGTTCAAGCAACGGATAAACTTCTCTTGCAAGCTGAGAGCAATGTTTCGATTGATGCCACACGCAACAGTG
>NZ_JBHINS010000042.1:0-2197 GCF_042195095.1 Bartonella sp. CL435QHHD
GAATAATGAAGCGGTTAACAAAGAGCAACTTGATCAAAGTTTAGAGAAGCTTTCTAGCAGCCTTCAGTCTGATGATTCAGCGGTTGTTCTCTACGATAAAAAAGAAGATGGAATAGTTGATTATAAGAGCGTAACTTTAGGTAAAGGTAAGGATGCAGGACCAGTTGCACTTCATAATGTAAAAGATGGTGCCATTGGTGAGAGTTCACATGATGCGATTAATGGTAGTCAGATCAACACAATTTCTCAGAATGTAGCCAAGTTTCTTGGTGGTGATGCGGCATTTAATAATGGCGCGTTTACAGGACCGACTTACAAGTTATCGAAGGTTGATGCAGCTGGTAATATAACAGACAGTTCTTTTAATAATGTTGGTAGTGCATTTACTGGTCTTGATGATAATATCAAGAATGTGAATGCACGGATTAAGGAAGTTTCTGANAACGGCTCTTTTGATAATGTTGGTAGTGCATTTACTGGTCTTGATGATAATATCAAGAATGTGAATGCACGGATTAAGGAAGTTTCTGAAGGGGTAGCGCAGGATTCCTTGAATTGGAGCGAGACTGCACATGCCTTTGTAGCGCGTCATGAAAAGAGCAAAGAAGAAAAAGGCAAAGCTGTAAGGACACAAGAAAACAGTAGAATTACGTTTCTAGCAAATGGTGAGATTAGCGCCAACTCAACGGATGCTGTTACTGGTAATCAACTTTATTCAATGAATCAGATATTTGCGACGTATTTTGGTGGAGGAGCAGGTTATGATAAAGATGGACAATGGAAGGCTCCAAATTTTGTAATCAAGAAAGTTAATGCAGAAGGGACAGAAAGTGAAGAAAGTTATAAGAGTGTAGCGGAAGCACTTTCTGATATTAGTAGTTCTGTCACGAATGTTCATAATGATGTAACGAATGTAGTGAGTGAAAGCCTTGTCAAGCAGGATGATGAGACGGCTCCTATCACTGTTGGTAAGGAAACAAATGGCACTGTAATTAATGTTGCAAACAAAAGCGGTGTGAAACGGGTTATTTCTGGTGTAGAGGATGCAAAAGATAATAATGATGCCGTTAACAAGGGTCAGCTTGATGCAAGTCTGAAGGAACTTTCTACCAGCCTTCAGTCTGATGATTCAGCTGTTGTTCATTACGATAAAAAAGATGGTGATAATGGCGACATTGATTACACGAGTGTGACTTTAGGTAAAGGTAAGGATGAAGGACCAGTTGCACTTCATAATGTAAAAGATGGTGTAATTTCTGAAAAGTCGCATGATGTTATCAATGGTGGTCAGCTTAATAAGATCTCACAAGATGTAGCCAAGTTTCTTGGCGGTGATGCAGCGTTTAATAATGGTGCGTTTACAGGACCGACTTATAAATTATCTAAAGTTTCTACAGAAGGTGAGGTAACAGAAGCTTCCTTTAGTGGTGTAGATACAGCGTTTACAGGGCTTGATGAGAATATTCAGAATGTTAATGCACGGATTAAAGAGGTTTCTGAAGGAGTAGCGCAGGATTCTTTATCTTGGAGTGATAAGGAAAAAGCCTTTGTAGCAAAGCATGGAGATGGATCGGAAAGAAAAAATAGCAAAATTAAGTTTCTTGAAGATGGTGCAATCTCTGCGGATTCAAGTGATGCAGTGAATGGTTCACAGCTTTTTGAGACGAATAAGACTGTTGCAACTTATTTAGGTGGTGGCGCTGAATATAAGGAAGGTCAATGGAGTGCTCCAAGCTTCAAAGTTAAGATCGTCAAAGAAGATGGCAGTGCCGTTGAAGAGCAGAGCTATGATGATGTTGCGTCTGCCTTTGCTGGTGTTGGTGATTCATTCATGAATATTCANTGTTGCGTCTGCCTTTGCTGGTGTTGGTGATTCATTCATGAATATTCATAAAGAGCTTCAGAATGAGATTAATAAAGTTGTAGGAGATAGTCTTGTTAAGCAGGATGATGCTACGAAGGTAATCAAGATAGGTGGTGAAAAAGAGGGTAGTGCAATCACAATTTCAAACATGAATGGTGATGCACGTAGTCTCTCTGGCGTGAAAGCGGGCACACTTTCTGAAGGCTCGACGGAAGCCGTGAATGGTTCTCAGCTTTATTCCTTGCATCAGATGCTAGCGATGTATTTAGGAGGAGGAGCTAGCTATGAAGGTGGCGAATGGAGGGCTCCGGAATTCAAGGTTGCACAATTCAA
>NZ_JBHINS010000060.1:0-50376 GCF_042195095.1 Bartonella sp. CL435QHHD
AACAGAGCCCACGCCAAAGGAGAGGAAAGAGCCTTCAAATGGGGTTGAAGAAGTGAAATCCATTTGGCTTAAGCCTAAAGCGGCGACCAGAAAAGAAAGGCAGATTGAGGTGGCAAGAGCTGTCACCAGTCCCGCAAAGATTGCGGACCATGAAATGGGTGTGTGAAAGAGTGAATATTTTTCTTCTAGAGACGTTTCTCCTAGAAAATTCGTCTCGAATGGTGTGTTTTCAGGAATGCGAGTTTCCATGTTTTATCTCCTTGAATATGCTGGAGATACAATGCCTTTTTGCAAATTATGTTCCAAAAGTGAATAGATATGCGCCAAAAAGGACAGAAAACATCGAAAACAAGACGGTGATCATTAACTTAAAATTCTTCTTACATGACTCCAGTCTAGAACTGATAATACCAGTTTATCGAGAATTTTAGTTGATGGGGGGTAAACGGTCTATGGGGGTATGGCTCTCTTTTCCCGTTCTGTACTGCAATGTTTAAAAGATTGAATGTCGTTGTGAAGTTTAATCTTTCCCCCTTAGCTTAAAAGTAAGCTCTCTTAATGCTTTTCTTTCAAGTAATGTCCCAGATACTGCTTGAGGAAAACTTTGTAAACGCTTTTCCATCATTGATTATGTTTGAAGGTAAAAAGTAAAATTCTGGAGTCTTTATTTTATTATTCATTTTTTTGTAAAAACAGCGCGTCTTCTAAAATTTTAGTTTTTTATATTGTACTTATAATTAAAAGAATGCTTCAATTATTCAAAATAAATATCAAAAGTATTCAATTCAAAAAGCTATGAGAGATAAAAGAGAAGGAAGAAACATTAGTGTTCTAAGCTGTTTTTCCTTCTCTTATTGCTCTATATCAAAACAATGCTAGAAAACTTTTCTAAGTTCTTTGAGTAAAAACTCCCAAAACCAGAGAGGAAAGTTGAAAAGTTTTGAGACAATGTCCAAAAGTTTCGAGATTCTCTCCAAAGGTTGTTTTTTAGTTTCGCCCGTAGTTTTTTTATACGATGTAAGAGCACTTTGATTTGAGAGATAAATTTGGTTCGATGGACCATCTTGTACTAAGAAAGTGCATTTTGTAAAGGTCATGCGTTCCACCTTTATGACGTAGGGATTATGAACTGTAATCGGTTCATAGGTGCTACAGGTTTTCACTTTTGCATTTGCAGTTGTCATGTCTTCTGTTTCAAATGTATTTGTGTAAAGGTTACTTGTGCGTTTTTCGGGTTTACTGTCGATTAAAATACATTCATCCATTATGCTTTTTATGGGTGCATTTACTTTGTTTATAAAGTTTTTGAGATGTTTAGAAAATTGAGTTTCTAAGGATAGGATTTTTAGGGATGGGATTTTTATGATTGTATTCATTTTATCAAGTTTTTTTAATACTTTTTTTTATTAAAGGCCCGTCAATGTCTTTAATGTTTAAAAAATCACGAACACCAAGTTTACTGATGGCATTATAGGACCACCCTGAAAGACATGCGATCATTTCAATTGATTGCTCGTCACCTTCTTTGCTCTGTATTGCTTTTAAGTCTTTAAATTTCGGGCGGCGTAAGGTGATTTCTGTGTATGTCTTTCCTTCCACTTTAATAGGTACAAGTAATTGCTACATGGCTCGTTCTGTTATATTCATTACTAGCTTCTCCTTGCTTTCTAAATTAGATGCAGAATGATTTATCAAATTTTTATTATAGCATGTTTGTCAATAGCTTAGGCAATAAACTTTGTGCTGGCTATGTAGAATGAAATTCTAACAAAATGGACAAGATGAATTTAGATTTTAGAGCGAGATAGAAGCACAATTTGCTTTATGATATTAGTGGATGATATTAGTGGGCTATTAAGTTTATTTGCTCAATTATTTGTGTTGATAAAGACTTCTCCATGAGCCATTATTATATGCTGTATTGTTACAATAATATTTGCGTGGGGAGTTTTGAGGAAAGGGAGTTTGTGGCTTCTTTTTTCTTTGAGCGTTGTAAACCAATTCTGATAAAAGATGTTGTCGGGAAAGTGATGTTGTTATCATGGAGAGGGATAGAGTTTGGGAGCGTTTTTGTTGATGATATCAATGAAAAAAGCTGATGAAGATAGGGCAACATGAATACAACAAAATGCGCTATTTCGGATTGGGAAATATATCTCTGAAGGAGAGTTTTGATCTTTTAGCTTCTTTTGCGTATAGTTTTAAAATTGCGATTTGCTATGCTTTAAAATTAATTATAAAGTGAAGCACTAAGTGTTTATTTACGTGTTGAGTGTGTGCGTGCGGATCATACACTGGATTTATGTATCAACAAGCTGAATTATTCTCGAATAAAGTAAAAGAATAAAGAAAATTGATTATTTTATTCCCTGTGGATAAAGTTAAAATAGCTTTATATTTATAAATATAAATTATTATTTTTCTATAAACGTAAAATTTAAATATTTTTAAATTTAAGAAATGTGACTTTCCTGATGAAACATAAATATACATTACCATTCATTATACTTATCGTATGTTTATCAACAGGAGGTTTGATTTCTACCGATATTTTTTTACCAGCACTGGGCGATATGCGTCAATATTATCAAGTGACACAATCTCAAATTCAAAGTGCAGTGGCGGTTTTTTTGTTGGCATTGGCACTTGGACAGCTCATTTATGGGCCGCTGAGTGATAATTTTGGGCGTAAAAAAACACTTCTATTGGGCTTATTCTTGTGGTTATTTACGACACTTGGTGTGATTTATACGGTTCATATTCACGCTTTTCTTGTGTTACGTTTTTTGCAAGGTCTTGGTGCTTGTGCGGGACTTGTCTTAAGTCGTGCAATTATCAATGATTTGTTGGATAAAAAAGCGGCTGGAAAACTTTATTTGATTGTTTTCCCTTTTATTGGAATGTCACCAGCGCTTGCACCTTTCATTGGTGGACTTTTGATACAGGCTTTTCATTGGCAGGCAACTTTTATCTTTTTAAGCTTTTTTATATTTTTGACCATTTTGCTATGTTGTTTTGTGCTAAGCGAAACTCTACCCCCTCAAAGACGGCAGCATTTTTCTCCGGTAGGATTGATGAAGGCATATTTAGGTGTTTTCAGAAATAAACAATTTATTTTTTATGCACTTATTCCGTGTTTTTCTTACGCTGCCTATTTTGCTTATATTGTGGAGTCGCCTTTTTTACTCACGACTTTGGGGTTATCACCGATACACATTAGTTATAGCTATATTGGTGTTTCGTTTCCCTATATTTTGGGAAATCTTTTGGCGCGATGGTTTTTTGAACGCGAGTCTATGGAAAAGACTGTGGGCAGAGGGTACATTATTTTTGTGATAGGTGGTGTGCTGTTTGCTTTGCAAATGTATCTAAGCCCATGGCCCCTTGTGACAAGTTTTATGGCTATTGCTGTTCTTACTTTTGGAAATGGTTTTTTATTGCCGTTAGGAACAGCGTTGGCTATTTCATCGCATCCGAAAGCTGCGGGAGCGGCTTCTGGTGTTATGGGATCTTTGCAATTAGGAAGTGCGGCACTCAGTGCAGCGGTTATCGGAAAAATCTCTGGTCATAGCCCACGGGCTATGGCAACTTTGTTAGCTGTGTGTTGTATGATTGGTTTTATCATTTATATTCAAAAAGCGCGTCATTTTATGACTTCAGAAATAAGCTGAGTGAAATGATAAAAAGAAAGCATTATGCGGAAATGCTTTTGATGTTTTACACAAATGGGGCACCTGTACATTAGATGAATTTTTTTTATTAAGTTTCTGGATTGAGTGGGTTTAAAATTTGTTACAAGCTTAGTTTGAGTTTAACAAATCGATTACTATGAGGGGAGAATATGAGCATAGAATTTCAACATATTTTCATTATATTGGGTAGGAAAAGTTCTGGCTCTAATGCATGTTTAAAAATAAGGGGAGGAATTGATCAATGGGACTTCCTATTATTATTCTCTCTCCTGTAATGCCAATTTGGGATGGTGGTGTTTTTTGTTCTCCATTGACAAAGCTATGTTCAACAAAAGGATTCCCTGTCACTCTGCTGGATACGCTTTCTCTTTTTCCTAAGGGTTCTCATGTTCTCAATTATTCTGCTGTAGACATTTTATCTTTTATGGCAGAAAAACTTAAAAGCTATTTTAAAGAGCCCGCAGTGCTTGTGGGATTTTCTATGGCTGGAACATTGGTACAAATATTGGCAGCCCAGCTTCCCAATGTTCAAGCTGTGCTTGCTGTGAATGCACCTGGCTATCCAGATAAGGTTTTGCAACGGCGCCTTGGAGATATTTTTGCCTCCTTAGAAAATAATGATTTATCGGGGGCTTTGGAAATACTCAATGGTTTTATGCATCCTTCTGGCATTATGAAAAAAAGAGTTTTATTGGAGATTCCCGATAAACAAAAAAGCGTGGCAATTGAACGCATGACAAGAGGGTTTAAACTCTTATTAGAAATAGATGCTAGAGATGAAATAGTTAAGTATAAGGGGAAGTTTTTAGCTTTAGTGGGAGAAAAGTCGCAACTTGCAACGGTAGATAATCAGACAAAAAGTCATAATCTGAATCATGAATATAAGCTTATCTCTGGTGCTGGTACGCGTTTGTGGGAGGATAATCCTACTATGACGGATGCAGTCATTGATGAGTGGATGGAGGGACTATGAAAAAGAAAGTTCTTGTCTTACCTGGTGATGGGATAGGCTTAGAGGTTTGTGATGCTGCGTTGATGGTTTTAGAGCAATTTCAATTGCCGATTGAATTGACTTATGGTGATATTGGTTTTGAATGTTGGAAACAGGAAGGAGATTCTGTCCCTCAAGCGACTTGGCAAAAAATTACTCAGAGTGATGCTATTTTACTTGGTGCTGTGACCAATAAAAGAAAAGAAGCGGCTTTAAAAGAACTTGCTCCGCATTTAAAAGAGAAAAACCTTGCCTATGTTGCTCCCGCACTTCAACTTTGCCAAAAGTTAGGTTTGTTTGCAAATATACGTTCTGTAAGATACATCTCTGGTCCGAGAAAACCTTTTCATTTTTGTGTTATCAGAGAAAATAGTGAAGGCCTTTATGCTGGATTGGATTTTCGGGGTATTTCTCCTGAAAAAGCCGTTTGGCTAAAACATCCAAATTTGACAAAATATGGGCTTGAGGAAGCTGCGTGGACAGTCCGTTTGCAGACACGCTTTGGTTTAGAGCGGTTATTTGAATATGCTTTTTCTTATGCAAGGAAATATAGCTTTAGGCGCGTTACTTTTGCTGATAAGCCCAATGTTATGCGAGAAAGTGGACAATTTGCTCAGGAAATTTTTGAGAAAATTGCGCAAAACTATCCGGAAATTGAAGCAGATATTCATAATGTTGATGCGGTTGCTTTGTGGATTGCAACCAAGCCAGAGCGGTTTGGTGTGATTGTTGCTGAAAACATGTTTGGCAATATTCTCTCTGATCTTGGCTCTGGGATAATGGGGGGATTGGGGCTTGCATCTCATGCGAATGTGGGGAGCGAGATTGCTTGTTTTGAACCTGTTCATGGAAGCGCACCACGTATTGCTGGACAAAATAAAGCAAATCCTTCTGCGATGCTTTATACCACGGCTTTACTCTTAGAGCATTTAGGCTTTAAAGATGCAGCAAAACAATTATCTGAGAGTGTTGATCAGGTTATTCGTGCTGGAAAAACCGTTACCTATGATCTTGGAGGTGTCGCCTCTACCCGTCAAATGGCTGAAGCTGTTCGCAATTCTCTTGTGAAGCCTGTCTTTGTTTGTCGTGCGGCGATTATCACTGTTGGTGATGAACTCCTTTCAGGACAATATTTGAATACGAATTTACAAGATTTAAGCCAAAGCTTGAACAAGAGAAATATTCAAGTCACACGTCATTTTGTTTGTGCTGATCAATTACAGCAAATCAGTGAGACTGTTGTTGCTTGTCTTGGACAAGAAGATCTTATCATTATCAGTGGGGGATTGGGACCAACATCAGATGACATAACACGCGATGGAGTTGCTCAAGCTGTAAAGCAGCCTTTACTACATCATGAAGATGTTTGGCAAACAATAAAAGGTCAATTACAACGATTAGGGATTTTGGTGGATAAGAGTAATGCGCGTCAAGCATTGTTTCCTGAGACAGCAACCGTGCTTGATAATCCTACAGGCACAGCACCAGGCTTTTATCTCTCTTGCGATGGAAGTACGCTTGTTGTTTTGCCTGGTCCACCATCACAGGCTCTTGCGCTTTTAGAGAATTATTTAGAACACAATGAGAAGAAATATTCTTCTGTATCGCGTGCGGGGTATGCATGGACTTTGATTGGAATTGATGAAAGTACAATTGCGCAGTGGGTTGATGATCATCTTGAAAATGAGCCCTTTGAACGGCATTTTTTATGGAAAAGCCCCTATGTTCTTGTACAGCTTGTTGGTCAATCAGAAGCGCCCTTGGAACAACATTTCGTGGAAGAATTTGAAAATCATTTTCATCCCTATTTGGTTGGTGCAGAAGTTACTACTGCTTGTAAACAATTAGCAATGCACGTTGAGGTTCATTGGTCTGCCAATGATCCGCGGCTTTTAGAATATTTTCAGCCCATAGAAAAAGGTAAACAAGATATTCCACTGCTTGAGGTTGAAGTGAGCCTAGAACCTTCTATCGAGACATTAGAAAATCAAGCAGAAAGCCTTGGACATGCCACGATGACTATACGGATGAAAGGTTATGGTGAGGATCATATTACTTTTCCCTATACGCGACCACTTTTAGGTGTCGTCTTACAAGAATATGCAGCTTGGGCTGTCTTAAAAAGAGTTTTGCAAACTGAGAAGAAAAAATGAACCTCTATGGGGACGTAACAATATTTCTTAAATTATTAAACGTTCTATTATAAGAAGTATTTTGATCATTTTCTTAAGTGGTTTTTATCTATAGGGTATTTTTTCTTTTGATGTGTCATTAAATGACTTTGATTGATTCAAGATTAAGAAAAACTTTACGATATTAGGTTCGCTACATTCAATATTTATAATGATTAATTATGATTATAAATCAATATATTATCTTCCATGGAGCCTATGACAAGGAATCCAGAGACTTCATGTGCCTCAAGCGTTGTAGATAATTGAGATTCTTTGTAAATCAAAAAGCGATGGTGTGAAAAGACAAGAAGTCGTGTCATTTACAGGAAAGTTTTGCAAATTTTATTGAACAATATGTCCGTGAAGAGTTTTATTGTGAACATGTGCCGTTCCGTGATCTGATAATAAATTGCTGTAAAGAGCTCATAAAATTTTTCCTTTAAGTTTTTGTGTGATTGCATGATCGTTGGGTGTTCGCTTCCGAGGGGCGATATTTTTCAATTTGATAACAGGAAGAACTATTTTTTCTGTAAGACGTGAAGATTTAATGAGTGATCATTTTACGCTTTTGTTTTCCTTTCGATTGGTAATTTGTAGGAATTTGTTTGGGGAAAAGATTTAATGCGGTGTATTTGTGAATGTGGTTAAAAACATTTTACGCGTGTGTGGGGGAGAAATAAAAATGTGTCTTAATTGTTGATAAGAGTGTCAATGTTTTTGATGAACAAATTTTAGGCGTAATTCTTAGTATCTAGATTAGGAAGTTCATTGCGAAATTTTTAACAGTTCGTGTCCTATCTGTTGTGGTGCGCAGTGGTCTTTTTAAGCAACAAAGAAAGGGCTTTTATGTATCAGATTGATTACAACAGTTATCGTTCTGTCAAGAGTTTTAATCGTCGCGTTCGTTTTCTCGTCATGCATTATACGGCTCTTGATTTTAAAGCCTCGATTATGGCGCTTACAGGAGAAAAGGTTAGTGCACACTATCTTGTTCCTGATCCTTCAGAGCAGACATATCGTGAGGCAGGCTTTAAGGACATGCGTATTTTTAATCTGGTCGATGAAAATGAGCGTGCATGGCATGCGGGTGTGAGTTCATGGGCTGGGCATAGTCATCTCAATGATGCGTCTATCGGGATTGAAATCGTTAATTTAGCGACGGGTCATTCTGAGTCTCCAGAAGAGACAGTTGGTTTTATGGCTTATCATGATGAGGGGGGGATATTTCCTCCTTATAATCCAATACAAATTGATGCCGTTAAGGAACTTTCCTTAAATATTCTTCAACGGTATCCCGATATTATGCCAACTGATGTGGTGGGACATAGTGATATTGCCATTGGAAGAAAAAGTGATCCAGGAGCAGCTTTTCCATGGAAAGAACTTTATAAGGCAGGTATAGGAGCATGGTATGATGATGAACTAAAAAGTCATTATCAAGAGCAATTCTCTAAGAACTTTCCACCCAAAGAAGATGTTTTGGCGAAGCTAAAATGTTATGGATATGACATTTCTGCTGCGTGTCCCCAAACAGGATACAAAGATTTGATCCGAGCATTTCAACTTCATTTTCGTCAAGAAAATTATGATGGGATTCTAGATGTTGAAACAGCAGCAATTCTTTATGCATTGGTTGATAAGTATTTTCCGTGAATTCAATGCGTTTTAATTGAAAATATGGCTTATGATTACGTGTAAGCCTTTTTATTATCAAGAGAGGCTGCTTTTTGCCAATGGGCTTTATGTAAAAAAGGCATTAATCGTTTAAAAAATCCCCTGTACGGTATAAGGCGTTTTATGAAAACATAACTCTGAAAGCTCTATGATTTGCAAAGATTAAATTTACTGTTTCTTTTCTTCCTTTAAAAACGCGTAAAGTCAAGATGTTGCGTATATGATGGCATGCTCCTTACGCAGGATAAAACGCTTCAAATAAAATGGACTTGTGTTGTATATTTCCATGCTTGTTTTAAAGCAATGTCTTTTAATGCGTATTACAACACATATTTTACAGCGACGTTTATAGAGAATATAATCTAAAATCCTCTATGAAGTGTATCCTCATTTTTATGCTTAATAAAAGTGCCTAGCACTATCGTACATTTTGTCAGATCTCAATGTTACTATAGCCCTTGGAGTTTAAAACGATTCATAAAAGGGTTTTCTTTACTCGTTTTTATTCACACGGCTCTCTCCGCTTGTTGTACAAGTGAAAGGTTTTGGTTGATTGAAACATGAAAAATAATAAATTATGATTATAAATCAATGTGATGTAGGTTCAGGAAAAATAGGGGTATTTACAGATTGCTCCTGATAGGGGCTTTATTCTTTAGAAGGGGAAGAGGTCAATTCATTTTTTGAAGATATATCGCTTTTCTCTTTTATTGCTTTAGGGAATATTTGCATCGTTTTGACAGCATGTTTCTTGATGATTAAGTTTTTTAATGAAGCCGTGTTATAAAACATTGTGTTTTAGAGTGTTGATAGAAGACACATTCAGGCATATCAAAAACACAATGATGTCTTGTTTTTTTCAATATTTTATCTGTTCAGTACAGAATTGACCAGAGAAGTTCATGACCTAAATTAACAAAGGTTAGAAGTAAATTGCTAAGAAAGACCAATTTGGTCATAAAGCAAAAGGGTCTGCTCATGCTTTAAAGGGCAAGGAAGAGATTATGTTTGAAGTGATGTGTAAACGCCCGTGTAAAGTGCTCTTATCAAGCATATCAGGGTTAATCTTCTGAGAGTAGTTTTATGAAACTAAGTCGTTTTTTTCCGAGAGACAAGACAATACGTATCAGGAAAAGATATTCATGATATTTGATTCCAAAAATAAAAACTGGCAAACCATGTTGCCAGTTTTTAAAAGCTGTAGCTTAAATAGGATTAGAATGAACGCTGTAAACGGATCATACCTTGAAAAGCACTTTTCTTATTGAATAAATGTTTTTCATCATTATTTTTATCCGTCACAACGCGATCATCATTCCAAGAAACATAGGTTAATTCAGGTGTAATCACAAATCCTGGAACCAGCGTGTATGTAATATTTACAGAAGTTGCAAAGGTTTTTACAGCACTATAAGAAACTTGAGCATTCAAATTTGCTTTTGGAGTAAGCTTGTAAGTGGCACCCGCCCAAGCAGCCCATTTACCACCCCAGTTTGCATAAATCGTTGTGCTTTGTCGTGATAATTCATCATTTTCATTTACTGTGTAGTAATCAAGGCCATTTTTATAGCCAGCCATTACCCATAGATTGAAACGATCGTTGACATTGAAATCTGCACGTACTTTTCCAGCCCACTTTTTGTAGTAAGCATCATATGCTGCAACTGCTGAAAAACCACCCCATTTTTGCATGAACTTTATACCCAAAATCACATTCGGGGTGTAATTTTTAATTGCTTTACTTGGAAGAGTACCCTCAGTGATAGAAACAAGCTTATCATCTTTATCAATGTAGTATCCTGTTATTCCTGGAAGAGAATCTGCATTATTGCCTAATTCAGCGCCGATAATAGCAGAAAAGCCGGAATCACCATTAAAGG
This sequence comes from Bartonella sp. CL435QHHD, assembly GCF_042195095.1. NCBI lineage: Bacteria > Pseudomonadati > Pseudomonadota > Alphaproteobacteria > Hyphomicrobiales > Bartonellaceae > Bartonella > Bartonella sp. CL435QHHD. The sequence goes on from NZ_JBHINS010000060.1 coordinate 10,412, forward strand.
TGTAGGAAATAAAATTGGTGCGTGTTGTGCCGGCAGGCGCTATGCTGTCATCATTGAGAACATCTCCATAATCACCAGTCCAGCTGTTGAAAATTGTGTCATCAAGACCTACGCGAAAACCACCCAGTTCAATGTAAGCCGCGGCAAGCTTTGCAGCAGCGTTGTCTCTACCATCACCCCAGTTTGAATAAATTCTTGCATATGAACGAAGTGTTCCCATTTCTGTTTCAGAAGCTGCTTGAAAAACAAGGGTGAGCCGTGATGCGGCGCCGTAGGTTTTTCTTTTGTCTCTTAGTTCAGTTTCGGTTGTTGCATCGATATTATTACCGCCTATAAAATCAGTACGAACATTTCCTGATAAACGCATGCAGGTTTCTGTTCCAGGGATATAGAAATATCCTTTTCCGTAGGCATCACAAACGCGAATATATTCTACAGGTTCGGGTTCGGCGATAACTGTTGAAGCGGCATGTGCTCCAGAAATTGCTAAAAAAGCTGCTGTAGAGCTTAAAAAGAGGGATTTAATATTCATATGGGATCTCCGCGGTCCGGTTAAATTTCTTCTAAAGAGTACCATTTGCCTAACGCATTAAGGACAAAGACATAAGTAAAATACGCAGCACTTGTTATCTTAGCTATAACTAATCTTTTTAGAGTTTCAAATATGAAATTACCTTTTTGTAATATATATATGTACTATTCGAGATGCTGTGGTAAAAAAGACACAATTCTTGTTTTATTAACTTTTGCTCCCTATGGGATCAATAGGAGAAAAATTTTCAGATATTTGGGAAAAAAATCGAAAATGTCTTGAACTTTCTGTTGATACCATTTATGCCTCTCTGTTGGAGAGGTGGCCGAGTGGTCGAAGGCGCTCCCCTGCTAAGGGAGTAGGGCTCAAAAGGCTCTCGAGAGTTCGAATCTCTTCCTCTCCGCCATCTATTGTTATAAAAGCAGTTGATTGTGTATAGGAATTTTGTTTTCAGTGATTTGTGCTCATTTGCTTTTCTACCAATCTCAATTTTGTGAAGTTTTTTGATTTCTTTTCTTGCTAGGCGTTTTCTATCAGCTACTCTGCTATAGAGTGGTGCTATTTTATCTTCCTTCTATCTAAATTTATGTGCGAAATTGTAATACCTGTATTAGCAGCGCGTGTGGTTGCTCATTTTCTTAATTCCTGTGTTGATTTTTAATTTTATGTTTCATGAAACAAGTTACAAAAATTTCTTTTCTAATGGTGTAAACTAAAGCAAAACCAATGGGGGATATTTTAAGCGCAAGATGTTTCATGTAAATTGCTATTGTTGATAAAGGAGAAAGCGAAGCTCTGTTATAGCAATCACATTGACGTTGCACATTTTTTAGCTAAGGATTGCTTATTTATTTTATGGATATAGGGAGCAGCATGAACGTTTGTAAGAATAAGCGGCCGTAAAGCTAGATATGTTACGGATTTGGTTCTACAAAGTGTTTTTGATCTCCCTATGTCGTTTCAATCGTTTGGTGGCATATTTATTATTTTATGACGTTGTTTTGCTAAGCTTTTGCTTTTGCGTGTCAATCAACACCTATTCCTTATACAACGGCATATTTGAGATCAATATTTAAGATGGTTTACTGCTTTATCGGTTATGTCAGCTTTTATATATCAAATAGGGGAGAAAATATTGTATATATCTGTTAGCGAGTTATTTCTAAAAACGGAAGGATCTTTTAATTTTGAAAAAAATATGAAAACGGAAAAGATGGAAATGAGCTCCCATTTTTATCATCATCTTATTAATTCAGTTTTACAACTTTCATGAATCTCTATGGTCGTGTCCTTTAAATAATGAAGATTGCGTATCTCACGCTTTTGTTTATTCCGTTGGGATTATGCCTCTCATATAAAAAGCATGTTCTAAACACAAATATACTTGTGTTGCCAATTTATGCACTTGTTTTAAAGAGATATCTTTGCAATGTGTATAAGCCCATTTTGCGACGCCACCTCGTAAATGGTATAAAACACAAAAGTTTCTGTGAGACACATAAAGCCTTATAAAGCCACACCATTTGTATCCTTATGAAGATGCAAAGAGGCATATTATATATCTGCCTTCCTGTTGTTATAGATTTTAACTATGAGAGTTCATAAAAGGCATTTTTTCTTTTCTAAATTGTTTTTATCTATACGGCTTTCTCCACTTATGATGTGCAAGCAAATGATTTTGATTGTTTCAACCATAAAAATAGATTGAAAAGAAAGAATCTTACAATATTCAAGTTTGGTATATTATGATTATAAATCAATGTGTTGCTTTATATTTGCATTGTATATTGAAAGTTGGATGTGGCAATGCTCTCAAAAAAGTATCGATTTCTTTTAGAAAAAAACATTGTGGGTGAAATGTTATGGTTTTCCTCTCATAGAGACTTTTGAGAGTGTTTCATCCATCTCATGACAACCAAACCACACATGAAAAAAGTAATGGTCGGTAATATTAGGTAGTAAGACGGAGAAACTTTTGCAGGAAGAAAAGAAATAATACTCAATACTGTAATTGAAAATATTCTTCCGCTAAAAGAGACAGCACCAACAATACCAGAAATATGTTGCGTTTGTTTTTGGTTAAGTTCTGAGAAAAATAAGCTTTTTGCCCCGATCGGTACAGTGCAAATAAATCCATGGATTAAAGAGAAGGCAATGACTGATGCAGCGGTTTGATGGCTATGAACTAAAAAATAGAGCGCTATGCACATCAGAGCAGAAAAGAAGGAAAAATATTTTATAGAATTCTTATATTTTTTATCAAGAACATGATACTTAGACATCAGTAAATTTGAAAAATATTGTGCTGAAAAGGCTCCAATATGGCAGCACATCAAGACGAGCATTTGCGAACCGTTGAGGTGATGAATTTTTCCCCCTGAAAGTATTATCGGTTGCCAGAAATGATAAATAATCTGAATACCAGCGCTAAAAAGGCACATGAGGAAAATAAACCATGCTCCTCCTACTGTATTTTGAAATATCCAGAGCGTTTCCTTGGCATTGTGCAAGATTGTTTTTGTTTTGGACGTTTCAATTGTCGTTTTCTTTTCTTCAGGAACAATAAGGAATATCAAAAAAATAAATCCCATCATGAGGCATGAGATGATATATCCCATAAAATATTGTCCAGAGTAATAGATCGTTCCAATTCCTACAATCCCACTGAGAATACTTCCGAAAGAGTTAACCTGGTGGTAGAGATGAGCATAATGCGAAAAGTGATCCTGTTTATCGCCTAGAGAATGGTAAATCCATCCGTCAATGGCGCTGACAATGATGCAAATGCCCGCTGCATAGAGAATTTGCGCAATAATAAGTGCTGTCATATTGGGAGCTTGAAGGCATAGAAGATAAAATACTCCTGTCATAAAGACCCCAGCCATAACGGAATATTTACGCCGATATCTGTCAGATAAAACAGCACAGGGAAAATCAAGCAGCAGGATGGTGGTGGAAAAGACAACCTGAAGCAGAGCTAATTGCGCCAGACTCACTCCCATGGACATTAAAAAAATAGCATGGTAAACACCAATGAGCATGCGGACAGCATTATAGGAGCCATAGTTGAGAGCAAGGGCGCGTGGTCTGTTCATTGTGTTGTTCCATAGATTGTACAATAAGAATTTCCACTGAAAAGAATATTTTTCTGTGAAAAGGTAGCGGTTTCATATCCCCACTCAGGGATCAGTGGAAAGCTGTTTTCCATAACCACCCCAAAATTAAAAAGGTCCCTTAGTCTATATGAGACTTCAAAGCGTATTAATGAAAGCAAATGATGCAATTTTAAAGTGATTATGAGGAGCAACATAAGCCTCATAAATGAGATTGTCATCTTTTGAGGGGAGTTGCTTGTGGGGCTGTTGCTTTCATAGCAATCATTTTGTCTAGATCTGTAAAATGACCCTAGGACGGCAAGATCATTGACATAATTAGAACTTATAGAGGCTTGTTTATTTTTTATATACCATTTACTGATCCATTCTCTTTGCTGATTAGGTGAAATAGCACAAATGATCCATAAATCGGTTTTTGGTAATTTTTTGATATCTTTTTTTATAATCATCAACATTTGTAATCCCCCCCTTTCTTTCTGACTGTTTCTCCGTATCACTTTACGTCTAAAAAAGTTTTTTTCAGAATTCATCTTTACTTTATTTATTAAAAATTTATTAAAAAGATTGTCTCGCAAGGTGCTTTTTAATCACGTCATTACAATTAAGAATTAAATTCCTGATATAAGAGGAAGAGTGCATGATACATTGTGACTAAATACACAAATCCTTCTGTATCCTGAAATGACGATTTCCTTTTGCAAAACAGTATCTGGAATGGAAGCTCGATAACCGTTACGTTGATTATGGAAATGATAACCTAAAAGAGTGCTTATGAGTGCTTGAAGATATTCTTTAGATATTACAGACAGGACAAGAAAATAGTTTAAAAAAATCAAACGTGGGATGAAAGCTTTCATCTTATGATGGGTAATGGTGAATTTTAAACTTCATCTACTGTTTTTTTGAGCTACTGTGCTGTAAGAAAGATCAAACTCCCCCAATTCATGTCTCTAATTTAGATCATTGATCATAAATATTATATACTGTCTTTTCAAATTATAACTTTGCTCATTGTTTGTCTTCACTGATTAAATCAACATTTCTCTAAAAATGCCGCTTGAGAAAAATGCATTCTATCAGTTTAATACTCTATGATCTTTTAATTAATTTAAGGAAGATAGCATAAAATATACGATAAAAAATGAATAAATTTTAATCTTTGTAAAAAACACAAACTTTTTACTGCTGCTGATAAAAAACAAAGCTATATTAAAAGTAGCCTTTATACCCTTCAATATCATTGGTTGTGTTTATCTGTTTTGTCTACTCATTATTTCACCATTGTTAATATGATTGTTAATCAAAATATCATTTTTGAATTATTTATAGCATCGTATTAAACTCTTTTAAAGTCATGGATAAAAGATTAAATTACTCCTCTAGAGATATAAAACTAGATAGAAAATTCCATGGCTACTCTGTTGAATAAATTAGTTTTTATAGATTTACTCTATGTGTAGCGTATTTAATTGTTGTACAACTTATCATTTTTTATTTTTATTGTAGATTATTTAAAATAGATTTAATAAATTTCATTATGAATATTTTGATATTAATTTATATGTCTATTTAAATTGTTGTGTTCAGAGAAAAATAAAAAAATGTTTACAAAAAAAGTTCTGTTTAGAGAAGGCTTATTGCTTATCATATTTTTGCTACCATATTTTTTGTCTACCTCGCATGGCTATACGGGTATAGATAAATTATTTTGTTCCACAGTGGTTAGGGAGCGCGATGATGCTGTTCAAAAGTTGGATTCAGTCAAGTTTGAAAAAGAAAATGCTGAACGGGGATGGAGCGATACCGTAAAAATATTGAATGTGATGGTAGACGACTTGAAGAGAATAGCTCTTGAACAGCAGGAACTCTATTTGGCATTGCTGAAAAATATGCCAAACAACAAACAACTTTCTTATAAATATCAAACAACTCTAAAACGCAATGCTGCGGTTTTTGAGCGGATCGAGAAGGTTTTGACTATATTTGAGCATGTTGAGAAAAGGACAGAAGCCTTTCGAGGGCTAGGTGAAGCAAATAAGCATAAAGATCAGTCTCAAATGTTACATTACTTAGAAGTGATTTCTGAACATCATGGACATGTTGATGGACTCAATAAAGAACTTGAAAGGCTCAATCACGAAGTTGATAGTTTAAACAATAGGCTTCAAAATTTGAAGAAAATATCTCGATAAGAAAACAGCAAAGTTGTTCATTAATGCAAATGAGGAAAAATGCATGAGATGATGAACAACGATTTCATTGAAAAAGGAATGAACGGTGGGATTTGCAATAGTACTCATCATATCCGTTATGGTTATTATAGGGACTCTTTGTTTTTTGTGTAACAGAAACTGTGAAAGAGCGGAAAGAGATAGATGGAAAAGATATGGAGAAGCACCAGAAACACGCTCCGAAAATGAAAGAAAAAAATGAGACCAGTATGACAATACAAGAAACATAACCATTTCATGAGACACTTTAAAATCCAGATAATAAGGTTTTGGGAGTCTCTTCAGCATTTGATAAAGAATCTGAAGTTTTAGCATTTAAAGAAGTTATGGTTCTTTCATCGAAGGACTATAAAATAATCATCTGCATATTTGTTATCATTTTGGCAGTAGACTTTGTTATCCAGATGTTGGATAAGGTCATTATCCAAGTATTGGATGGGGGCAGAGAGTTTGATATCTTTACTTTTATATGTATTTTTAGCTTATTTATTTTGATCTGTTGTTTTATGGCTATCCCGATTATTTTAATTTTACACAATACGATTGAGGAAAAAATTGAAAAAAATACTTCAGCAATATAAACAGATTTGAAATGAGAGAATCTTACAATATTCGGGTCTCTCATTCAATATACAAAACAGTAAATTATCATTATAAATCAATGTGTTGTATAATAAAGCCGATACATTTGAAGCAGAGTTTGATGATAGTGGCAATGATTTAGAGGTTCCCTCAAGCAACAGCACTCTGCAAGTGATTTTTGGCTATGAGAACAGCATCAGTGCTTTTATGGGGCGTTTTGTTGTCGAGTCGGTTGTAAGTTGTGGTGGCAGTGATGGAGAGATTTTGCGCCTTTGTGGCAAAAGTGCCTCGATGCGTAAAGAGCTCAAAGAACAGGTGAGTGAGCATTTTGAACACAAAACTGTTGGTGAGATTGTTGAGACACTTGCCCAACGCCATGGCTATCAGGCAAAGGTCAGTCCTCAGTTCACTGAAAAACCTTTGCCTTATGTGATTCGTAGAGATCAATCGGCGGTTGATTTTTTAACCCGCCTTGCCGATCGCATGCGGGCACGTTTTTTAATCAAGGACAATAAGTTTTTATTTTTAAGCGGAGATAATTTACCAGCACTCGACATCCATAAGCACGACTGTTCCAACTGGGAATTTACGTTAGAGCCACGTACGCAATATGGCACCATTGAAGCTTCTTATTTTGATCGCTCAAAAGGGCAGCAATGCCAAGTCAAACATCAGACAGGGTTTAGCGGTCCCGTGCGGCGTCTTCGCACTTGTTACACTTGTGAGGAGGAAGCACGAGCTGCTGCTGCTTCCGAGTCGGACAGGTTGTGTCGTGCTGTAGGCAGTGGTTCTTTGACCCTTGAGGGACGCCCTGAAATCATGGCGGATCAACCTCTCATCCTTCAAGGGTTTCGTGGGCAAATCAATGGACTATGGAAAGCTTCCACTGTCACCCACTGCTATGAAAAACAAAGCGNGTTGTGTCGTGCTGTGGGGAGTGGTTCTTTGACCCTTGAGGGGCGTCCCGAAGTCATGGCGGATCAACCTCTTTTATTGCAAGGGTTTCGTGGGCAAATCAATGGACTATGGAAAGCCGCGACCGTCACCCACTGCTATGAGAAGCAAAGCGGATACACCACAGAAATCACCTTTGAGGCACCAGACAAGGGAAAAGAAAGTAATGAGAACACTGAACATGCTAAAAACAGAAAATCCAAGAGATAATTTTGCTTCTTCTTTTCGTCAACTTCCCCATAATATTGAAGCGGAGCAGGCATTACTTGGAGCAATCCTGATTAATAATAATGCACTCGATCGCGTTTCAGACTTTCTCAAAGCAGAACATTTTTTTGAAAGGCTACATCAAAAGATCTTTGAGATTGTCTTACAAATTATTCAAAATGGTCATCTTGCAAACCCCATTACAATCAAGCCCTATATCCAAATGGAAGAAAAAGTTGGAGATATTACTGTATACCAGTATGTTGTTCGCTTAACCACAGAGGCAGTCACTATTATTAACACTGAAGATTATGGGAGCGTCATTTATGATCTGTTTATCCGACGCTCTTTAATTAACCTTGGCACTCAAGTTGCCAATACAGCTTTTGATGCTCCTGTAGAGCTCACGCCTACTCAACAAATTGAAACGATTGAAAATCAGTTATTTGAGCTCGCCGAAAAAGGGAAATATGGGGGTGGGTTTGAAAACTTTGATACAGCCATTGCAAAAGCACTTAACATGGCAAGCGCTGCAAAAAAGCGTTCCTCACAGCTCTCAGGGATAGCTACCCATATCAAAACCCTTGATGAGAAAATGGGAGGGCTACAAGCATCTGACTTAATTATCATAGCTGGACGCCCTGGAATGGGGAAAACCTCTCTGGCGACCAATATTGCTTTTAATATTGCCAATGCTTGCAAGCNGATACACCACAGAAATTACACTTGAAGCACCAAACAAGGGAAAAGAGGCAGGAGAAAAGGAAACCTCTGAGTGACAGAAAATCAAAGGGTAATGTTTACCCTTTGATTGGTGATGAAGGGCATTTAGAGGAATAGGGACAACTTGTCCCAATTGCTAAAACGAGAAATAGGATCAAGTTGATCCAATTGCATGAGTACAGAAATAGGGTAATGTTTACCCAATTCCTTAAAGGAGCAATGGTGCAAACATTGCACAATTGCAGACTGAAGAGCAATTTGGTCAAGTTGACCGAATTCCTTAAACGCTTCTCTTATTTAATAATGTCCTGAATAATGTGCTTAGGATACAGAAAAATCATCAGTCAATTTATGCTAAAAGAGGTGAACACATCTTATATACGCTTTATATACGCTGCTTCTCAAATAATACGATTCCAACTCAATGATTGATCATCTCAAATTGCGATTTTGAGCAGAAAAGAAAAAGAGGCTTTAAATGATCTTTGAAAGGCCTTTGAAGCCCCTTTGAGAACCCCTTAAAAACTCTTTGAAAAAAATAAATTGGTACAAAACCTAGTGTCAAAATATACAAAACCTGCTGGCAAGCTACACTGGCAAGCTACACTACACAAGCTACATACATACAACTGGCTGGGGAACTTGGATTCGAACCAAGATTGACGGAGTCAGAGTCCGCTGTTCTACCATTAAACTATTCCCCAATAAGCCAATTTTACCATTTCTAGCAGATTCTATAGTGTAGGCAAGTGCAAAAAATCTTTAGATTATCAATAATAAAGAGCGATAGGGATATCATTATAATCCCAGTAGTGGCGGTCTCAATGTTTTAGCATATAGCAATAAGCGAATAAACACATATAAATAGAGCACACCGTGAACGGAAGCATCACAAACTCTTGTTGAAATATTCTCTATATAGGCATACTTTGTTAAAAGACAGCTACTAAATCATGGAGAATTAATGAGTAATATTTCCACTTATCCTGTTCCCCCAAACCTACAGTTAGTATATGTCTCAAATGTAGAATATTCTACTGCTTTTTACAAATTCATCTTCAAGAAAGAACCTGTATTCATCTCGCCACGTTATGTTGCATTTGCTTCTTCAGGTGACGCACTCTTTGCTCTCTGATCTGGGGGCGATGCGCCTGAGGAAAATGTGCCTCGTTTTTCAGAAATCGGCATTATGTTGCCTAAGGGAGAGGATGTAGATAAGCTCTATGCGGAATGGAAAGAGCAAACCACTGTTGAGATAAATGTTTTGAAGGAACCGTATACTGATGTATTTGGACGTACCTTCCTAATCAAAGATCCAGACGGACACATTATTCGTGTTTGTCCACTGGATTTAAAAGCCTGAGATCCGATGTTTAATCGTCTGAATTATAATACCTGAATTATAATAATTGTCTGTTTTCAAAACCTATAAGCTATGCACGCTAAGAGGCTTACTTACGACGCGTGGCTTATCCGTTCGGTGCTGTTCCATTATATTCAGCCCCACAACTTGCCTGTTCCCACAGGCGGCCTCATTGGCTTGGACATCAGTCGGCGTTATTGCATGGCCAGTGATCAGTACCTGTAAATCATAGAAGCTATCCCTCATCGCCTTATGTGGAGTCTTTTGTTGGAATGGGAGGAATATTCTTTACAAGGAAATTGATATCTTTATGAAGTTAAAAAGGTACTGTACATAAAAAACTAATAAAATCAATACATTAAGTGCAGTTATTTTGTATAAACCCACTTAAGAATCCATACTTTTATGCATGTTTGAATTGATCATTTTTTATATAAGATTGCCATGGATGAATAGACCATAAAAAGCAAATCATGATGCAAATATTATAACGCATGGGTGCATTCAAATGAAATGAAAAGCGGTTATCATTCATAACAGGTCATAAATTTTATGATACGTTTTTATCACAGCACAAATCACATTGTTTTAAATTTCAGTCGTTTGGAATTATCGATAACATAAATTGTATACATTTAAGAATGGGATGTGTTTTGCTCTTTATTGGAGTGCAACCTTAAAAGGAATAATCGTTTGAAACTATCATAAGCTTATGGATTGAGTTCATAAAGATTGCATAAAAGAATTTAAAGACAAGATCGTTTTTAAAAACGCTTACTAAAAAGTTAGTAAATGATAGGCAGGCATTATATAGATACGATCATCACAATATAGAATGAAAATCACAATGTTATGTCTTATGAAACTGAAAACCTTTTAATGATATAACGCAAGCAAGCGAGCAAAAAACGTTTTAAAAGTTACAGTTTAAAAATACGAAACCAAATGAGCTCCCCCCAAATTGGGGGGCACCTATTGAAAAAAAGATGAGGCAGCAAAATTCAAAACCATTGTAACATCTAAGGCATGGGATTTTATTCAATTTTGAGTCAAAAGCTATAATGTTTAAAGATGGCTCTATTCTAAAGATAATGCCTCCAAAATTGGATTGGTTGATTTTGCCAACTCAAATTTGAGCTGGTTAATTTGCAAAGAAGTTACATTTGAGTGCAAAATGAAAAGATACTTATGAAAGCCTTATTGAGAAAACATTCATTTAAGATGCATTTTCTTTTGATTGGATTGATAAAGTTACTAAGCTTTTATAGGCTCTATAATGCTAATGAATGATATCAAAATCATAGCTATCATTTACGTTTCTTTTGATAAGTTTTCATATTTCTAATAGAGCACTTGCAATATGATACGTTTTGTATATATACATTCATTACTCCATTGTGGATGATTCATTCGAATCTTATAATCAATATCTGAAAGCCGCGTCATATCATTTGGCACGGCTTTCTTTTTTGAATTCTCTTTAGATAGGTTTATAGCTATTAGATAAGGCGTTCCCATAAACATAGCCAGATATACGTGTATTACTATGGAAAGGATTTATTTGCGAGAGGATTACCAGACGATGTTTGCTTTGCTTGTGCAATTAAAGGGAAAGTCAATGATGTGCCTCAGATCCGAAAAATCTTTAGCCAATTTAAGATAAAAGAGGTTGGCACATCTTATACATGTAGTTCAAAGAATCCGCACCGGCTCAAGAGCTTATCATCTCAAATTGCAATTTTTAGAGGAAGAGAAAAATATGCATTAAAGGGATTTTAAATAACCCGTGAACGTTTTTGAAGATCCTTTGAAAAAAATAAATTGATGCAAAACCTGCTTTCAAATTATACAAAACCCGATGACAAGCTACAATCATTAAATACTGGCTGGCATTAAATACTGGCTGGCATTAAATACTGGCTGGCATTAAATACTGGCTGGGGAACTTGGATTCGAACCAAGATTGACGAAGTCAAAGTCCGCTGTTCTACCATTAAACTATTCCCCAATAAGCCAATTTTACTATCCCTAGCAGATTCTATAGTGCATGCAAGCGCAAAAAATCTTTATGATTATCGATAATAAAGAGCGATAGGGATGTCATTAATTGTTTTGATTTGAATATCGACATCGTAAATGTCTTTAAGAATTTCTGGTTGCATAATTTCTTTTGGAGTCCCACAATAGGCCGCTTTCCCATTTTTCAATGCAACAATCATATCTGAGTAAGATGAGGCAAAATTAATATCGTGCATAACAATAAGAATGGTTTTTTTCAGTTCATCAGCTGTGCGGCGTAACTGCTTCATCATAGAAACGGCATGTTTCATATCCAGATTGTTTAATGGTTCATCTAAGAGAAGATAATCAGTGTCTTGGCAGATAACCATGGCTATAAAAGCGCGTTGACGCTGACCGCCAGAAAGCTCATCTAAAAAACGGTCTTTTAAATCTTGTAAGCCGAGATAGCGTAGCGCACTGTCGATAAATTGTTTATCTTCATGTGTATACCAGCCTTTTGAATAAGGATAGCGTCCGAAACTTACTAAATCGTACACGGTTAAGCGAAAAGACAAAGGATTTTCTTGACGCAGAATTGAGAGTTTTTGAGCCAAAATATCGTGGGGCATTTTATCAATATCAAAGCCGTCGATATGAATTGTACCATTATGGTGTGGCAAAAGACGTCTTATCAGCATTAAAAGAGTTGATTTTCCGGAACCATTGGGCCCAATGAGAGAAATAATCCCCCCTTTTGGAAGATGAAGGCATAAATTATCGATAATCAATCGTGCTCCGTAAGCCTTGGAAAGATGATTGATCTCAATCATTTTAGTTTTCCCTTCATCAGTAACATTAAGAAAACAATACCCCCACAAAACTCAATGATAAAACTTAAACGCCCTGCCATATGAAAAATTTGTTCTAAAATAAATTGTCCCCCCACCAAACAAATAATCGCTAACAATATTGCAATCGGCACAACAACACTGTGTTTTGCTTGAGGAGAAAGTTCATAGGAAAGGTTGGCAACTAACAGTCCAAAAAAGGTGACGGGGCCTACTAATGCGGTGGAAATGGATACGAGAATGGAAACAAAAATAAGGACAGCTGTCGCACTTTTGTGGTAATTAACGCCAAGATTGAGGGCATTTTCACGTCCCAAAGCCAAAATATCAAGAAGATGACGGGAATGCCATCCAATCAGACTCACAATGAAAACAATGATTGTGGCAAAGCTTATTAATGGTGTATTGAATTTATTAAAATTTGCAAACATAATATCCGTTAAATTCATCATTTGGTCTGGATTTAGTTGCAATTGCATAAACATCCGTAAACTGAAAAAAAAGCCGCCTAAAACAACACCGATTAAAAGCGTCAAATGAAGCCCTTTTAGGCTTCCTGAAAAGAGCCAGCGAAAAAGGCTTATTGAAAAAAGAATAAGAATGAGGGCTTCAAGAACAAGCTGTCCTTCTTCATTCAAAAAGGGTAAAGAAAGAGAGCCTACAAAATACATTAGGGCAGTCTTTATTAAAATATAAAGCTGATCAAATCCCATAATTGAAGGGGTAAGAAGACGGTTATTAACGATTGTTTGAAATAAAACCGTAGAAACGCTTATTGCGTAGGCAATAAGAAGCAGAGAGGAAAGTTTTGTAAGACGAAATTTCCATGTATAAACATTGATATTCCATGTCATGTAAAGACTAATGATAGTACATGCTATGATGATAAGTGTTGTTAGTACACATATTGTTTTTCTTCTTTTATCCAAGACGCTTTCTCCAGCGTAAAAGCAGTATCATAAAAATAAAACTACCGATTACACCCATTATGGTGCTGATGGGAATTTCAAGAGAGGGATGAATTATTCGTCCTAAAAGATCACAAATCAAGACCAATCCTGCACCGCTGATGGCCACCCAAGGAGCGGTATAGCGCATATTATCTCCCATGAAACTTGAAACAATATTTGGAATAATCAACCCAACAAAAGGAATACGGCCAATGGTACAGACAACAACAGCAGTGATTGAGGCGACAATAAAAAGACCAAAAAACATGACAACACGATAATTCAATCCAAGGTTGTTGGTTAAATCTTCTCCCAAACTTGCAACCGTAAAGCGATCAGCAGTACAATAGGCTAGAATACAAAGGGGAAGGGATAACCATAAGAGCTCATATTTTCCTTCAAGAACCATCGCAAAACTGCCAAATAAGTAAGCTTGAAGAGAAGGGAGTAACATTTCATAATCTGCAATGGCATTGGTTAAAGAGCCAATAATATAGCTTAGCATAATCCCTGTAAGGGGTACAATGAGAGCAGATTTTAGAGGAATGCGTCGCAATAAAAACATAAAAAGTAAAGTGCCTGCCATGGCAAAAATTGTCGCAACGACCATTTTTCCTAAAACAGGAATATCGGGTAAAAAAATCATAATAAAAAGAATGCCAAGGGAAGCAGATTCAATGGTTCCAGTGGTTGATGGCTCGACAAAGCGATTGCGTGTCAATAGTTGCATAATCATGCCTGAAAGTGCAAGTGCTGCGCCTACTAAAAGGATTGCAATGGTACGAGGAAGACGTGTTTGCCAAAAGATAAGCCACGCATGGGGATCGGCTGCGAAAAGGTCAGAAGGTGTGACATCAGAATAACCAACAAAAATGCTGAGGATCGACAGGAAAATTAGAAGTGTTATGGTTATCCAGTAATTCTTCACGTTAAATCATTTTCTAACAAAATCTACAAAAAGCAAAGACTGCTTAATAAACAACCTCTGCTTTTAAATTTTATTTATATAGCAAGCAAGCTCTTTTGTACGCTTATTTGCTCTTTGTAAAGGCTTCATTGATCTGCTGTGCGGTTTCAATGAGTGCCGTTAAACCACCATTTGCACGATACCAGCTCCAAGAGTCCAAATAAATAATTTGGTTTTGTTTGCTTGCTGTTGTGCGGTGAACAAGCTCATTGTTGAGCAATTGTGCTGCGGATTGTCCTTCCCGTCCAATGGCTGCATCGCGATCAATCACTAACAACCAATCAGGATTGGTTTCAAGAATGAATTCAGGAGAAATGAGTTGTCCATGTTTTTGCACGGTAAGTTTATCGGTTGCAGGGGCAATTCCAAAAGCGGAGTGAAAAATATCGAAACGTGATTTTGGTCCGAAAGCACTGATTTTTCCACCAGAAGTCATGAGTATGAGCCCAGTGCCTTTTCCTTGGGTATTTTTACGGACTTCAGCAAAAGCTTCATTGAGTTTTGCAATTTCCTGTTCTGCTTCTTGTGTTTTGCCAAAAATTTTTCCAAGGATAGACACATTTCGTTTAATATCTTCAAGAGAATTTTCGTTTTCTACTGTTAGATCAATTGTTGGAGCTATTTTGGATAAATCTTTATATTTTGCTTGAGTTCTGGAGGAAATAATAATCAAATCGGGTTGAAGAGTGGCAATTTTTTCATAATCTGGTTCAAAAACGGTTCCAATTCTTTCATATTTTTCATCATTAAATTGTTGCAGATAGGAAGGTTTTTTTCCTTCTGGAAGGCCGATAACGGCTTTGATACCAAGGCGATTCATATTATCTAGCGAAGCAAGATCAAACACAACAACCTTTTGCGGAGAAGCGGGAACAGAAGTCGTGCCTGAAACATGATCAATCGTTACATTTGTCTGGGGACTGGTATTTGCAATACTCGTATGAGTCCACAAAACCGTTGCAAAGCTGATGGCAACCAGTAAAACAGAAGTCATCCATTTCATATATTTTATCATCGTGATTTTATCCTTTTTCTTATATTACAAGGGGTTGTGCAATTAAAAACTTAACTTTGGTATTTTTATGCACAAAATGAAGCGTAAATAAATAACACTATGTTGTAAAGTTGACTTACATATGTTACAAATCGTTCACTTACCTCATTTTCACTTAATTCTAGTGTTTTTGCAACATTATTTAGAAAGTTTGACATATGATCAATGTATTTAAAAAGCGTACACGTTTGTACGCACTGACAACAAGTGCTTTCTTCTTTTTACAAGGTGTAGATGCTTCTATGGGGGCTGGTTGGTTTACACTACCTTCATTTTCATTGCCATCATCATTATCGTCAATATCATCATCAATATCATCATCAATATCATCATCAATATCATCTTTAACCTCTTTAGGTGGAGGATCGAGCTCAGGAGCTACAACACCACCCGAAGGAGTGGAGACTTCTGGAAGAGCACAATCTAGAACCGGTGATTCTGTTGATAGTGGTTCTGTTCAGGATCAGGCTCGGATTGGGCCTGTTTTAAGTTCTATTCGACCTATTAGTGCTTGTCATTCTAGAAAGAATAATGTTTTTGTTCCTGGCATGATACGGAATATTGCAGGGAATAGTGTTCGTATTGCGGGTGGTGCAGGTGCTGTGCCTAATGTTGCGAGTGGTGCAGGTGCTGTGCCTAATGTTGCGAGTGGTGCAGGTGCTGTGCCTAATGTTGTGGGTGGTATTTCAGATGGTGTGGGTGCTGTGCCGGGGGTCCCAGGTTCAGGCGTCTTATCTACTCGGATAAAAACAGTAGAAAAAACAGTAGAAAAAGTGGCGCAAGAAGGTGTACCAGCTGGCTTCGGTGGCCCATTAGCTCTTGTACAAGATACATTATCAGGTAATATAGCAGGAGCAGGAGGAGGATTAAACACTGTAAGTCAACAAATAACTATATCAGGTGTTCCGAGTGGCGAAAATATAACGAACCGGCCTGCTATTCCAGGTGTTGGTCCTGGTACTATAACAAATGATGCTTTGAGTAGCATGCCAGGTGTTCCAGGTGCAGGCGGTGTACCTACTAGGAAAGCAAGAGCAGCAAGAGCAGAACATGTGGAAGAAAGAACAGCAATAACAAGAGCAATAACAGATGGGGAGAGAGCACGTGCCGGGTTTGCAGGTGTACCAAGTGGATTAGATGGAGAGTTGGTTAGAGGATTAGATCTTCCAAAAACTGTAGATGTGTGGAAATTATTTAATATTCCGCGAAGAGATAATTCAAGTGGTGGTGAAACATATTTGCCAATGGGGGAAGAGGCGCTAATCGTACAAAAAGCGAGTGCAGATGGTCTTGTTGGTATGCCAGGTATATCACGTCCTGTATTGAATTCTTTACCAGCTGATGTATCAGGTAATATAATCCCTGGTGTGAGTGTATCTGTGCCAGTTGGTGACGGTGTTGGGGCTATAGAATTTATAGATTCTGTGGAGGCCGGTAAAGGATTAGCTGATTTACTCAATGGTGATCAGCGAATATATGGGTCTATTTCCTGTAATCAGTCCGGAGTATATACTCTAATAGGGGGGGCGATTATAGCGGATCAAGGTGAGAATGCTGTAAATGTGGAATCTCCTTCTGATGATGGGAAAGTAGTTGTTAATTTGGAAGAAGTATCCATTGAAAGTATGAAGATTGAGAAAGAACTTTCTGAAAGTTTATCTTCGGCGGGTATACAGAATGATAAAGTAGATATAGAGAACATAAGTAGTTTATATAGTCTTGATCCGCTTTATGCTGGTGTATATGTCAGAGATTCTTCTCAAAATATGAATGCAGAGGTTAATTTGAAAAACTCAAATATTCAGGGTTTTTTTATTGGGCTTCGGGCTGAAGGGACTGGAAAGATCACGATGGTGGGGGGAGGGATTAGAGATACGTATATAGGTGCTCTTGCTAGTGATGGTGGGCAGATTTTTTTAAAGAATGTAGATATTAATGTTAAAAGAATCGGCTTAGTTAGTTTGGGTGCATCTGTTATAGGGATGAAGTCTGGGGCAATTAATGTAAAAGAGGGTGGAAGAGGAGTTATCTCTGCAGAAGAGGGGACTGTTCTACTAGACGGGACGGCTATTACAGTTGCTGAGGAACCAAAAACTCAAGAAGCAGATGCTTCAGAGACGAGTATAGGGTTATTGTCACTTGGGGGTACTGTTTCCTTTAAAAATGGAGAGCTTAAAGCTTCCAATACTATTGCTTTGTTGGTAAATGATAACTCTGAGAATAATATCTATGGAGTTTCGGATGCACTAGATGTGGAGGATGATGATAGCGATGATGATAGCGATGGTGATGTAACTTTGAAACAGCAGAAACTCGACACTGGTGACGTTGTTGGTGAGGTGATCTCTATTGAATCTGAAGATAGTGCTGTACTTGATAGTGTTAGTTCCGCGTTTTTTGAGGTTTTATCCTCTGTGGAGGATTTTTTAGGGGAGGATGCCGATTCTAATGCATCTTCTGGAATTGCTGCTGAAGATTCTGCAGATGTGTCGGATGCAGATTCTAGGGTTATCAAGTTAATAGTTTCTGATATTCAAAATTCAACTATTAAATTGACAGGTAAGTCTCGTGGTGTATTTTTTGGTGATGTACCTTCGAATGTGAGGGAAGAAAATAGTCAAACGAGTGTGAGAGAAGAAAGTGGTCAACATGGACAACAGAGTCTAGTAGAGGGTGGAACAAAAGATAATAGAGATAGTTTGCATGCAGTTCTTTTGAAAAATACTTCTCTCAAAGTTCCTGATGGTGTGGTCGTTTATGCTAACAGTTTGGATGGGTACGTCGTTGTAAAAGATGACTCAACTCTTTCGGGTGATTTAGTGTTGAAAGCTGAAGAGGGAGCGCATTTGTCGGTTCTTGTTGAAGACTCTGTCGTCATGGGGGGAGCTCACGTTGATAAAAAATCTCAAGCTAGGCTTTTTCTATCTGGGGGATCAGAGTGGTATTTAACAAAGAATCTGCATAATAGTTTGGAAGATTCAGATACGGGTTGTGTAGATTCATGTCTTTCATCTATGAAACTTGTAGATAGTAATGTTAGATTTTTTACTTCTTTGAAAGATGGAAGTACATCTAAGAAAGATATTGAGTATCGAACTCTTCGCATAGGAAATGGGAAGGGAACAGTTTATAGTGCTTCTGCCGCTTCTGGTGCTCCTGATGCTTTTGGTGCTACAATTTACTTCAATGCAAATTTGATGCCTAGCAATACAGAAAAATCTACAGAAAAATCTCAAATATCTGACAGATTGTTGATTCATGGTGATGTTTCTGGGAAAACAATGGTAGTTGTGAATGATACTTCTGATGGTATACCACAAGAGGATACACCTCATAGTATTTCAATTATTCAGGTTTTTGGAAATGCAGAGAGGGATTCTTTTAAGCTGAAAGGTGATTATATTACACGAGAAGGGTTGCCTTATAAGTATGTTCTTCGTGCTTATGGTCCAACTATTCCTCCGAAAATGCAGTATTTCGATAATACATTACTTAAAAATAGTGGAAGTGTTTGGGATTTTCGTTTAGAAAATGAATATTTTATACCTCTCGTTTCTGCTTATACTGCTACTGCTAATTTTCAACCTGTTTTTAAAGTTAAGCCAAAAGTTAAGCCACTTGTTGCAGTTGCTTCTCCTAAAACTGAAGTAGATACTAATGCTGATACTGGTGCTGGTACTGAAGTAGATACTAATGCTGATACTGGTACTGGTGAAGTAAATAATGAATTCACAACTTCTCTTGTACATGGAGAATCTGCATCTGTAGTCTCTGTTCAAGGTAATTCACTTTTGAGATCTGAAACATCTGACGGATTTTATGAAGATGATGAATATAGTGAATATGAAGAAGATGATGAAGAAGATGATTTTGAGGTATTTGTATTGTCTGAAGATTTATTGTCTGAAGATTTAATGCGTACCGTTTCACCTGTTACTCCATCTTCGTCATCTGTCACTCCTCCTGTATCCGGAAATTTGGCACCTTTAGTACCTCCAAGAGTTAATTTAAGTGGGAAATCTGATACTAGTAGGGGGCTTGTAATATCTGCAGATGAAATTTCTGTAACACCTGAGTATCATACTGTATCTAAGAGGCCATTACCTATAAAGTCAGCTGCTGCTATGAGGTCTTCTTCTCCATCTGCTATACCTTCTAATGGAGCTGCTGCTATACCTTCTAATGGAGCTGCTGCTATATCTTCTAATGGAGCTTCTGCTACATCTTCTAATGGAGCTTCTGCTACATCTTCTAATGGAGCTTCTGCTATGAGGTCTTCTTCTCCTGTGGTTTCTGAGATATCTGCTATACCTTCTAATGGAGATTCTGCTATGAAGCCTTCTGCTTCTGTAGTTTCTGAGACACCTGCTATATCTTCTAATGTAGCTTCTGCTATGAAGCCTTCTGCTCCTGTAGTTTCTGAGACGTCTACTGTATCTTCTAAAGGAGCTTCTTCTATAAATGCTTCTGCTTCTGTAGTTTCTGAGACGTCTACTGTATCTTCTAATAGAGCTGCTTCTATGGAGCCTTCTTCTCCTGTGGTTTCTGTAAAGCCTGTTGCATCTTCTAGAGCTGTTGGACGTGTTCTTATGATTAGTAATGCTGGTGGTGGAGATGTTTCTTCTAAGAAAACGGTTTCTTCTACGTGTGATGCTATACAGAATAATGGTGTGAAGGCGTTGCAAACTCCTTATTCATGTAGTGATGGTCAATCTCGGACAATAACCAACCTTACATTGAAGGCAAGCGATAAAACTCAGCATCCTATGCATGTAAAAAATCAGGATACGGTTATTAAGTTAGAGGGGGCCACCATTAGTGGTGCAGATTTTTCTGATAGAAAAAATAATGTTGATTTTAATGAAATACATGCCGTGAGTGCTGTGCTTGCAGAAGATAAAGCAGAAGTTATTTTGGATAAGAAATCGAAAATCCAATCTTCTGTGATTGGGCTTGAAGCGCAAAGTGGTGGAAAGGTTAAGATGACTGGTGGGACAGTTGATGCGCTTTATGTGGGCGCTTTGGCGGGTTCTGGATCATCTGTTAATTTAAAGGATACGAGAATTAACGTGACGGGGGATTTGGCTGCGGCTGGTTTGGTAAGTCTGGCTGGTAAGGTGTCTATGGACTCTGGGGCTATTACTTTGGAAAAGGGAGTGGCTGTGAGGTCAGAAGCTGGGGGAAGCGTTGAGTTAGACAAAGTTAATATTACTGCGAAAAAAGGACAGGGTAAGTTAGATTCCGCAGATAACTTTGGGCGTGCAGCTTTTCTGTTGAGTGATAATGCTTCTGTTGATTTTAAGAATGGGAATGTTGTGACTGATGCTCATGCTTTGTGGATTATGAAGTCTGATGATAATGTGGTTGAGACAGGCTCTTCTAGGAGAGGGAGATCTTCTGAGGTTCGTCCTACTACGAATCATGCAAATATCGAGTCTTCTATTGTTACAGTGGAAGGTAATGGAATCTATGGTATATATTTTGATGGAGGAATACAGAAAGAAGCGAGTCAACAAAATCGGAGTGAGGATTTAGCAACTGAGAAAGCAATTGTTGTTAAGCGGAGTACTGTATCCAAACAGGAAAAAACGCTTGTAGGCATAACAGGGACAGTTTCGTTGAAAAAAACTGATTTTGAAGTTGCAAGTGGTATAGCGATCTATGGTAATAATTCTGGTGGTCATGTTTCAGTAGAAAATAAAACAACTCTTGTTGGTGACTTGTTGTTGAAGGCTGAGAATAATTCCAATATATCGGTATCGGTTGATAGTTCTATTGTTAAAGGCGATGTTCGCGTTGATAAAAGTTCTTATGCAAAATTAGATTTAATTAATCAATCAGAGTGGATTCTAAAAAGAAGTGCACAGAGGAATTTGGGTACTCCAGATTTAGGATGTGTGGATTCATGCGTTTCTTCTGTAAGTCTTGTAAATAGTACTATTGATTTTGCATCTTCGGAATCTGAAGGAAAATATCAGACTCTCCATATTGGAAATGGGAAAGGAACAGTTTATGCTGCACAGGGTAATGCTGCAATTCATCTCAATGCACGTTTAAATCCTCGTGATCCGAATAATCAGCAAGTCACTGATCGGCTTGTAATTCATGGTGATGTTTCTGGAAAAACAAAAATACATGTACGAGGTGATGCGGGCAATGTAGGAGATGGTAAAGCGAATGCCAAGATTGCTCATACTGTTTCAATTATTCAGGTCTATGGTCAAGCAAAGAAAGACTCTTTCCAACTCGATGGCAATTATGTTGCACTGAGAAACTCACCTTACAAATATACTCTTCGTGCTTATGGTCCAGAAGCGACTTCGAAACAGGAGCATGTTCAGCAGAAATTTGTTAAGGATGGTGGAGAATTTTGGAACTTCCGTCTAGAAAATCAGTATGTTAAGTCTGTTGGATCTGCTGCCCTTCCTGAACAATTTGTAAGGTCTGTTGTTCCACAGGTTCCAACTTATCTTGTCTTGCCTAATAGCGTATTCCACGCTGGTTTGATGGATATTAGCAATCAAAATAAGCAATTGGAGACGTTGCGGATGACTTCTACAGGAATGGTAGAGGTTCGTGGAAATCCCGCTTTATACTTGCGCGGCTATGGTGGAAGTTACCGTTATGCTTCAGATCTTTCCGCACTTGAATATGGTTACGACGGCGATCTTAGTTATAATGGTGTAGAGGCAGGTGTTCTGCTGCAAACTATTGAAAATGCTGACAGTGTTATATCCTTTGGCGTTATGGGAACTTATGGAAAACTTTCTCTGCAGCCTTTGAATGTTGAGCAAAGCCAGAAGAGTGCATTTGATAAATGGACTGCTACGGTATATGGTAGCATGCAGCATAATGCTGGCTTCTATGTCGACGGTCTTTTATCCTATGGTCTGTTCAAAGGTGATGTTCTCACCCTTGCACGGGGTAAAACAGCAACATTAAAAGGTAATCCTTTGAGTATTTCTTTAGCTGGTGGTCAGACAATTGCGACAGGATATAAGGGTTTTGTCTTTGATCCGCAGGTTCAGGTTGTGTATCAACATCTCCAGTTTAATAAAGCTCGTGATATTGACAATTTTGATATTGAAATGGGTAACCTTAATCAGTGGGTAGCACGTGTTGGTGGACGCTTAACCAAGATTCCTACAGGTTCTGAAGGCGTGAATGCTATTGCTTTCTATGGTAAGCTTTATCTTGCTCATGGTTTTGAAGGACAACAGTCTGTGAATTTCAATGATGCTTTCAAGTTAGGAGCTTTTGGTTCTTCTCTAGAGGCTGGATTAGGCTTTAATGCCAAATTGTTGCCACAGTTCTCTCTGCATGCTGATATTCTCTATCAACATAAGCTTAATAAGGCTGGTTTTTCGGGAACAAGTTTTTCCGGAGGAGTACGTTATCAGTTTTAATATAAGGTACACTATGTACCTTATTAGAAAAGGCAGCACATTGTGCTGCCTTTTTTCTTTACAACAACTTGTGTTGTTCTTAAAAAATCTCGTCTTCTTTATTAAGCAAAAAAGACATAGTTTGTTTTATGCATGAGAGTACTTTTCTCCGCTAAAGCGAATTTTCTTAAAATTTATGCTACTACTGATGCGATAGAGTGCTTCGCTTTTATCGGCTTTTAAAGCGTTCAGCAGACCGGTATGCGTTACGTTATCCTTTTTGGTACTGTATTGATATTATCTAATATAATATTTGATGTTTTCTAAAGCTCGTTTTTGAGCGTTTGTTTTCTACTGATTTAAATCATTGTTTCATCCATCTCCTTGTGGATTAATTTTTAAAGTTCACAAGGTTTGATTGTGTTTTTAATTAATTGCACGCACTGGTTTTATTTTTTCTTTACACGAAATACAGAATGCATTATACACTCATAAAGTGTGTTTTGTAACTATTCTCTTATAGGTGGTTTTGGCGTAGAGCTTTTGCCAAATTTATTGGGATAATTCATTGCACAGTTCAGATGAGCATGAGGCATGTTCTTTTGTTACACTTTTCGTATTTTTGAGGTGTGCAATGGGGTGTTTTGTAAGTGCTTTTGTTTTTAATGAGAGGGGAAGGAAAGTTTCGAGGGAACTATGATTAAAGTTTTTAGAAATCATGTATGTTTATGTGCTTGTACAACCGCTATCCTCTCTTTTCTTCAAAATGGAAGAGAAGTGTATGCCGCTACAGAGGAGGTCGGTAAACCTTATGTTATAACTGTTACTCCGATTAACGGTATTAGTGTTACTTCTGGTCCTCATCTTAGTGGGAGTAATGCGTATAAGCCTCCCCTTAGTGGAGAGAGTGGGCAGAATTATTATCCTCCTAATATGATTCCTGTTGGCAATAACGATGAGGGTATTCGTGGGGGAAGTGATTATCGTGGGTTGAGTGGAATGGAGGGATCGAATAATGGTCATATAGATAACTCTGTTAAAGATGCAGGCTTTGATGAAAGAGGTATAAAGCGTGGGTTTTATTACTATAATGGGTTGTATTATATATGCGATAATTGCGGGGAGTCTAAAGGGAAGCCTAAAATTGATAATAAATCTTATAAGATTACGAATGAGAACGCTTCCAATTATCCTGAAAATCCTACTGCTATAACGGTGAAAGGAATAGGTACAGAAGTTCGCGGAGAGGATGTAACGGTTAGTAGTCAAGTTGCTGATAAAACTTTTCTAATGGGGGTACATGTATTAGAGAACGGTAAGATTGTTTTGAAAGATCCGATTATCAAAAATACAGTTATAGCCCTTCGTGCGAGTGATGGCGTGATTGAGGTAAAAAATGGAAAGATTAAGGCAAGTCATGAGGGTGTTGATGCAACAGAGAAATCGTTTGTTCTTTTAGAAGATACAGAAATTAAGACAGCTAATGGGAATGCAAGTCTTTTAAGTTATGATCATTCAGAAATTTGGATGTCAGGTGGATCAGTTGATTTTATGAACAGCCATGGGATTTCTTCGATGTTAGGTGGAAAAGTAAATCTCGAGAATGTTAAAATTACTGGGAAGGGTGATAAAGGTAAGGATCGTGCGGTTGTGCATATGGATTTAGGGGGGGCTGTTAATTTAGAGGGTACTATTGTTAGTACTGGTGGGGGTATCCATGGCATATTATTAGAAAATATAGTCAATTCTATTCCTCGTCAGGAAGTTAAAGATTTATCAAATGAGGATTCTGATTCAAAGATTCCTGTGACTGAAGTTAATATGAAATCCTCTTCTGTTACCGTAAATGGTAAGGGATCTTATGGTATCTATTTTCGGGGAGAGAAGCCATGGAGTGAAGGTGGGGATAAAAAAGAAGAAATTTCATCAGAGGAAGAAAAAGTTCCACCACGATTAGAAGTTGTTAATTTGGATAAAACAGAGTTTTCTGTTTTAGACGATGCGGCTCTTTATGGTAAAAACATGATTTCTGGTGCGGTGGGGTTGGTACACAGCACTCTTCGTTCAGGGAATTTTTTATTAAAAGCTGAGGAAGGTGCTTCTATAACAGTTTTGGCGGATGCTTCTACTCTTGAGGGTCGCACACACGTTGATAAAAATTCTAATGCTGAGCTTTATTTAGGAGGTCATTCTCAATGGATTTTACAACAACCGTTGCAAAAAGATCAACACGAGGCTGCACATGATTCTTCTATTTCACTCGTGAGTCTTATGGATGAGAGCTCTATTAATTTTAAAAGACACGAATCTTCTTCTGTTGATGATTATCAAACCCTTCGTGTGGGAAAGGGAAAGGGGGAAGTTTATAAAGCACAGGGCGATGCCTCTATTTCTCTTAATACATATCTGAATAGTGGTGGTGCTCTTGTTAATCAAAAGACTGATCGTGTTTTAATTCATGGTGATGTTTCGGGAAAAACAAAGCTCCAAGTGCATGGAGTTGCAGGAAGTCCAGGAGGATATACGGGAAAGGGGGGGAATGCTGAAGGTATTTCAATCATTCAGGTTTCTGGAGAAGCAAAGCAAGATTCTTTTCAGTTGGAAGGTGGTTATGTAGCATTAGATAAATTACCTTATCAGTATAAGCTTTATAGTTATGGTCCAGGGTCTCATTTGGGAAAAGCAAACATGGATCAGAGATTAGTTGAAGGGAACGGAGAATTTTGGGATTTTCGCCTTGAAAGTAGATCTATAGATTCTGATGTTAAACCTAAACCAGATCCTGACCCAATTCCAGGTCCAGTCCCTTCTCCAGAACCAGCTCCGGAGCCTCATCCTAAGCCGGGCGTTAAGGCTGTTGTTCCGCAGGTTCCGACTTATCTCCTTTTGCCTAATGCCTTACGTCATATTGGTTTGATGAATGTTAACAATCAAAATAAGCGATTAGAAGCTTTGCGAATTGCTTCTGGGGGCTTATTAGAAAGTCGTGAAAATCCTTTCTTTTTTGTGAGCGGTTATGGCGGCAATCATCGTTATACTTCAAATCTTTCTGCGCTTGAATATGGTTATGGCGGCGAGTTTGATTATAATGCACTAGAGGCTGGTGTTTTGCTGAAAGCAATCGAAAATACGTATGGTTCCACTTCTTTTGGAATTATCGGGGCTTACGAGAGATTTTCTTTGCAACCTTTGAATGTTGAGCAGAGTCAAAAAAGTACATTTGATAAATGGTCAGTTACAGCATATGGTGGTATGCAGCATGATGCGGGTTTTTACGTTGATGGTCTTGTGTCTTATGGGTTTTTTAAGGGTGATGTTCTAACAACCGCACGGGGCAAGACGGCAACATTAAAGGGAAATCCTTTAAGTGCTTCATTGACTGCTGGTAAAACATTTATGGTAGGAGAGGACGGTTTTGTTTTTGATCCTCAAGTTCAGGTTGTTTATCAATATCTTCAATTTAATAAGGTGCGTGATGTGGACGGCTTTGATATTGATTTAGGAAAGCTTCATCAATGGATAGGGCGTATTGGGGGGCGTTTAACAAAGAGGCTGGTCGCTACTGATGAGGCTCAAGTTATTTCTTTCTATGGCAAGCTTCATCTTGCTCATGGTTTTGAAGGAAAACAATTTGTGCATTTTAAAGATGCTTTTCAGCTAGGTGCTTTTGGTTCTTCATTAGAAACTGGGTTAGGTTTTAATGCCCAATTGTCTCAAAAATTTGCGCTTTACGGCGATTTGGTTTATCAGCACAAACTAACGAAAGCTGGTTTTTCTGGAACGAGTTTTTCAGGTGGATTGCGTTATCATTTCTAGTGTTGTTCCTGTTTTTGATTAATCTTTCAAAAAGCCACAAGTTGTACTTGTGGCTTTTCTCATTCTCTATTCATCTTGTGTTATAGCATTTTTACGAGAGTGTGACTTTGCATATCTTTAATATGCTTTTAGGTTGGACTTCTTTCATTTTTTTGAAAAGTCTGAAGAGTTTGTACGTTATTGTTTCAAAATGCGTATTTCAGAGTGATTATTATATTATTTATAATATTTTGATTTATAAAGATATTTTTTAATTTAGGGCGCTGAAATATTTTCAATGCTCTTATGATGAATCCATAAAAAGCATTCCTTTGTCTATTATATGTAAGATTGGCAAGTGGATAATCATTTAAGAAAGGGTCAATATAATTTTGGGAATTATGTTAAGAGGAGAGGATTTACAATATTAGAAATTGGCAAAGACAAAAATGCTACTCAGGCGCAATGAGGGCTGTATCTGATGAACTTTATATTATATCTGCTGTCGTTGTGAAATGGGGATGGAAATAATGAGATATATCTGAGAAAATTGGTGAATGAGAAACACAATGATATATTGTTTTGGAAAATATGTTTTCTTCAAAGGAATTCGATAAATAACAGGATGAAGTCATGTGTCATCTTCACTTTTTAAAAGTACGGCTCTGAATGCTTTCGACTGTTGTAAAGTTGAATTAAAAGGAGATAGTAAAATCGGAACTGATTTTTACATGTTCTTACCCTTTATTAGGCTATCTTGCCATGAATATTGCCTAAAAATGCATATGTAAACTCTTGTTTCTCAATTTTGGCATATGTTTTGTCTGCTTACAAAGTACAATTGTTTCAATATAAAATCTATCGTGAGGATGTTGATTATGTCAGCTCTGGGGGGTGATTAGACAGCAGTTAAGTAGGTGTTTTTAATGCATGTTAACTGATTAAGGGTGTTTTTGAATAACAACTTTAAAGGTGATTTTTCTGTCGTTTTTCAGTTATATTTTGCAAATTATTTGTAAAAGCAACAGATTTAGATTGTATTTTCGAGTAATTTTTTAATTTCATATTTACATAAAACACAAAAAATATTAATAATCCTCTTGTTTTTAAATCAAAATGTATTAAATCTTTCTAATTAAGTTTTTTATACGTTATGTATTGCTCTATAGTGGGGCGTAATTGTGGTGTAATTATGGTAAATCTATTTAAAAAACGTTTCTCCTTATGTACTTTTACAACAGCATTTCTTTTTTTTGCACACAATGTTGATGTGCATGCAATTTATTTTGAAAATGTCGTTTGTTCTGAAAATGTTATACCTTTTCGGTGCGCTGATGGTAAGAGATATGTCATTCATGATAAAACTTATCAGAAAACTGAGGAAAATAAAGCTAAAGAAGTGGCCATAGAAGTATCTGGAAAAGATACATTGGTGGATGGGCAAAATATATTTATTACTGATATTTCGGATAAAAATACTGATTTGAAAAAAAACTTTTGGAAGTATGGTATAAAGGCGGATAATTATGGAAATGTTGAGATAGGAAGTGGAGGAATTCATTTGTCTCGTGGTATTGGGGTTCATACAGGAGAATGGGGAAAAGTTGGATTATGGGGCGTTTATATTATCGATAATGGTATTCAGGAGATAGATTTAGACAATCATGAACAAGGCTCAGCTTTTCAGATGACCCAAGAAGGTGGTTCTATTTATTACGGGGCAAGTAACGTTAAGGTTGCTAATGCCCACGGTATATCATTGCTGGGAAAAGAAGGTTGGGTTGATATTGTACATTCTAACGTTTCCGTAAATAGTGATGTGTCTTATGGCATACGCTTTGTGGAAGGCGAAAAAGCTGGAAACAAGCACACAGAAAGCGCTTCTGTAAAAAAGGATTCCTATACTTTTTTCGGGGAGAAAGATTTATTTGGAAGTTTGCCAAAGACGAATTTACCTATGCGAGGGGAGGTGTATTTGAGAAAGACTTCTTTTAAAGTTCCATATAGTACAGCTATTTATAGCAACAAATCCGGTGGTCGTATTAGACTTTTAGAAAAATCTGAAATTTCTGGAGATTTATTGTTGAAGGCTGAAGGGGGCGCTTTAGTAAAGATTTCAGCTAATGATTCTGTGCTTGTCGGGGGAGTGCATATTGATGAAAGCTCTTCTGCTGAATTTCGGTTAACAGGTGGTTCTAAATGGACTTTATCGCTGTCAAAATCAGGAAATGAAAAATTACGCAACTTTGGTTCTATAGGTGATTCATTGGTTTCATTGATGCAGCTTATTGATAGTTCTATTGTTTTTGAAAAAAACACAGACAATACAATGAGTGATTATCAAACACTTCGTATTGGAAAAGGAGAAGGTGTTGTTTATCAAGCGCGGGGTGATGCGCATATTTACTTTAATACATATTTAAATAAGGGGGGAGCGATTAGAAATCAGAAAACTGATAGGCTTTTAATTTATGGTGATATTGAAGGAAAAACAATAATACATATGCAAAGCGTTTCAGGAAGTCCAGGAGGGAAAACGGGGAGTGGTGGAAATAACCAGGGTATTTCTATTATTCAGGTTTCTGGAAAAGCAGAGGAGGAATCTTTTCAGTTAGATGGTGATTATGTTGCATTGGAGGGCTTGCCTTATCAGTATAAGCTCTATGCTTATGGTCCAGGATCCCATTTAGGAAAAGCGGATTCTGTTCAAAGGCTTGTTGAAGGTAAGGGAGATTTTTGGGATTTTCGCCTAGAAAGCCGGAATGTTCAGTCATTTACTGATTATAGGCATATTTCTATGGTTTCTGAGCGTACACTTCCTGCACGTGCGTCTTCTGGTGATGTTGTTCCGGCGTCTTTTGCGGATAGTCTTTCTAAGATTGAAAATGTTTTCCCATCTGGACGAGGTGTGAGATCTGTTGTTCCTCAGGTACCAACTTATCTGCTTTTGCCAAATAGTTTATTCCATGCTGGTTTAATGGATATCAGCAATCAAAACAAGCAGTTGGAGATAGTACGGACTCATCCTAGTGGAATGTTGGAAATTCGTGAAAATTCTGCTTCATTTTTGCGTGGCTATGGTGGAAGTTATCGTTATGTCTCAGATTTATCTGCGCTTAAATATGGTTATGGGGGAGATCTAGGGTACTATGCGCTAGAGACAGGTGTTTTGCTACAAAAAATTGAAAATGTTGACAGTGCTATATCCTTTGGGGTTATGGGGTCTTATGGAAAGCTTTCTCTACAGCTTCGAGATGTTGCACAAAGCCAAAAAAGTACATTTGATAAATGGACTGCTACAGTCTATGGCAGTATGCAGCATGATGCAGGATTCTATGTTGATGGTCTTTTATCCTATGGTCTGTTTAAGGGAGATGTTCTGACAACTGCTCGGGGTAAGACTGCAACATTGAAGGGTAACCCTTTAAGTGTTTCCTTAATGGGTGGTCAGAAAATTGCCACAGGATATGAAGGTGTTGTTTTTGATCCACAGGTTCAGGTTGTTTATCAACATCTTCAATTTAATGAGGCCCGCGATATTGATAATTTTAATATTGAGATGGATAAACTTGATCAATTGATGGTGCGTGTGGGTGGTCGTTTGAAGAAGACTCTTACTGCACCTGAAAAAGATCGTGATGTTTCTTTCTATGGAAAGATTCATTTTGTCCATGATTTTGGCAAAGAAAGAGCTGTGCGCTTTAAAGATTCTTTCCAATTAGGGGCTTTTGGTTCTTCTCTAGAGGCTGGATTAGGTCTTAATGCTCGCTTGTCTCAAAAATTTGCGCTTCATGGTGATTTGGTTTATCAGCATAAGTTGAGCAAAGGTGGTTTTTCTGGAATAAGTTTTTCTGGTGGATTGCGCTATCGTTTTTAGGTGATCATCTTGGGGTAAGTTGTTTAAAAAGCCACAAGCTATGCTTGTGGCTTTTTATTATTTGTTTGCAACTTTTTAAATAAGCTTTTTAAAAAAATGTTTTTTTTTGCATGAGCGAGTTTGTTTCTTTTTAGAAACAAGATAAGGCTTTCTGGTTTGCAGTTTTCGCTTTTTATGCTGTTTTTCTTCTTTGAGTGTATTTTTATTAAATTCTCTTGAAACCATCGCTTTGGGGTAGAATTTTTATTTCTATTTATATTTTTACGCGTATTTATAAATAATACAATTTTAAATTGTGATATTTTGAGATTCTGGCTTTACATAAAACATGTGGTCGATATATAAAATACAAAACGTATTTTAAATTATTACGCGTAACCAAAGTTATTAAACAGAACGCGTTTTTTTTGTTTTTAGGGAAGGGGAAGAAAGTTTGTAGAAAATTATGTTTAAAAATCATCTCTCTTTATGTCATTTTACAACGGTTATTTTTTTCTTTGTATACAATACTGATGCAGGTGAGACTTCTTCTGAGAAGAAGCAATATTCATGTAACGAAGGTGCTTCATTTTATCGCTGTAATGATGGTAAAACGCATGAAATTTCCAAGAAAACTTATCAACTTACGGGTGAAAGTTCTGATGCTGCCATAGAGGCATCAGGGAAAGATACAGTCATTGAGGGAGAGGCTATAATCATTAACGGTGTTTCGAATGCAAATGTCCATTCAGAAACAAACGCTTGGACAACAGCTGTAAAGTCCTCAAATGGGGGAGGCGTTGTTCTATTTGATTCCATGTTAAATAACGTGTCGATAGGGGGCGATGTTAATGAGGAGGGGGCTTTTGAGATGCAGGATGGGGTGATTAAAGCAACCAGAATGGGGATCAGTGTTGCGGGTAAAGGGTCGTTTGTTTCTTTGACCAAGACAGAGATTAAGACATCTTCTGATGCGATAGGTCTTTTGAGTCATAATGGTGCAAAAATTTATATGAAAGAAGGAAAAATTGATTTTACCAGTGGTATTGGTGTCCAAACAGGAGGAGATGGAGAAATTAATTTAGATGGTGCTTCTATTACGGGGAGGGGAAAACAGGGGACAAATACAGGTAATCATCGCGAAGCTTCTGCTTTTAGTATGCTGCAGGGGAAAGGCTCTCTTAATTTCCAGAAGGGAAATGTTAATGTCATTAGAGCGCATGGTATTGCCTTGGAGGGAAATGATAATAATGCTGCTCATATCAAATATTCCAATATTTTTGTGAGAGGGAATGCATTTAATGGCATGCGCTTTTTTTGGGAAGCTGTCTTAAATGATAAAAAAACAATTATGCCTGGAAAAGGGACTGTCTATTTGACAAAGACAACCGTTATGGCTCCAGAAAGTACGGCTATTTACAGCCGCCAATTCGAAAGTTTTATTAAACTCTCACAACATTCAACAGTTTCTGGAGATTCACTCCTGAAAGCTGTTGAGCATTCCAATGTAAAGATTGAGGCTGATGCTTCTACCCTTGTAGGAGGCGCACATGTTGATGGAAGTTCTACGGCTAAGATAGAGTTAAAAAATGGTTCAAAATGGATTTTATCGCGACCAAAATATGACAAATTGCAAAATTCTGATGCGTCTGGTTCTAATTTAGGGGACTATTCCTTCATTTCATCGGTCAATCTTATGGATAGTTCTCTTATTTTTGAAGAACTAAAATCCAAAACGACTGATGGTTATCAGACACTTCTTATCGGAAAAGGATCGGGGATTGTTTACCGTGCACAAGGCGATGCGCTTCTTTATCTTAATGCATATTTGGATAAAGGGGGAGCTCTGCAAGAGCAAAAAACTGACCGGCTTTTAATCAATGGTGATCTTGAAGGAAAGACGACAGTCCATGTGTATAGTGTTCCTGGAAGCTCAGGGGCATTGACGGGAGATGGTGGTAATAATCAGGGGATTTCCATTATTCAGGTTTATGGACAAGCTGCTGAAGATTCTTTTCAGTTAAAGGGGGGATATGTCACACTTGAAGCCTCCCCCTATCAGTATCATCTTAAGAGTTATGGTCCAGGCTCTACTTTAGGGGCAGCAGATTCAAATCAAAGAGTGCTTAAAAACTCTGGAACATTTTGGGATTTCCGCCTCGAAAGTCAATTTGTTGATTCTTCCTCTCTTGATCCCACTAAAGTTTTTCCCGTTCTTGATTTGGTTGTCCCTCCTTCTTCTGATGATATTCCTTCTTTTCCTAAAATTCATCCTAATATTATTGGAGGAGAGGATGGTTCTATTGATTCTAACTCTCAGCAAAAACCTCAGGAGCCAAGTCTTTCTTCTCCTGTAGATTCTCCTGATCGGGATTTCCATCTTACGACTACACCTAATGTATCTGATGTTTTGGTGCTTGAGATCCCCCATCCTCCTTCCTCTCTTGCACCTGTTATTCCCGCTATTGCTGAATCTAATCCAGTTGCACCACCTGCATCTGGTTCACTTGTTCCGCCGCATGTTTCACCCGCTCCTTCTGTTGTTGCACCACCTGCGTCTAGTTTTTCTGTTCCGGCATCTGTTTTTGAGCCTTCTTCTCATTTTGAGCCAAATGTGAGAGTCGTTGTTCCCCAGGTTCTGACTTATATTCTTGTGCCAAATACCTTATTTTATGCTGGATTGATGGATATCAGTAATCAAAACAAGCAGTTGCAATCGCTGCGAACTGTTTCTGGTCGGTTATTGAAAAATGATGGAAATCCCGCTTTGTTTTTACGCGGTTACGGTGGACATCATCGTTATACTTCAAATTTATCTGTACTTAAATATGGTGATTATGGCGGTGAGCTTGATTATAATGCACTAGAGGCAAATATTTTACTCAAGAAAATCGAAAGTGCATACAGTACGACATCTTTTGGGATTATGGGGAATTATGGCAAGCTTTCTTTGCAGCCTCGAAAGGTTAAACAAAGTCAAGAAAGTATATTTGATAAATGGACAATCACGGCATATGGAAGCATGCAGCATGATACGGGTCTTTATATGGATGGTCTCTTTTCTTATGGTTTGTTTAATGGAAATGTTCTCACACTTGAGCGAGGTAAAACAGCTACATTGAGAGGTAAGCCCCTAAGTGTTTCCTTAACTGCTGGTAAAACGTTTATGATCGGCAGCCGATATTTTATTTTTGAACCACAAGTTCAGTTTGTTTATCAAAATCTCCAGTTTCATAAGACTCGTGATATTGATAATTTTAATATTGATATGCGAAGCCCAGATCATTGGGGGATGCGTATTGGTGGGTATTTAACGAAGACACTTACATTTACTAAAGATGCACATGTTCTTTCATTCTATGGTAAGCTTCATTTCATTCGTAGTTTTGATGATAAACAATTTGTATATTTTAAAGATGCCTTCCAGCTTGGTTCCTTTGGGTCTTCTTTAGAAGCTGGATTTGGTGTTTTTTCGCAATTATCTCCAAAAATTATTTTTCATAGCGACCTGATTTATCAGCATAAATTTACGAATGCCGGATTTTCTGGAACGCATTTTTCTGGTGGATTAAGCTATCACTTTTAATTGTATTTTCCTTTAATATATCCTTTGTGGAAAATATAAGTATAAAGCATGGTTTTATAGTGTTATTTTCTGATTTTTGACTTTATGTATAATACAAAACAAATTATTATGACGGCACATAATAAGAATAATAAGTAGATGAACCAGAGGTGTCTTTTCGATTTTTTATGAAGATAAAATAAAGAAAGTTTAGACTAAATTATGATTAAAGTATTAAAACGCCATGTGTGTGTTTTCTTACGACCTCTATTTTTTCTTCGCGCACAATATAGATGTGAGTGCAGAAGGTTATAAACCCTCATGTAATTCTCTTTTTAAATCGTATTCGTGTGATACAGTTGGTGCTGCTTGTACTTTTGGAAGTCGTAATAAGTTATATATGAGTGGATTGGATAGGAAGGACTACAGGTGTTATTTTTACAATACAATCTCATAACATAGTTATTAAGCCGGAAAAAAGTAAAGGGGAAAAGGCGTTTCAGGAATTGGT
This sequence comes from Bartonella sp. CL435QHHD, assembly GCF_042195095.1. Lineage (NCBI taxonomy): Bacteria > Pseudomonadati > Pseudomonadota > Alphaproteobacteria > Hyphomicrobiales > Bartonellaceae > Bartonella > Bartonella sp. CL435QHHD. The sequence goes on from NZ_JBHINS010000060.1 coordinate 45,052, forward strand.
GGAATTTTAGAATTAAATAGATCTGAGAAGATTACATCAGCAGTGGTTGTGTCAAAAGACAATAAAACTTCTTTTAAAAAGAGTTCTATTATAGGAAATAGCGAAAAGAAAAGTGGTAGAAATGCCAAGTTATCTCAATCTGTGTTTGGTGTGAAGCAGAGCGGTTTTTTTCTTTGATGAAGGTAAGATTCAGGTTTCTGATGTTCATGACATAGCGATTGAAAGTGCAAAACCGGTTTTTAAGGAAAGGTCATTTGAGTTTCGAGATAGTTCTATGTCTTTGGTTTCTTTTGAAAACTCAGAGATCATTCTTCAGGGACAAAGGGTTCATAGTTTGCATTTTAGAGGAAGTACTTCGCAACACGAATATCAAGAGGGAGTGCTTCTTACAAGTTTAGGCGAAGTTCGATTTAAAAAAACTGCTCTTTATGTTCCCAATGGTACGGCTATTTATAGTAACGATGCTAGGAGGTATCCTTATATTACGATATTAGAGGGGTTCGCGTATTTTTTGCTGATCGGTTATTAGATGTCAAAAATAATTCATTTATCGTTCTTGATGCCTATGCGTCTTTTCTTGCAGGAAGGGCACATGTTGAGAAAGGTTTTTATGATAGTGTTGAGTTGTTCAATCAATCTCTATGGACTGTAAGAGCAAATAAAAATGCGCTTGAAAATAATCATAAAAAAGCTCCATATTGTGTAGGTTCATCTGTTTTCTTTGTAAGGCTTATTGATAGTTTTATTTTCTTTCAGAAACCAAGAAATGATTTTTATCAGACACTTCGTGTTAGGAGATTGGATGATGATTATGGTTTAGATCATGCTTACGTTGTAGGAGAGGACGCACGCTTATATGTTAATGCATATCTTACTGCAAATGGTAAAAGCAAGGGAATAAAAGCTGATAAACTTCTTATCTATGGTGATGTTTATGGAAAAAGTGAGGTGCATATTGTCGATGTTACAGTGGCTTCAAAAAAAATAAAGAACCAGAGCAAAGGTAAGCAAAAAGACGATAAAAAAGACAGCCTCAGTGTTTCAATTGTTCAGGTTTATGGAAAGGCTGCGGATGATTCCTTTAAATTAACAACAGATTATGTTGCTCTAAGAGGAGCGCCTTATCGATATAGTGTTCGTGCTTATGGTCCCAATTTTTCTCATAGACAGGTAAAGGTGGGGATGGATCCGTTAAAGAGAAAAATATTGAGTATAATGGAGATTTTTGGGATTTCCGACTTGAAGCTGAATATGTTCAGAAACTTTCTCATCTGCATCATATGCGGTTGGAAAATGATGTGTCTCATTCTTTAAGTACTCATACTCATCATAATAATGTTTTAGCTGATCATGATGCTTCTGTTCTTTACCCTGAAGAGGGCGTTAAAGCTGTTGTCCCACAAGTTTCAGCATATCTATCGATGCCTCATGCTTGTTTCAGGTTGGTTTGATGGATATGAACAATCACAATAAACAGCTGGAAACATTGCGTATTGCTGCTGGGACTTTGGGAGAAAAAGGTAAAAAATCCTGCTCTTTTTGCGCGAGGTTACGGTGGAAGTTATCGTTATGTTTCTGATCTGTCTGCGCTTGAATATGGTTATGGTAGAAATTTGAATTATAACGCTATAGAGGCAAGTGTTTTGCTCAATGCGATTGAGGATACACATCACACTTTAAGCTTTGGAATAATGGGGAATGATGGAAAAAATTCTCTACAACCTCAAGATGTTGAAGAAAACAAAAAAGTACATTTGATAAATGGTCTATTACACATATGGCAGCATGCAGTATGATACAGGCTTTTATATCGAGGGTCTTTTTTCCTATGGTTTATTTAAAGGGAATGTTCTCACGCAAGCAAGAGGCAAGACAACAACATTGAAGGGAACACCTTTGAGTGCTTTATTGATTGCGGGTAAGTCATTTATGACAGGACATAAAGGGGTTATTTTTGATACCGCAGGTTTAGGTTGTTTATCAAAATGTGCGGTTTGATCAGGCGTTTGATATTGATGGTTTTGATATTGAAATAGAAAAACTTGATTTGTGGGTGATGCGTGTTGGCGGGTCTTTAAGAAAGACGCTTGCTGCTTCTGAAGAGGCTCTTGTTGTTTCTTTCAATGGCAAGTTTCATCTTGCCATGAGTTTTGGAGGAAAACAACGTGTACAGTTTGGAGATGAATTCCAATTAGGGGGTTTTGGTTCTTCTCTAGAAGCTGGAATGGGGGGTAATGCTCAGTTATCTTCAAATTTTTTATTGCACGGAGATTTAACCTATCAGCATCGTCTTAGTAAAACTGGTTTTTCAGAGATGATTTTTCATGCGGTTTACACTACGCTTTTATGTATATTCTGAAATATAGAATAACATTTACATAAATATATAGTATTTTATGAATTGCAAAGCAAGTATTTATTTGTTATACTTAAAACTATTCATATGTTTAACTTAACATTATTTCAGATCTCATTCACTTTTAAATAAAGCGGGGGAGAAGGATTTGCAAAAGAGTTATGGTTAATATATTTAAAAATTATAGGTTGACTTTTACAACAGTTGCTTTTTCTTTTTTTTGGGTTGTAAATATTAATGCTGGCTTTCATGCTTTTGCAGCTCCCTGTGATGAAACAGGGAGCTTTTATACGTGCAGTGATGGTAAAAAACATACACTTGAAAATAAAACTTATAATTTAAAAAGTTCTCAAGAACATGCTCCTGATTCTGCTCCTATTAAGGCTATATATGTAGAAAAAGCAGGTACAGTTGTTGATGCATCTCAGATAAATGTTTATGGCGATGATTCAGGTCAAATATTGACATATGGTGCATATGCAAAATATGGTGCGCGTCTTAATCTAAAAAATTCAAATTTTAAGAATGTACGTGCTCTTCATGCTGAAAATGCGGTCATTAGCATGACAGATGGATCAATTACGGAAACTTCTCACGCTATGTATGCATTGGGTGAAGAAGCGGATATTGCTTTAGTGCGTGTAAAGATTGAGATTGAGCCAGACAACCTGCAAGATATCGGGTTTGTGAGTAGACTTGGTGCAAAGATTAGGATGTCAGGCAGTACTGTTACATTTAATGGGAAAGGTAGATTTTCATCATTTTATGGGGGAGGGTATAATTTCGATAGTACTATCATTAAGGGTAAAGGAAAACAAAAAACTACTATCGTCGATGAGGAAGGTTTTGATAAAATACCAGAAGCTTTCGATGTCTCTCAAGGAAGTAATGTTCAATTGAGTAATAGTTCTATTGAACTGAGTGATATGCATGGTTTTTTGGTGAAAAATTCTTCGGTTGATGTGAATGATAAAGAAAAGTTGTTGTGGAAAGCATTTAGTTCATCGGATGAATTTAAGAAGACAAATATTAAGATTAACAAATCCAATGTTTCTGTGCTGGGTAAAGGAGTACATGGTCTGTATTTTTATGGATTAGAACCAGAGGAAGGGTTTAGAATAGCTGATTCAACTAATGAAATGTTGTTACAAGGCAGAAATATCATTATAGGAAAGGCATTTGTTCAGTTATCAAAGACAAACTTTACAGTTCCAGAAGGTATCGCCATTTATAGCACTGGGACTGATGGTTTTGGGGCTAAAGCTACCCTTGAACTATTGGACGATACAAAAATCTCTGGTGACTTATTAATAAAAACTGAAAAAGATTCTTCTCTTCTTGTTCAAGCATATTCTTCAACCCTTATAGGGGGAGTGCGCATTGAAGATAGGTCTCGCGTAGATTTACAGTTAAAAAATGGTTCAACATGGTATCTTACTAAAAGTAAATATCAAGGTTTAGAAGAAAAGGATGTTACGGTTTCATCGCTTTCTACTTTGAGTCTCCTTGATAGTACGCTTGTTTTTGAGAAATATGTCTCTCAAGATTATCAAACATTGCATATTGGAAAGAAAATATACAATAAAGAAGATGTTTATGCATTAGATGATATTGGTAAAACAGCGGGTGTGGATGACGTATACAATAAAGTATACAGTGCGGAAGGTAATTCTCGGATTAAGATGAGCACATTTATGAATAATGATGGTTCATTTGATCCTCAAAAAACTGATCGCGTTTTAATCTATGGTGATGTTTTGGGAACCACGCTCATTGGAATGGAAAAATTTCAAAAAGCTTCAGATACAAACGTGATTGACGGAAGTCATCAAAGTGTTTCGATTATTCAGGTTTTTGGAAAAGCAAAGGAAGATACTTTTAAGCTTTTGAATGATTATGTTGCGATAAATGGATTTCCTTATCAATATAAACTTCGTGCTTATGGTCCTGGTTCTTCTTCTGGAGAAGCAAGTCCCGAAAATAGATTGGTTGAAGGGGAAGGAGATTTTTGGGATTTTCGTCTCGAAAGTGTTTACATTAATCCTGAATTAGATCCTTCTGAATCTATTTCAGTTCCGTCTATTAAGCCTACGTCCACAGTTTTACCACCTAAATCTGAAGCAGAAACTATACCTTCTGAACGGCCATCAGAAACTATTGCGCCTGAACAACCTCCTTCTGTTGAGCCTTCACTTATACCATCTACACCTTCTTTGCCTGAAACATCTGAGCCGTCTGAAACATTTATTCCTACGGATTCTACTCTCACTCCTTCTGCCCCTGTTTCGCCTGCACTTCCCTCTGTCCCCTCTGTTCCAGAGGACGCTTCTTCCGTGCAACCTATGCCTGCATCGCTTGTTCCAGTTGAAACTTCTACTGATGAGGTTTTGCCATCTAAGCCCTCTGTTTTAGAGGACATTTCATCTACGGATTCTGTTCCCACTCCTTCTGCGCCTGTTGAACCTAGAGTTCCTTTTGTACCAACTGTTCCAGAGTCTCCTTCTACTGATGAGGTTCTGCCATCTGAGCCCTCTATTCCAGAGGACCATTCTTTTGTGCAACCTATGCCTGCACCGTTTGTTCCAGTTGAAGATTCTACTGATGAGGTTCGTCCATCTGAGCTCTCTGTTCCGGAGGACACTTCATCTCCAGATTCTGTTTCTCCTCCTTCTGCGCCTGTTGAACCTGTACGTCCTTCTGTACCAACTGTTCCGGAGGACCATTCTTTTGTGCAACCTATGCCTGCACCGTTTGTTCCAGTTGAAGATTCTACTGATGAGGTTCGTCCATCTGAGCCCTCTATTCCGGAGGACACTTCATCTCCAGATTCTGTCCCCACTCCTTCTGCCCCTGTTGAACCTGTACGTCCTTCTGTACCAACTGTTCCGGAGGACCATTCTTTTGTGCAACCTATGCCTGCACCGTTTGTTCCAGTTGAAGATTCTACTGATGAGGTTCGTCCATCTGAG
>NZ_JBHINS010000015.1:0-3877 GCF_042195095.1 Bartonella sp. CL435QHHD
AATGTTGTCAGTGATAGCCTTGCCAAGCAGGATGATAAGACGAAAGTTATCACTATTGGTAAAGAAGTAGAAGGTACAGAACTCAATATTTCAAATAAAGACAAAGTAGATCGGACACTTTCTGGTGTTAAGGCAGCAGAGAATGACAATGAAGCAGTCAATAAAGCGCAGCTTGATGCAAGTCTGAAGGATCTTTCCAGCAGCCTTCAGTCTGATGATTCAGCAGTGGTTCTCTACGATAAACAGGCAGATGGTAAAACTGATTATAGCAGTGTGACTTTAGGTAAAGGTAAGGATGCAGGACCAGTTGCACTTCATAATGTTGCCGAAGGTAATATTGCTAAGGATTCAAGGGACGCAATTACAGGTGGTCAGCTTTATTCCTTAGGGGACAATGTTGCAACTTATTTAGGTGGTNACTTCATAATGTTGCCGAAGGTAATATTGCTAAGGATTCAAGGGACGCAATTACAGGTGGTCAGCTTTATTCCTTAGGGGACAATGTTGCAACTTATTTAGGTGGTGGCGCTGAATATAAGGAAGGTCAATGGAGTGCTCCAAGCTTTAAAGTTAAAACTGTCAAAGGTGATGGTAGTGATGTTGAAGATAAGGAATATAAAACTGTAGCGGAGGCATTGGCTGGAGTTGGTGCTTCCATCACCAATGTTCGCAAAGAGATTAACAATGAAATTACTAATGTTGTCAGTGATAGCCTTGCCAAGCAGGATGAAAAGACAAAAGTTATCAATATTGGTACAGAAGTAGAAGGCAGTGAAATCAATATCGCAAATAAAGACAAAGGGGATAGAATACTTTCCGGTGTGAAGGAAGCAACGAAGAATAATGAAGCAGTCAACAAAGAGCAACTTGATAAAAGTTTAGAGAAGCTTTCTAACAATCTTCAGTCTGATGAATCGGCTGTTGTTCACTATGATAAAAAAGATGGTGATAATGGCATCACTAATTATGCGAGTGTGACTTTGGGTAAAGGTAAGGGTTCTGCATCTGTTGGTTTGCATAATGTTGCCGAAGGTCAGATTAGTGAGAATTCGCATGATGCGGTTAATGGCGGTCAGATTTCTAAGGTTTCTCAGGATATTGCGGAATACTTAGGTGGAGGTACAAGCTTTAAAGATGGTACTTTCACGGGTCCAACCTATAAATTATCCAGTGTTGATGCAAAAGGCGAGGAAGTAGAAAAATCCTATAGTGATGTTGGTTTAGCCATTGAAAGCATTGATACGAATTTCAAGAATGTAAATAGCAACCTAACGAATAAGTTTAATGAACTTACTGAAAACATCACGAATATTACTCAGGAAGTTCAAGGCGATGCGCTGTTGTGGGATAAGGACGCAGAGGCATTTGTAGCGACGCATGGAGAGAAGGAAAGCAAGAGTAAGATTACATCACTTGCAGCTGGCTCTATAGTATCAGGCTCGAGTGATGCGATTACGGGTGGACAGATTTATGATCTGCAAAAACAGTTTGCTGGCTATTTTGGTGGAGGTGCTGGTTATAATGAGAAAGGCGAATGGCAAGATCCGGATTTCCAAATTCAGACTTTCAGCAATGATGGTACGAAAGGTGATAAGAAGAGCAGTAATAATGTTGCAGGTGCGTTTAATGACATTAATGACAGCATGAGCACTATCAACGCTCGTATTAAGGAAGTTTCAGAAGGAGTTGCACAAGATTCTTTATCATGGAGCAAGGCTGATGGTGCTTTTGTCGCCTTGCATGGAGAAAAAGATGGTGCAAAGACAAACAGCAAGATTAAGTTCCTTGCGGCAGGAGATATTACGAAAGAATCGACAGATGCAGTAAATGGCTCCCAACTTTATTCCTTAGGAAAAGATCTTGCATCGTACTTAAACGGTGATGCTAAGTATGAGAAAGATCAATGGTTGTTGCCTAGATTTAAAGTTACACACCTTAAAGAAGATGGCACATCAGAAGAAGCTGAGTACGATAGTGTTTCAGAAGCTCTTTCAGGTGTTGGTAATTCTTTCACGAATGTGGTTAAAGACTTTAATGACAAAGTCACGAATATTACTCAGGAAGTTCAAGGCGATGCGCTGTTGTGGAATAAGGACGCAGAGGCGTTTGTAGCGACGCATGGAGGAAAAGACGGTGAGAAGACCAACAGCAAGATAACGTCGCTTGCAAATGGTGACATTACTGCTAGCTCAAGCGATGCTGTAGCAGGAAATCAGCTATATGCTCTAGGTAACAGTGTTGCGCAGTCTTTAGGTGGTGATGCTAGTTATGCAGGTGGCGCTTGGACAGCTCCAAGTTTCAAAGTTAAGACCGTTAATGAGGATGGTACTAAAGTTGAAGAGAAGAAGTATGATAATGTATCGGAAGCATTTGCTGGTGTAGGAACATCTTTTGAGAATCTTCAAAAAGAGTTCACCCAAAACAACACGGAGGTTACTGAAAATATTAAGCAGAATGCGTTGTTGTGGAGTGATGAAGATAATGCGTTTGTAGCGACACATGGAGAGGGTGCTGGGAAAGGCAACAGTAAAATTAAGTTTCTTTCCAATGGAGAGGTTTCTGCAAGCTCAAGTGATGCGATCAATGGTTCTCAGCTTTTTGATACGAATAAGACTGTTGCATCTTATTTAGGTGGTGGCGCTGAATATAAGGAAGGTCAATGGAGTGCTCCAAGCTTTAAGGTTAAGATTGTCAAAGAAGATGGCAGTGCTGTTGAAGAGCAGAGCTATGATGATGTTGCCAAAGCATTTGCTGGTGTAGGGAATTCATTCACAAATATTCACAAAGAGCTTAAGAATGAGATTAACCAAGTTGTAGGAGATAGTCTTGTTAAGCAAGATGAAAAGACACATGTTATTAGTGTAGGGGGTGAAAAGAGTGGTACAGAAGTTAAGCTTTCGAATATTGATGGTGCTGCACGGATCCTTTCTGGTGTGAAATCAGGAACGCTTTCGGAAGCATCGAGTGATGCAGTGAATGGTTCACAGCTTTTTGCGACCAATCAAAATGTAAGCAGTGTGTCAAACAATCTTGAAACAACAGCTACGAATATAGCTAAATCTTTAGGTGGTGGCGCTGAATATAAGGAAGGTCAATGGAGAGCTCCAAGTTTCAAAGTTAAGACCGTTAATGAGGATGGTAGTGCTGTTGAAGAGCAGAGCTATGATGATGTTGCTAAAGCGTTTGCAGGTGTAGGGAATTCATTCACGAATATTCATAAAGAGCTTCAGAATGAGATTAATAGAGTTGTAGGAGATAGTCTTGTTAAGCAGGATGATGCTACGAAGGTAATCAAGATAGGTGGTGAAAAAGAGGGTAGTGCAATCACAATTGCAAATATGAATGGTGATGCACGTAGTCTCTCTGGCGTGAAAGCTGGCACACTTTCTGAAGGCTCGACAGAAGCAGTGAATGGTTCTCAGCTTTATTCCTTGAATCAGACGCTAGCGACTTATTTTGGTGGTGGCGCTCACTATGAAGATGGTCAATGGGTAGCACCTACTTTCAAAGTTACGACATTTAATGATGATGGTAGTCCAGAAGAGCATAGCTATCCCAATATTGCTGAAGCGTTTGCCGGTGTAAGCAATTCATTTACAAAGCTTCATAATGAGATTTCAGACAATATTGAGCAGAATGCGTTGTTGTGGAGTGATGAAGACAGTGCGTTTGTAGCGCTTCATGGGAAGGGAGATAAAAGAAGTAAGAGCAAACTGAAGTCAGTTTTAGATGGCGATATCTCTGAAGGTTCGACAGAGGCGATTACGGGCAATCAGCTTTATTCCTTGCATCAGACGCTAGCGATGTATTTAGGAGGAGGAGCTAGCTATGAAGGTGGCGAATGGAGGGCTCCGGAATTCAAGGTTGCACAATTCAA
>NZ_JBHINS010000085.1:0-38100 GCF_042195095.1 Bartonella sp. CL435QHHD
GATTGGATACTGCCTTATGAGGGTTTGGCAGTTTCCGTTGAGGGGAAGGATGCACTCTTTTTGAGGGCTAGAGTGCATCCTTTTCATGGATTGGATACTGCCTTATGAGGGTTTGGCAGTTTCCGTTGAGGGGAAGGATGCACTCTTTTTGAGGGCTAGAGTGCATCCTCGTATGGATTGGATACTGCCTTATGAGGGTTTGGCAGTATCCGTTGAGGGGAAGGATGCACTCTTTTGAAGGCGGAGTGCATCCTCTTAGGGATTGGATACGGCCTTTATGAGGGTTCGGCAGTTTCCGTTGAGGGGAAGGATGCACTCTTTTGGAGGCGGAGTGCATCCTCTTATGGATTGGATACTGCCTTATGAGGGTTCGGCAGTTTCCGTTGAGGGGAAGGATGCACTCTTTTTGAGGGCTAGAGTGCATCCTCTTATGGATTGGATACTGCCTTATGAGGGTTTGGCAGTTTCCGTTGAGGGGAAGGATGCACTCTTTTGAAGGCGGAGTGCATCCTCTTATGGATTGGATACTGCCTTTATGAGGGTTTGGCAGTTTCCGTTGAGGGGAAGGATGCACTCTTTTTGAGGGCTAGAGTGCATCCTCTTAGGGATTGGATACGGCCTTTATGAGGGTTCGGCAGTTTCCGCTGAGGGGAAGGATGCACGCTTTTTGAGGGCTAGAGTGCATCCTCTTATGGATTGGATACTGCCTTATGAGGGTTCGGCAGTTTCCGTTGAGGGGAAGGATGCACTCTTTTGAAGGCGGAGTGCATCCTCTTATGGATTGGATACTGCCTTTATGAGGGTTCGGCAGTTTCCGTTGAGGGGAAGGATGCACTCTTTAAGGGCTGGAGTGCATCCTTTCCATGGATTGAACGCACTCTTTGGAGGCTAAAGTGCATCCATAGGGAAAGGCATATTCCATAAGAAACAGAGATAACCAAAAGATTTGTTTTTATATTTTTATTGATAGGTTGCTGTATTTGCGAGGGCTATTCATTCTTTATTCTCAATATTTAAGATGATTATGTGATAAGGGTTGTTCGTCAATACAATCGTAAAAGACGCTGAGCATTTTTATAAAAATTAAGATATTTTTGTGCCTTTTTCTTGTTTTTTTTGTGTTTACACAAGATATGCACGGCTTTTCAACAGTTTGTTTTTTTTAGCTTTGCTAATGGCGTTGGCTAAACACTTCAATTGTTTTAACTGCTTCAATACCGCCTTAAAAAAACAGTGCTTTATAATATGACAAAATAAGCTGTATAACTTTTGATTCTTACGCGATGCTAGAAAAAGGGGAATGTTAGGAGAGATGTTGTCTATATTCTTAGCTTATCTCTTAAGGTAGGAAGATTAACATACTTTCTGGATCTATTTTTATTTGGCCGGATCTATTTTTATTTGGTTTGACGGTTAAAGAGCAATAGCTGAATGGAATCACGCTTGCTTCATGTTTTTATCCTCACGCTTTAGATTTTTTCTCATAGAGATTTTGTTTTTAATGAGGTTTTACGCGAATCACGTAAAACAGAATGTTCTAAATAGAATATATTTGTGTTGCACATTTACGTACTTGTTTAAAAAACATTATGTTGTCTTATCATCACAATGATGTTGATGAATGGGGATGTTGATGAATGGGGATGTTGATGAATGGGGATGTTGATGAATGGGGATGTTGATGAATGGGGATGTTGATGAATGGGATATTGATGAATGGGGATATTGATGAATGGGATAATGGAGAAATCTCTTGCGAAGTGGATAAGCCCTTCTTTAAAATCTCATAAGGGGAAAGCCTGCACTATCATACTATTCGCGCCTCATGTGATGACAGCCTTTGGCTCTTGAGCGTGTTCATAAGAGGCATTTTGATTCTTTATCTTGCTAGTGTTTTATTTCATATGTCTCTCATGTTTGTAATGTGGAAAAGACAAGGTGTTGATTGATGCAACATGAAATAAATTTAAAATGAGAGAATCCCTATGATATCCGGGTCTCTTAAATTTTATATGGATAACTGGAAATTATTATTATAAATCAAATTATTACCGTGATACATCAACCTGTTGGTGGACTATGCGATAAAGAAAGTTATCCAGTAGTTAAGTCATTCTGTTATGTCGTAAAACACTGTCATTTGAAGTTTGGTGATATGAAGCAGGCTTCTTTGGATATGTTTTAAGTGTTTTTTTAAGGGCGTGGTGAATCTTTAAGACAGAGCAAGCTTCTGTTGCGCCTTGAGTTTAGCTGAAAATCCCTGAATGGAAGCCAAGAGTGAATGGAAGCCAAGAGGAAATGGAAGCCAAGAGAGAAGTGTATCCAAGCTGTTTGTAAATCAGATTGAGTTAAGAATCTTTGTTCTTTGAGAATGAAACGCAAGTCAATTTGACAAAAGAATGATCTATTTTGCGGGTAGACCTTATGGAGGAATATAACAAAGCTTCATAAGGAAGTGATTTAAGACAATACAGTCATAAAAAAGTACAGTTATAAAAAAAAGTCCTCCGTCGCAATTAGAGGACCAAAGAGCAGGAGAATTTTAACATTGACTCGCAGGACGTGTCAAAAAAGAATAAATTCAAAAGGCCGTACTAAATACAAAAAATCATACTTAAAGAACCTACCACATTATAATTAGCAGAGAATTGAAAAAATAGCAATATAAAAAATACTTTTTACAAAAAATTTTGTCATTTTGCATTAAAACTTAATACTTTTTTCAATTGAATATTTGTTTTAAGACTCGATATTAATTAAACTATATTTAAAAATATTATGATGCATGCAAGCATCTTGATAATATTCTTCAATCAAAAACGAATTAAGAGCCCCTCATGATTATAGGACTGATATGGGGAAGGCTTTTTGTTTTTAAGAGTGTGGGGTGTATCTTCAGTATGTGTGGGGGGTGAAGTATTGTCCTTTTGGGTGTGGGGGGCAAGGTAATGAAAATGGGGGCGAGAGCTGCTCAATGCTTGAGCCCGTGTGGGGGAGGTTTCTTTAGAGGGGCGGGGGCAACATGGGAGGCCGCTTAAAATGGCGAGGAGGGGGATTATTCAAAATGTTTATGGTTTGCATATCCCCAATGAAATGCGAGCAAGTCTAAACAATCTCGTAAATGATCGGCAAGGGAGTTTTGTTTGCGTTTTGAAGAACTTAATTCTTTTATCGCTTGTCCATGGCCGATAACGCGTTCAAGCAGTGAATAGCCAAGAATACCCAGTTGAACTTTGATTGTTCTTAAATGATTGGAGGCTTCTATTTGACGTTCAATGGGGTGTATGTACCCTTGGCTACAGGAAACCTTTTCACGGGTGTAGTCGAGGCTCATGTGGAGATCGGCTTGGCTTTGACGCCAGTAAAAATAAAAACGTTCTGCCGCTTTATATTGGGCTTTGCTGAGATGTCCTTTCGCATATAAAAGTGCAATGGGATGGCTTTGTGCATTGGCAATGGCATTGATGGTGCGCGGGTTGCTGGAACTTTCTCGATGATTGGGTTTAAAATAAGGATTACGCGTTTCAACAGGGATTTCTTGCGTCTTTAAATGACCAATGTGCTTTTCTTGATTTTGATGATCAAGCGGGCAGGTTTGCATATTTTTTTTCTGCTTATGGGTCATAGCATCTCCTTAAAAATTATCGTTTGCTTCTTTATGTTTATGCAAAGAAACGGGATTGTGCTGTTGTATGCTTGTTGAGGGATACGTTTTTATGTCTGCTTTTTGCGTGAGGGGAAGTTTCAAAAAAAGGGTGAGGGGTCGCTTTCTGTGGGTGTTGTCATTGTTTTATAGGAGAGGGGTTTATAGGGGAGGCTGTATGGGAGAAAAGTGTATTGTCTCGCGTGGATTTGCTTCTTGAAAGGATTGGCATTTTTTTGCATGATGGGCGTTACCTTTAATTTTACTGCTGTGGGGGATATTGATGTCGAACGATTTGGTTTTTTTGCCGTGGTTGGTATTTTTCTGCTTTGTTGCTCTTGTCTTTGTTTCTATTTATGCGGCAATGAGGTTTTTCGGGGTTACAAGGAAGGACTTTTTTAAGGGTGGGGTGCTTGCATTCTTTGTTGGCGTGACCTCTAAGTTTGTTTATGCGCAAGCTGAACACTTTGGTTTGACTTGGTTGTGGTTCTTAAACAGTTAGGTCTTTCACATTCTTTTTGGCGTTGTCTTTGGTCTTATCCTTGGGCTTATTTGTCTAGGGGCAAAGCGTTTTGGGTTTAGGCTTTCATTCTTTGCAAAGGATTGATCTTTTGCTGCATTTTTGGCATGGTCTCTGATTTTTACTTAATAAAGGAGCGGGGCGTATGGTGGTTGCACGGGACATGTTTTTGAAGTTTCTGGTGTTTTGCTGCGTTATTGGACTTGTTTCTTTTTTTGCTCTGGAAGGGGTACGGTGTGTGCGTGTACTGTTGGGGGGCTTAAAAAAATGAGCATTTTTCTGTCCCACGGGCTTGGTCTTTGATGTTCTTTCTGTGAGGGGTATTTGATGTCGAACGATGTGATGTTTTTGCAGTTGTTGGCACTTTTCTGTCCTTTGGTTCTCGCCTTTGTTTCTATTTATGCGGGAATAAGGTTTTTCGGGTTTACAAGGAAGGACTTTTTTAAGGGTGGGGTGCTTGCATTCTTTGTTGGCGTGACCTCTAAGTTTGTTTATGGGCAAGCTGAGCACTTTGGTTTGGCTTGGTTGTGGTTTTCAAACAAGTGGGTCTTCCATATTCTTTTTGGCGTTGTCTTTGGTCTTATCCTTGGGCTTATTTGTCTAGGGGCAAAGCGTCTTGGTTTTAGGCTTTCATTCTTTGCAAAGGATTGATCTTTTGCTGCATTTTTGGCATGGTCTCTGATTTTTACTTAATGAAGGAGCGGGGCGTATGGTGGTTGCACGGGACATGTTTTTGAAGGGGTTGGTGTTTGCGGGCATTATTGGAGCTGTTTCTTTTTTTGCTCTGGAGGGGGTACGGTGTGTGCGTGTACTGTTGGGGGGCTTAAAAAAATGAGCATTTCTCTTCCCCACGGGCGTGGTCTTTGATGTTCTTTCTGTGAGGGGTATTTGATGTCGAACGATGTGATGTTTTGGCTGTTGTTGGGGGTTTTCTGCTTTTTTGCTCTGGCCTTGATTTTTATTTATAAGGGAGCAAAGCGTCGCTCTGTTACAGGGGGGATGTTTTGGAGATGGGTGGTGCTTTATGGCGTTGTTGCCACCTACCTTGGTTTTATTTATGTGGGCGTGGGCAGGCGCGCTGTTGACGGGGAGCTGCTCTTGAAGGGGGCGGTGTTTTCTTGCATTTTTGCAACTGTCCTTGGTTTGGTGCATCTGGGCGTCAAGAGCATGCCTGTTGCTTGGCAAGTGTTCTTAAAGGCGGTTATGTTTTGTTGCATGATGGGCTTTATCCTGTGGTTTGCTGCTGTGGGTGTCAGAGATATGGATAGCATAAGGGCGGTATTCTTAAAGGTTTTGCTCTTGTCTGTATTGTTGAAAGTGCTCTTGGGGTTCTTTATACGCGAGCAAGGTGATACGGTATTACAGAGGTCGTTGCGTGCTTTGAATTTTGTGCTGTTTTCCTGCATTTTGGGTACTCTCCTTTGTTTTACCCGTCTGGGAGCAGAGAATCTAGGGTTGAGCTGGCTTTGGTTCTCGAAGGATTGGGTGTTTTTATTCATTTTTGGATTTACCCTTCCTTTTGTTTGTGAGGGAGCAAGGTGTGCGCGTGTTCTATGGGCTTGGTTTTTGAGGTAGCTGGTGTTTTTTTGCTGTTGTTGGTGGTTTCCTACCTTTTTATTGTTGTCGTTATTTGTACTTATAAAGTTTCCAAGCGCTTCGATATTCCGAGGTGGCGGGCGGCGTTTTATTGTATTTGTGGTATTTCCCTCTTTTTGAAGGAAGTGCTGTTTTACTGCATTTTAGGAGTCGTCCTTTTTTTGGCTCTTTGGGGGATGGAGAGTATGGACATACCTTGGGGACTATTGTCCTTGATGGGGATCGTGTTTGCTGTAGTGTTGGAGTGGTTCTTGATTTTGCATATAAGGGGGCGGCAAGATGGGGTGGTGACGCGTTGTTTGTGGTTATTGAAGGGGTTGGTGTTTTGCGCCATTGCTGGAGCGATCCTTTTTTGTTTGCCTTTGGGAGCAGAGAATATGGGGTTGGGCTGGCTTTGGTTCGCGAAGGATTGGGTGTTTTTCATTATTTGTGGATTGATCCTTCCTGTTGTTTCTGTGGGAGCAAGGCGTGCGCGTGTGAAGGCGGTGGCGTTTTTTAAGAGAGTGGGGTTTATGGGGTATTACAGATAACGTCGAGGGAATGATTGTTCAAAAGAACAGCGATAGCGATAAGTTTGGGGATCAAACCAAAGCCCTATTTTGCCTTCAAAATCACCAGAACGTTGTTTGGCAATATTCATAATAACGCCTGGGCGTTTTGCTAAATCTGCTTTTTCTTGTGCTAGAGAGGCGGCAAAGATTTTATCTTCCAACGACCGATTGCGCCAAATGGTGATGATGTTAAAGGCATTGGCACCAATTTCTGAGGCGCCTTTAATGTCTTCTGTGCTGGGGATATCTTTATCCAGACCGCCTTTGCGGGCATGGGCGACAAGGTGAATATGCACATTGTTTAAAACAGCCCAATCAACCATTTTATAAACCGCTTGTTCTTGTCTTGCATAATCATCTGAGGCAATGCCAAGCCGCATCAAACTGTCGATGATAAATTGATCGCAGCCATAGCGCGCACGGCAATAGTCAAAGACTTCAAGCAAGGTATCTACGCTCGATTTGCCAACATGCTCATAAAGAATAAGCCCTTCGTCTAAAAAATGAAGAATCCGTTCAATTGTCTCTTTTGTAGGCTGTTCTAAGCCGCCCGTTTGTTTGGTTAAACGGCGAAGTGATTGTTCTCCTTTCATTTCTAGAGACGCTAAGCAAAGGCGACTCTTTTGTGCAATCCAATGGGGAATACAATCTGATAATAATTGGCTTTTACCTGTACCACTCGCACCACTCCAGAGCGTTAATTCTGCTGGGCGGAAATGCAATTTGTCCTTCAGTTTAGGATAGGGAACCGTATAACCAAGATGTTTTTCAGGCTCTGGCCAAAAAAGCCCAATCACTTGATCTTTATAGTCTGAGGCGCGCCGTAAACCTTCTGGTGCAAAGCTTTGTGCTGAGGAAAAGGCAGCTTTTATGGTGGCTTTATCGATCCCTGCGGTTAAACAGTCATTGGCATCTTTAAGGGGTAAACGGACACGGTAGCAACGGTGGCGTCCAAGCCTGCTGGCAATCTCACGGGCTGCTTCTTCTCCGGGCGGATCCATATCGGTGGCTAAAAAAATCGTTTCAAAAGATTCTAAATGATCAAATTCATTTTCAATCCAGTTGTGTTTTCCTCCACTGCCTCCTCCAAAGGGAACAGAAACCGCCGGATATCCATAGGCGGCTAAGGATAGCGCATCAATTTCTCCTTCAGTGATAACAATGGTACGGTTTGTTGAAGAAAAATTGGGGAATGGCGCCTGTTGGGGCGCGTGCGTGGGTGCCTGCTGGGCGGTGTTTTGGGGCGCCTGTGTGGAGGTGAGGTTGGTTGAGGCGGTGTTTTGGGGCGCCTGTGTAGAGGCGTGGTTGGTTGTGGCGGTGTTTTGGGGCGCCTGTGTAGAGGTGAGGTTGGTTGAGGCGGTGTTTTGGGGCGCCTGTGTAGAGGCGTGGTTGGTTGAGGCGGTGTTTTGGGGTGCCTGTGTGGAGGTGGTGTTGGTTGAGGGTACCTGCTGGGCGGTGTTTTGGGGTACCTGCTGGGGTGTGTTTTGGGGTGCCTGCTGAGGTGCCTGCTGAGGTGCTTGTTGGGATGCCTGCTGGGATGTGTGCAGGGATGCCTTTGTGGAGGCGGGGTTGATTGTGGCGGTGTTTTGGGGCGCCTGTGTGGAGGGGTGGTTGGTTGAGGCGGTGTTTTGGGGCGCCTGCGTGGAGGCGTGGTTGGTTGAGGCGGTGTTTTGGGGTGCCTGTGTGGAGGGGTGGTTGGTTGAGGCGGTGTTTTGGGGTGCCTGCTGAGGTGCGTGCTGGGTTGCCTGCTGAGGTGCCTGCTGAGGTGCGTGTTGGGATGCCTGCTGGGATGTGTGCAGGGATGCCTTTGTGGAGGCGGGGTTGATTGTGGCGGTGTTTTGGGGCGCCTGCGTGGAGGCGTGGTTGGTTGAGGCGGTGTTTTGGGGTGCCTGTGTGGAGGTGGGGTTGGTTGAGGGTACCTGCTGGGCGGTGTTTTGGAATGCCTGCTGGGATGTGTGCTGGGTTGCCTGCTGGGATGTGTGCGTGGAGGGGTGGTTTGTGGGGTAAAGGGCTTGCCAACCAAATAAAATCGGTTCACATTGGGAGGCTGTTGGTTTGGTTTTTGCTCCCGTTTGCGCAAGCCGTTCTTTGACTAAAGCAAGGGTGCCATCGGGTTTATAAAAGGGGAAAATGATTTTTTCGCCATTTTCTCCTATGCGGTAACGCTTTATAATCTCTAGAGGAATGCGGCGTTCTTCATGGAGATAGGTTTTTACAAGATTCTGCGGGCTCTGCCCTTTAGGAACCGGTGGACGGCGATAGGAACGATGAGGCGCCATAAAGGGTTTGGGGCGTGTCAGATTGAGAGTCGCGCGTGCTTCTTCTAAGGCTTGAGAGAGGCTAATGCCTTTGACTTCACACCAAAGGTCTAAAAGATCTCCTCCTGTGCTTTCTGCAAAATCATACCAAAGTCCTGCTTTACTACCACTTAAGCAAATCGATAAACTTTGACCAGCTTCACCACGTGTGTTGCCTACAATCCAATTGTTGCCTCGTTTGTGCCCTTGGGGAAGAAGCATTTCTACTATTTTATCGGCTTGTGAGATAAGTTTTTGTTTGATTTCAAAAATTGTGCTCATGGTCATTCGTGATATTATTGTCGTTTTTCTCAAGATGTGGGAGGTGAGAATTCTGTTTTTGCTGTTCTCACCATCGATCTGATCGTAAAGTCCCGTGGTGCTATGGGGCTTGCCAGTTTACTTTGAGAGCTTCTTTGCCGCTCTTTTCTTGCCAATAGTCGCGAAACCTCTTGGCTTGCCAAAGGGCTTGACTCTCACTCAAACCTTTTTGAAATGGCTGTGTTGATGTCTTCTTGCCAAGAGCATGGGAAGTGGTGCCTTGAGGAAAGGAGGAAGGGGAAAGGAGGAAGGGGGTGAAAGAAGGAAGGATGCAAGAAGGGTGGGGCGGATGCCTGTGAGGGTGTGGTGCATGCTGGAGTGTCCTGTTGGGGCATGTGTTGGGGTGGTGCATGTTAGAGTGTCCCTGTTGGGGCATGTGTTGGGGTGCCTGTGTGGAGGGGGGTGTCCTTGTGTGGAGGGGGTGGGTTTGTTGCCAAAGAGTTTGCTTTTCATTGAGTTTTTCTGAAATGGCTGTGTTGGTGTTTGTTTGCCAAGAGCATGGGAAGTGGCGCCTTGAGAAAAGGAGGAAGGCGGAAAGAAGGAAGGATGCAAGAAGGTGGGGCGGATGCCTGTGAGGGTGTGGTGCATGCTGGAGTCCTGTTGGGATGCCTGTGTGGAAGGGGTGGGTTTGTTGCCAAAGAGTTTGCTTTTCATTGAGTTTTTCTGAAATGGCTGTGTTGGTGTTTGTTTGCCAAGAGCATGGGAAGTGGCGCCTTGAGAAAAGGAGGAAGGCGGAAAGAAGGAAGGATGCAAGAAGGTGGGGCGGATGCCTGTGAGGGTGTGGTGCATGCTGGAGTCCTGTTGGGATGCCTGTGTGGAAGGGGTGGGTTTGTTGCCAAAGAGTTTGCTTTTCATTGAGTTTTTCTGAAATGGCTGTGTTGGTGTTTGTTTGCCAAGAGCATGGGAAGTGGCGCCTTGAGAAAAGGAGGAAGGCGGAAAGAAGGAAGGATGCAAGAAGGTGGGGCGGATGCCTGTGAGGGTGTGGTGCATGCTGGAGTCCTGTTGGGATGCCTGTGTGGAAGGGGTGGGTTTGTTGCCAAAGAGTTTGCTTTTCATTGAGTTTTTCTGAAATGGCTGTGTTGGTGTTTGTTTGCCAAGAGCATGGGAAGTGGCGCCTTGAGAAAAGGAGGAAGGCGGAAAGAAGGAAGGATGCAAGAAGGTGGGGCGGATGCCTGTGAGGGTGTGGTGCATGCTGGAGTCCTGTTGGGATGCCTGTGTGGAAGGGGTGGGTTTGTTGCCAAAGAGTTTGCTTTTCATTGAGTTTTTCTGAAATGGCTGTGTTGGTGTTTGTTTGCCAAGAGCATGGGAAGTGGCGCCTTGAGGAAAGGAGGAAGGCGGAAAGGAGGAAGGATGCAAGAAGGGCGGGGCGGATGCCTGTGAGGGTGTGGTGCATGCTGGAGTGTCTTGTGTTGGGGTGCCTGTGGATGTCCTTGTGTGGGGAAAACGGCTTTTGTGATGAGAGCAAAATGGTCGATGTTGACGCGTTTTGCTGTGTGAATCGCCTATCCAAGTGTTGTTTTGCCGCCCTTTGTTTTGTTCTGTGTTATTTTGTCCGATGCTGTTGTGGTTTTGAAACATTTTTATCCCCGCGCGTGCTTGAAAAATACGTTGTTTTTGTGATGTCAAAAATTGTCATTATAGTTGATCAAACTGCGGTAAAGGGTGTCGTTGTTCTCAGAGATGAAAGATGAGGAGCTTCCCTGTTTTTGCTGTTCTTGCCGTTCGATCTCACGGCGAAACCAGTTGCGCCATGTGGCTTGCCAGTCTACTTTGAGAGCTTCTTTGCCGCTCTTGGCTTGCCAATAGTCGCGAAACTTCTTTTCTTGCCAATGGGCTTGGCTTTCACTCAAACCTTCTGAAACTGCCGCCTTGATGTCTGCTTGCCAATGCTCAGGAAGACGGTGCCCTTTGGCAACTGAGGAAGTGGTTTTTTTGTTGGTGCAAAGCGGGATGGAGGCAGAAAGATTGCTGGGGGGAAGAGTGGTGGCGGATTTTGTTTTTTCCCCCGTGACAATTTGCGCGATAGGGGCGGAGGTAAACTCGGCTTGGGGAGCGTTTAAAGAGGGGGCGTTTTTTTGCTCCGCTTCTTCTTGTGGAGGGGAAGGGAGAGGTGAATCAAGAGCCGATAAGGGTGATGGATGATCGCTTTGTTCAAAGTTCTCTTCGCAGGAAAAACAAGGTTCTGTCTCATCAAACAAAATTTTCTTTTCTAAAACACCGTAAGGTGTTTCCTTTTCTTCTGTCTTTTGAGCTTCTGAGCTTTGTGCAGCATCTTTTGGACTTTCGTTAAGCAGTTGTTGCATCTCTGCATTGATTTTTTTGCGTTTTTTTGCCGAAGAACGACCCGCAAAGGATTTTTGTTCAAGCAATTTTTCACGCTCTTGAAAAATATTTTCGCAACGCTTGTTCCATAATCCATTGGCTAAATTTAAAATCTTACCCTCTTGGATGAGCATTTCTAAAACATTAACAAAAGTTCGCTTGTCACAACCACAAAGACGCGCTAAACGTTCTTTCGATATTTCTAAAGGTCGTCCACGGGCATACATTTCATTGAGAAGAATCGTATAGATTCCAATTTCGTGTGCGCGCATCCCACGTACACCTCCTAGAAAGTCATTTTGATACCAACAAACATATGGAAGCCTAGACGATTCATAATGAGGAGTTTCTTGTTGATTAGCGTGTTTCATACTGCAATCTACTTTCTTCTTTTTTATACATTTTTATTGATGATAAAAGCTCAAATAAGGATTTAACTTGTGTTGCTTTTGGCTCTGTTCGATGATGACTAGAGGCTTCTTTACGACGCTTATAAATGATTGGCTGTGCTTGAAGAGCATGCAAACTTACGATTTAAGATTGCGGTGATGGAAAAAATAAAGAATACCACACATTCTCAACGTACTTGCTTTTGGGCAGAAGCTTTGGAGAGTGGTCTTTTATATCCTGTAGGGTGGTTAAAGTGTTTTTATGATCCAAAAATAAAAAAATTTCCCCCGAAAAAGTAAAATTTGTTTCCTTAATTTTATCCTTTTTAGAGGATAATGCAAGCTCGTTTTATAAAAAGGACGTGTTTTTTTTAAAAGACGCGCTATATGGTGAAATTATGAATATCGATGGTTGGCGTCAAAGATTAAGAATCGCTTTGGAAAAAAGTGGGCGGTCAAAAAGATCTATCTCCCTCGCTGCCGGTAAAGGCGCGGGGTACCTTCATTCTATTCTTTCTGAAGGAAAAGAACCAACAATCGAATCTCTCTCGCGAATTTGTCACGAAATTAATATCAGTATGAATTATATTCTTTATGGTAAAGGGGCTAGCCCTGAAGATAAAGAATTTATAGAGCTTATTTCGAAACTCTCTCCGCAAGAGAGACAGGCGATTTTGACTCTTTTGCGGCGGCCAATTGACGAAGCTTCAAAATAACTTCCTTCTGTGCTTTTGAATCAAGGCGACTCCAGTATTTTATTAATATTATGTCACTCATTTTATCTCTCCTGTGTGTTTATAATTGCAATTTTGTAAGAACAAATAGAGAACAACAAAGGGGCATGAGAGGAACAAAGAATAATAGATTTTTATTTACATATGTCATTTGAACCCCGTAGATATTTAAAATATATCTTTTATGAAGGATAAAATGGTTGACATCTCTCCTATAGAGGAGATAAGACTAACGCTATATTTAGTCTTGTCAAGACAAGGCTATGCTTTATCAACTATCTAAAGGGGGAAATCATGAAAAATATTTCATTCGTTAAAGAGGATGAAATCATTATCGTTTTATGCGAAGAGGAAAATCCTGGTACTTATGAAGGACCAATCGACGAAATCGAAGAGGTGCTCGAACTGATTGAAGAATGTGAAACTGTTTATAGAGTTTTACGACTCGATCTGACAACTTCTCATGCTGAAGATGTTACGGAACAAATCGCTGATTTTTATGTCGAAAATCATGAAATGAATGAAGAAAATACACAATTGCAGCCCTTCATTTTGAATAGTGAAGCTTATCATGCTTGTTTAAATGAAAGAGCGGCTTGCGATTATGAAGATAATCTCTATGGCTCTTATGAAAAACAGCATCGTTTACGCCCATGTGATGTCTTGACAGATTATTGGTGGTAAACATGCCAAGTTATCTCAAGACTTCTTATCAAGGGATTCCACTTTATTATGCTGGAAATATGCGAAATTTAATCAGACTCGAACCACAAAAACACAACGCTATACTTTTTATATCGCAAGAGGTGGCTCAGTCTATGGCAAAAAAATTGGAGGAAGAATATTGCCGCCATGATTTTTCCGTCGTGCAATAGCAGGGTTGAAAAAGGAAGTCGCAATGAAAGGGTCCAAGTGCTTTTTCATTGCGGTGACAATGGTGTTTCGTTTTTGGGGGAGGGCTTTGGGGGAAGCTTAGGGGGAGCTTTGCGGGGGTTTTTTTAGCCGACATGGGAAAGGGGGGCATGAAAAAAATAGCCTATATATGAGAAATTGCGGGCGCTTGTGTGTGGGGGGGGGAAGTTGCTGGCTGGTTCATTGGGGGGATAAGGCAATGGTGGGGCAGGTCGTCATCCAGTGACTTGGAGTGACACGGAAAGCATGCTGGAAAATAAAAATGAAGGCTTAGGGGGAAGAGAAGCAGCAGTACAAACAGGTTCCAACCTATAAAAAGGCACGTTCAAGGGGGAAAAGAGCCGGTTTTTGTGTTTTCGGGGCACGCAAGTAGGGAGCTTGGAATGACACGGAAAGCATGCTGGAAAATGGAAGAAGGTGTTTGACGGGGGAGGTCGTTAAAGCTTGTTTAGACGTATTGGGACAAAAACGGGGGGATTTTGGGAGCTTTTGTGGTGCGTGCTGGGGGAGCGCCGCAATGAAAGGACTTGAGTGCTTTTTCATTGCGGTGACAATGGTGTGCGTTATGCTTTCGTTCTTGGAAGGGAAGCTTAGGGGAAGCTTTGGGGAAGCTTAGGGGAGCTTAGGGGGGACTTAAGGAAGCTTAGGGGAGCTTAGGGGGGAGCTTTGCGGGGGTTTTCTTAACCGATATGGGAAAGGGGGGGCATGAAGAAAAGAGCCTATATATGAGAAATTGCGGAGGGGGGATGTTGAGGGGGGCAGCAGTTTTTGTGTTTTCAGCGGCACAATATTGAAGGATGCATTGAAGGATGTTGTCGCCTTTAGTCCGTGTGAGGGACACAGGCTTTAAAAATATGAATGTTTCAAAGAGGATATATTGCAAAAAACACTTTAAAGATGAAGGGGAGAAAGGTCATGCCAATTATTATCGATTGTATTCAAGGAACAGAAGAATGGCAGAAAGTGCGTAATGGTTTGATTACGGCTTCTTTGTTTGAGATGGTTATGGCACAAAAAAAACAGGGGCAAAAAACTTCACGCTATCAGAGTGTGATGATGAAATTGGCGGGAGAAAGAATTACAGGAAAAACCGTTGAGGAAGGAACAACACTTTCTCAGCGACGTGGAACAGAATTAGAACCAATCGCACGACAGCTTTATGGGGAACTTACACATACAGAACCTGAATGTATTGGCTTTGTTTTGGCTGATGATCGCGGACAAGGATTTTCCCCCGATGCTTTTGTGGGAAAAAATGGCTTATTAGAAATTAAAACAAAAAAACCTGAAATTTTGATCCCTCATTTCATGCAAAAGAATTTTCCAGCAGAACATAAAGCACAATGTCAAGGGGGATTATGGATTTCTCAACGCGAATGGGTGGATTTAATGCTCTATTGGCCGGATATGCCTCCTTTGATTAAACGGGCTTATCGTGATGAAGCGTATATTTGCAAGCTTGAAAATGAAATTAGCCGTTTTAATGAGGCTTTGGAGAAGATGGTACAGCAAATTAAGAGTGTTGGGACAGGTTTTCATCTAAGGACAGAAATTGCTTTGAAGGAGGGGGAAGAAAGGGTGCTTGGAATGAAGACAAAGCGTCTGCTGGAGGGCAAAACAAGAATGAGGCGGGCAAGAAAGGGATCGTGTGCAGCGTTGAGGAGAGGCAAAGTTCTATAAAAAGGAAAGAGCAGAGGGAGAAAAGAGCCGGTTTTTTTGTGTTTTCTGGGCACGCAAGTAGGGAGCTTGGAGTGATAGGTAAAGCATGCTGGAAAATGGAAGGAGATGTTTTACGGGAGACGTGAGACAGATGTTTAGACGTCGAGATCCGAGGGGGCTGGGAGCTTTTGTGTTGCGTGTTAAGGGGGGGAGATAAGGGGGAAGATTAAGGGGGGGAGTTTTTTAGCCGATATGGGGAAAAGAATGTAGGAGCATGAGAAAAAGTCTGTGTGGAGTCAAGTGGGCTTGTTGGGGGAAAGGGTGGCGGGCGGATTGTGGAAGAAAATAAAGGGGTGGGGAAAACGGGAGAATAGGGAAAGAACGGATAGAGATATTATAATCTTTATGTTTCTCTACATTACCTTGTTATAGAAAATCAAAAATGACCACATTTTATGAATTCACTGTGGGTCGCTCTTAATACTCTTCAAAAGCATTTTCATGAGATAATTTTCAATATAAATCTGGTAAACATTAAAAATTGTTGTATGAGTATGAGCCAGAATATCAATTTACCAATCTTTACCAAATATCCTTTTATACTGATGAGAATTAATAACCCTATACTTATTATTCCTAGTGGTATATTCCACGTAAAGAGTGAAATTGTACCATAAATTAGAGGCGTTATTCCACAAGTAATGAAAATTACACGCTTGATATTATTTATATTTATATTATCTCTTATTCTGTTCTCTTGGTTTCTACTTCTTTCAGAGGTCTTGTGATTGTTTTCAGAGGTTTTATGGTAGAACTGATTGTAAGCAGCTCTCTTTCGAGGATCTTTAAGAACTTCATAGGCTTCAAGAATTTTTCTGAATTTTTGTTCAGCTTCGGTACTAGGATTATGATCAGGATGGTATTGCAGAGCTAATTTACGAAAAGCAGATTTTATCTGTTTATCGTTGCATGCGTAGCTTACATCAAGAATTCCATAATAATCGTCTTCATTTAATATCATTAAATACTGCTACTTGTGTATTGCTCTTATTTTTATAGGATAGCTTAACTAATTTTTGTTGAATATATCAATGGGTATTATCTTATGTTTAAAGTATGGTGAAAATCGTATTGAATGGTGGGGCTGTACTTGGGGCTATTGTATCTAAATGAGGGGAGATACAGTTCAAAACGCTTAAAAATGCAGGGTGTTTTTAATATTTTAGAAATATTTTTTACAAAAATAGATTAAAAGAGAGACGATAAATCAAATATAAAGGGACGGCAATAATAGCCAAGGTTGTCATTATTGTAAATAAACAGGCAGGAACCTTAAATCTAAAACGCCAAAGTAAACTAATGGGAACGGACGTTATCGTTGTTATGATGAATCCTACGATAAACCATTGCATGAATAAGTACATTATATTGATTTTATCTTTATTAAAACGATTTTGTTTGAGTTCTTCCTCTGAAATACAATCGATAATAGAAAAAACAGGGTAAACAGGAAACTCTCTACTTGGACAAGCAATAACAGCAAATTTTTCAAGCTCTAACCATTATCTTTCGCGTTCTTTTTCCAATATCTTCTTTTCTATTTTTTGTTTTATATATTCTTTGGAAATACAATTGATCGGAGAAGTATTCCCAACAAAAAATTCGTCTTTTCTACATCCACGGGTTGTATGATGCGTGAATAAAAACAGCGCTTATTGCTATAGCAAATAAAATAAAGTGTTTAAACATAGGGTATTTATTGCCTTTTGTTTCTAACGAGCTTTGATAAGTAATTTCTATTGAATAAATCAATATATGTTATTTTTATGTTGGTAAAATAAAACAAATTGTATGTACTTTGGCACTTTGTATCTAAAGATGGCGATAGATAGTTAAAAATGCTTGAAAATGCAGAATACCCTTTGAGAAGCACTTTTCATAAAGTTATGGAATGAATAGATCAAAGTTTATGGTAATTTTGTATACTCTATGATAACTCTGTATAAGATCTCAATTTCATGATCAAGTTTCTCAAGTTCTTTCTTGTTTTTAGCTATACGCTCTTGATATGTCTCTATGTGTTTCATACTGTTTGAGAGACGGGTATGCTCATTAGAGTGTTTTGCTTCATTCACATGTCGCATTGCATCTATTTCTAATTCTATAAGGCTACACAGAGTATTAAATACATGATGTCGTTTTTTGATTATATTCTGCCATTTTTTTATTATATTGACATGTTTTTCATAGAGAGGTTGCGATAACCGCCACTTGTTTTCCAAAAAAAATGTTTTTTCTATCCAGAGAATTTGGTAGAATTTTTCTGACCACCAACTACTTCCATTAACGAGGAAAATGCGGAACAATCTCTCTCTTTCTGTAATCTCTTTTGAAGAGAATAGTTCATTCGAATGAGTATATCCCTTTGAAGAATAAAAAAGATGCGTTGTTAAAAGGGCGATAATTAAGACGTTTCTCAATAAAGACTGTTTAATTAACATTTTTTTTATACCCTTTTTGTGATTGATTATAGTCATTGTGAGAGGGCTTAATGGTTCTTTAGAAGTATTTTGAAAGGCGTTTTATTATCCGTTTAAAGATTTTTTAAATACTGCTTCCATTTTTCAAAAGTGCTATATCTTACGGGCGGTTTTACATTTTCTTTGGGCATCATGGCAAGGTATACCTCTCTAGCCATAACGCACATTGTTGCTGTGTTTCTAAAACGAGTGAGTTCATTGCCTATTATGAGCAGCTCTGTCTGGAGAGTTTGTTCTTTTCGACTAATGCCATTAGGGGAATCCAAAAATTTTTCTGCGTACGCAAACATTGGATCATCAAAGTTTGTTTCAAACTTTGCGTTGAGGAAAATATTTTCTATATAATCCCAATTTTTCCTGTATTTCATCCCGTTAGCTTTAAAAGCCCTAAGTCTTGTTGGTAAGTCGTTAAAGGTAAGTGTGGGCATCGTTTTATCACCTTGCCATAAATCAAAAAAACGTCCACAAAAAACAAGCAATATGTGATAATGTTTAAAAATATTGAATTCTGGAGGATTACTGGGCAATGTTATTAAATGCCTCCAAAATTGACTTTTGTCATGGGGTATGTCTACAGTCCATTCCATATACGCTTTTAAATATTCTACCTCTTTTTTTGCTTTTTCTAATTTCTGAGAATATGCTAAAGGAGTGTAATTTTCATGGACATATTTTTGGTAAAGCCTATCGTATTCAGCGAGATCGCTTACTTGAGTACAACCCAATAATAGGGATACAGAAAAAAACGTTATAAATATTATGACGTACGTTTTGAATAATAATTTCATCATTTTAACGTTTAATGATTTTTGTTGAATAAATCAATATGTGTTATTTTTGTGTTGAAAATATATGTAAAAAATGTATTTAATGAAAACAGCGATAGTGATCATACTGTATCTAAATAAGGGTGTAGTACAGGATAAAACCCCGCACATGCGGGGTTTTATTCGCTGAAGAAGACAAGGACAGAGGAGACAAGGACAGTAGAAAATATAAGGGAGGTCCTGTCACCAAAATGTTTGTTCTAGGGCGGGAGTGGGGAATATCCAAAATGCTCTAAACGAAATATACTTGTTGTGCATAGTCATGCGCTTGTTTTAAAGAGACATCTTGCTCCAAGCTCTTTTTATACTCATTTCATGCCCATTTCATACCGGCGTTCGTGAACTTCATGCTGGGGCTTGTAAATGGTATCGTGAGAGGTAACGATAAAACCTCGTAGATTATAAATATTACACACCTCATCTTTACTTTATGAAAAAGTAAGTTGGTATCATCTTGAGCTCGTTCTCAAGATTGCGACATGGGCTTTAGCTCTTGGGATGATTCATAATCTCATTCACTGTGGGGGGGACTTTTCATAAAAGGTAGGCTTTTCTTGAAAAGTTTTATGCCATACGGATCTTTCTGCTTGTGAACTGTAAGCCTTGTGAACTGTAAGCGAAGAGGGGTGTTTGATTTCAATAGAATAGAGGGGAAGAGAATTCTTCGCTCTTAGGGTTCTTCTGCAAGAGGAATAACGCTATCCGTATAAATTAAAGTATTCGTATAAAAAAGAGCGTCTTGAAAGAGGGATGGCTTAGAGCACGTGGAAAATCATAGTGTATAAAATTGGTAATGAGGGATCTTCTTTGAAACGGCGGGCTATCAATTTTCTGGTATATGGGATGCCTAGTATATGGGGATGTCTGTCATATGAGATGTTTGCCATATGGGAGCGTGGGGTGACTTATTGAAAGCTTTATTGAGGGGGGGCTTTATCACTGTTTGGTTTTTTTCTTTTGGTAAGGGGTGGGGAGAATGGGGAAGGAATTGAGTTGAGAGGAGGTTCTGGAAATGGCTCTGTTAGATTTGTTGTAAATGACGAATAGGATCGATGAAGCTTATTCTAATTTTTAGAGGGAATACTTGTGTTGCTTGAGGTGGATAGAGAGGCTAGAAAGATAAGATTATTCGTTTTGGGGCGGATAAAGGTATCAATGGGATATGTTCAAACAATGAGTTTATAATAATTCATTATTGAGATTTAATTTGAATTTCAATGAGAGCCCGAAATAGTGTGAGATGTTCTTATTTCAAACCTTCTTATTCAAACGCTCTTATATTGAAACAAGTAAAATCGTTTGTCTGCATATTATAAGTGGGGTGAGCTTGTGGGGAAAAATATTCAAGAAATAAAAATGCCTATACCGTCTCAAGTGTTAAGAAGATGCAACAGTGAGGTTTGGCAAAGAGAAGGATAAGGGGGGTGTCTTACAGGAAGGAAAAAGGGGGAAGCCAATGGGAGGGGGGCTATTCTTTGGGGTGTGTCAATTTCAAAAGCCGCTCATAAAGCATTTTGGAGATTAAGCGTGTCATTGAAGCCATTGATTTTGACGCCATTGAAGCGCATGGTTTAAAGGATGGAGGATTTGATGAAGCCAATGGAGGCTGGGGGAAAAAATTGAGGCTTATAGAGAAGGCTTATAGGGGAAAGAAGAGAGAGGCAAAAGAAGAATAAAATGGTGCTGCGAGAGAGGATTGAACTCTCGACCTCTCCCTTACCAAGGGAGTGCTCTACCACTGAGCTACCGCAGCCCTTTTCAATCTTTGCGCTGTCTTGTGCCATATTGTCAGAAAATAGGCAAGAGAACATTTGTATATTCTTGCAAGAAAACGTATCTTATGTCATGACATATGTTTCTTATATGCTTAAATATTTAAGGTTATGAGTTGCTTGGATAGAAGCTCAACACTGTTTAAAAGGTTGCGCAATGACACAAATGTATCAAAAACAAAAACAAAATGAAATGAATCATCAAGATGAAAAAGCAAAACGACGTCAAGAAAGATTGGCGCAACAATTGCGTCAAAACCTGAAACGTCGAAAAGAACAATGCCGAAAAAGAGCACAAACAGAGCTCTAAAATGCAAAAAAATGTTTTTTAGTGAAGCTTTGCAACCAAACTTCTCAATAATTTGTTCTCATATTTAGAATGCGTTCTAAAACGATTAATAAAGCATAACTTCCCGAAGGGGGACAATCCTTTGGAAGGGCAGGCACAAAGGAAAAGAGGGAAAACACTATGGATTCTATTCAAATTGTTGGGGGAGAAAAACTTAAAGGAACAATTCCTATATCAGGAGCAAAAAATGCTGCCTTGCCTCTTATGATTGCGGCGCTTTTGACAGAAGAAACGCTTACTTTAGAAAATATTCCTCATCTGGCCGATGTCGAATTGCTTATTCGTATTCTCAATAATCATGGTGTGGGATATGCCGTTGATGGACAAGAGTTTAACGATGAATGTGTGAATTCAAGAACAATTCATTTTACGGCGCAAAAAATAGCCACAACACGGGCGCCATACGAACTGGTGAAAAAAATGCGTGCAAGCTTTTGGGTTATCGGACCTCTGCTTGCACGATGCGCAGAGGCTTATGTTTCGCTTCCTGGAGGATGTGCTATTGGAACAAGACCTGTCGATTTTATCCTTGAAGGACTCAAAACTTTAGGCGCACAGATTTCGATCGAAAATGGATATGTTCATGCAAAAGCGCCAAGGGGCTTAAAAGGTGATCACTATCGTTTCCCTAAAGTCACTGTTGGGGGAACCCATGTGCTGCTGATGGCGGCGACAACGGCAAAGGGAACAACCGTTCTTGAGAATGCGGCTTGTGAGCCAGAAGTGACAAACCTTATTCGAACCCTGAATGCTATGGGGGCTCAAATAACCGGTGAAGGAACAACAACGCTTACAATTGAAGGGGTGAAAAAACTTAAAGGGACAAAAATACGCGTTATTGCTGATCGAATAGAAGCGGGGACATATGCAATGGCTGTTGCTATGACAGGAGGAGATGTCTTTCTTAAAAATGCAAATCCTAATCATCTCACAAAAGTGCTTAAGGTGCTCCAAAAAACAGGACTCGAGATTCAAATAGAACCTCAAGGAATTCATGTTAAGCGAAATCCAAAGAACACCAAAATTATGCCCGTTGATATTAAAACAGGACCTTATCCTGCTTTTCCAACCGATCTCCAAGCCCAATTCATGGCGCTCATGACACGGGCTGAAGGAACCGCGCATATTACAGAGACGGTTTTCGAAAATCGTTTTATGCATGTTCAAGAACTCAATCGCTTAGGAGCACAGATAAAGCTTGATGGGCAGACGGCAACCGTCTATGGAACAGAGAATTTGCAAGGGGCTCCCGTTATGGCGACGGATTTGCGTGCTTCTGTTTCTCTTGTGATTGCAGCGTTGGCGGCAAAGGGGGAAACAATCGTCAATCGTGTCTATCATCTTGATCGTGGATTTGAGAGATTAGAAGAAAAATTAGTCCGTTGTGGCGCAAAAATCCAACGCATCACAGTGTAATTCTCTTCGAAGGTATTCGGTCTGCCTTTAAGGGGCTTGATCTCAAGAAGCAAGCTTTGTTCATTTTCTCAATAAACGCGGGGCTTATCTCATGGTTTTGGAGCTTTTACGAGCGGGCATAAAAGTTTGAGAGGCGGGTGGGGCTCATAAAACAAACAAATAAAGACTGTTTTTAAATTTTATTGCTAATTTCATGAAATTACTTTATTGGTAAGAGAATGTTTTGGTCGTCTACGCAGCGATCAACAGGGAATGAAAGACCCTAAACTTGAGACACGTATTTATCCAGCTTTATGGATATCCCGGATTTCCGGGAGCTTTTGTTATGTCCAGGTGCTCTCTAGCACTAAAAGCAAAAGGCTGAGTCAAGTTTCAGCTCTTTCAACTCCCGGAATACCAATGCGAGGGCGCTCGCAACCGGCAGGGGAGCTTGAAGTGAAAGCTAAAAATCCACACTTTAACGACATTTCGATAGGCAGAAAAATTCGCTTTAAAAGAACAATGATCGGAATGTCGCAAAAGCAATTAGGCAGTCAGTTAGGTGTGACTTTTCAACAAATCCAAAAATATGAAAAAGGCTCTAATCGTATAGGAGCTGGGCGTTTACAGGAAATTGCTGATATTCTCAATGTTCCCATTTCTTTTTTTTACGCTGATCTCTCAACAAAGGAAAATGCTTTGTATCCTTGTGATGAAAGGATCGGAAGTAAAGAAGAGCAAGTCCTTTTGAAAAGTTTTAGAGAGCTCAAACCTAAGAAACAGAAGGCATTTTTGTGTTTGATTGTCTCATGAGATAAAAACACTGTTTTAAATTTTATTGCTAATTTCATGAAATTACTTTATAAATAACACTGTAACTTTGGTCGTCTACGCAACGATCAGTAGGGTCTGAAAGCCCTAAAGTTCAGTACATAAGATTAGCCTACTCTTGTGGGTTTCCCGGGATTCCGGGAGTTTTTGCCATGTCCAGGTGCGATGAGCACTAAAAGCAAAAAAAGCTGACTGAACTCAGTACTTTCAGACTCCCGGAATACTCATGCGAGGGCGCTCGCAACCGGCAGGGGAGCTTGAAGTGAAAGCTAAAAATCCACACTTTAACGACATTGCGATAGGCAGAAAAATTCGCTTTAAAAGAACAATGATCGGAATGTCGCAAAAGCAATTAGGCAGTCAGTTAGGTGTGACTTTTCAACAAATCCAAAAATATGAAAAAGGCTCTAATCGTATAGGAGCTGGGCGTTTACAAGAAATTGCCGATATTCTCAATGTTCCTATTTCTTTTTTCTACTCCGATCTCTCAACAAAGGAAAATGCTTTGTATCCTTGTGATGAAAGGATTTCAAGTAAAGAAGAGCATATCCTTTTGAAAAGTTTTAGAGAGCTTAAACCTAAAAAGCAGAAGGCAATTTTGTGTTTGATTGTCTCATGAGATAAAAACACTGTTTTAAATTTTATTGCTGGTCTCCAGAAATTATTTTATGAACAAGCACCAGGGTTCTCGTCGTACAGTGTGGTTGAATGGTGGAACCCAAAGCCTGAAAATCCAAGATGAAACATTAGCCTGCTTTATAAGTATCGCGAGATTCCGGGAGTTTTTGCCATGTCCAAGTGCGCTCTAGCACTAAAAGCAAAAAAGCTGACTGAACTCAGTGTTTTTGACTCCCGGAATACGCATAAGAGGCGCTCGCAACCGGTAGGGGAGCTTGAAGTGAAAGCTAAAAATCCACACTTTAACGACATTTCGATAGGCAGAAAAATTCGCTTTAAAAGAACAATGCTGGGAATGTTGCAAAAGAAATTAGGCAGTCAGTTAGGTGTGACTTTTCAACAAATCCAAAAATATGAAAAAGGCTCTAATCGTATAGGAGCTGGGCGTTTACAAGAAATTGCCGATATTCTCAATGTTCCTATTTCTTTTTTCTACTCCGATCTCTCAACAAAGGAAAATGCTTTGTATCCTTGTGATGAAAGGATTTCAAGTAAAGAAGAGCATATCCTTTTGAAAAGTTTTAGAGAGCTTAAACCTAAAAAGCAGAAGGCAATTTTGTGTTTGATTGTCTCATGAGATAAAAACACTGTTTTAAATTTTATTGCTGGTCTCCAGAAATTATTTTATGAACAAGCACCAGGGTTCTCGTCGTACAGTGTGGTTGAATGGTGGAACCCAAAGCCTGAAAATCCAAGATGAAACATTAGCCTGCTTTATAAGTATCGCGAGATTCCGGGAGTTTTTGCCATGTCCAAGTGCGCTCTAGCACTAAAAGCAAAAAAGCTGACTGAACTCAGTGTTTTTGACTCCCGGAATACGCATAAGAGGCGCTCGCAACCGGTAGGGGAGCTTGAAGTGAAAGCTAAAAATCCACACTTTAACGACATTTCGATAGGCAGAAAAATTCGCTTTAAAAGAACAATGCTGGGAATGTTGCAAAAGAAATTAGGCAGTCAGTTAGGTGTGACTTTTCAACAAATCCAAAAATATGAAAAAGGCTCTAATCGTATAGGAGCTGGGCGTTTACAAGAAATTGCCGATATTCTCAATGTTCCTATTGCCTTTTTTTTACGCTGATCTCTCAACAAAAGAAAATGCTTTGTATTACTGTGATGAAAGAATTTCAAGTAAAGAAGAGCATATCCTTTTGAAAAGTTTTAGAGAGCTCAAACCTAAAAAGCAGAAAGCAATTTTAAGATTAAATTTTCGTTAGAATCAAAAAAAAATTAAAGAGGCTCTTGCTAAATAATAAATTATTATATAAAGCTTTTTCTAGAGAAGGGGGTTAACATTTCTCCTCCCCCCCCCCCGCAGAAATGTCCAAATAAAACCTCCTTCTCATCATTTTAAAAATCACGAAAATTTTTATCCTTTATCTTTTATCCTTTTAAAAAGAGTGACTTATTTGTGCTAGAAAAGTTGCTGTATTAGGCAAATTGGAGGGCGGGGTGTTTTTAGGATTTGGGAAGGGCTGGAAAAATCATCTTGCCAAATAGAGTTCTCAAAAGGAAATCTTGGAGAGCAATCATCCAAAGGGCGCACAGTGGAGAGCGATCATCAAAGGGGCGGCTTAAAAGAAGCTACCAAAAATCCGGAACTTCAGGCTTTAAATGAGGACCAATCCGTACCGCTGAGACCTTTTCTGCTAAACCGGTGCGATCTGAAATCTCAACCGCTAAACCACAAAGGGTGGCGGGACCACACGCCGGTTCAAAACGGTCTTGCTTCGTCTTATAAAGAAAACGGTGTAAGGGTTCTTCTTTATCCATTCCAAGAGAGGAGTTATAATCTCCACACATGCCTGCATCTGTTAAATAGGCGCTCCCACCTTCTAAGATCTGCGCGTCAGCCGTGGGAATGTGCGTATGTGTGCCAACGATAACACTCACACGACCATCCAGAAAATGGCCTAAACATTGCTTCTCGCTTGTCGTTTCTGCGTGAAAGTCAAAAATAATCGTATCCGCTTGCTCCATCAACGAACAGGCAAGAAGAATATTTTCCGCTGTTTCAAATGGATCTTCTACTTTGCACGGCATAAAAACGTTGCCCAACAGATTGGCGACAAGAACACGGGCGCCATTTTTTGCCGTAAAAACACCAGCACCTTTTCCGGGAGTTTCTTTCGAAAAATTGGCAGGGCGTAAAAAACGATCACTCTCATGGGCATACTGCAATGCTTCTTTGTGAGAAAAAGCATGATTGCCCGTGGTGACAACATCAACACCGGTCATCAAAAGATCTTGATATGTCTCTTGCTTAAGACCAAAACCACCAGAGGCATTTTCACCATTTACCACAACAAAATCAAGCTGCCATTTCTCAATCAGTTGAGGAAGGTGTTCAAAAACAGCTTTACAGCCTGTGCTACCAACAATGTCACCTAAAAATAAAAAACGCATAGGCGCTTTAATCACACTTTAACATTTTAAGAAACCTTTTTCTGTAAAAATTCCTTGTACTTGTAGATCATGTTCTGCTGCGGGAATAGAGAAAACCTCCTGACATGAAAACCCTATGCCCCATAATGTCATTTGATGCCCTTGTTTTTCAAGAGCTTCAACCGCACGGTCATAGTATCCTCCTCCATAGCCAAGACGGTGACAGTGACGATCAAACGCAGAAAGCGGAACAATAATATTATTGGGGACAACAACGCTATTGTCGGCACTGGGACCAAAGGTGCCAAAACGCATGGGCTCTAAAATCGTGCTGGGCGAAAATGCACGGAAAATCATGGTGGTGGAATCAAGCACTGCTGGTAAGGCTAAACGTCCACCGCGTAACGCTACAGCATCCAGTAAAGGACGCGGGTCAATTTCCGATTTAATGGGCCAATAGCCTGCTAAAATGAGGCGTGAAAAATCGGTTCCCTTCTTTTCAAGGTATTCAATAAAGTGGCAACAAGCACGTTGCGAAAAGAGTGCGCGCTCTTCTGTTAAAAGAGCATCACGACGCGATAAACCGCTTTTGCGTTGCTGTGTGCGAAGAGATGAAGCAGATTCACAGAGGGGATTTTGTGTCATTGTCTCGTCAATTGTTTTATAAGATGCTGGTATTTTATCCATTGTTGGCGTTTTGTAAATCTCTGTTAGGACAAGAGCTGTGCTCATGAAAAAAAGCATGAAAAAAGTGTGTGCTCTAGGGGGTATCTTGGTGCAACAAGCCGCTCTTGCGCTGCTTGCGTGCGAAGGGGTGAAGCAGATTCACAGAGGGGATTTTGTGTCATTGTCTCGTCAATTGTTTTAATAAGATGCTGATATTTTATCCATTGTTGGCGTTTTGTAAATCTCTGTTAGGACAAGAGCTGTGCTCATGAAAAAAAGCATGAAAAAAAGTGTGTGCTCTTTATAGGGGGTATCTTGGTGCGATAAACCGCTTTTGCGCTGCTTGCGTGCGAAGGGGTGAAGCAGATTCACAGAGGGGATTTTGTGTCATTGTCTCGTCAATTGTTTTAATAAGATGCTGGTATTTTATCCATTGTTGGCGTTTTGTAAATCTCTGTATGGACAAGAGCTGTGCTCATGAAAAAAGCATGAAAAAAAGTGTGTGCTCTTTATAGGGGGTATCTTGGTGCAACAAGCCGCTCTTGCGTTGCTTGCGTGCGAAGGGGTGAAGCAGATTCACAGAGGGGATTATTTTGTCAGTGCTGTCTGTTTTATAAAATAAAGCCCCTCGTCATTTTTATTTCTTGAAAAGAGAGTATCGTCATTGGTCTTATGTAAAAGGACGCTCTCAATTTTAGCTGGAAAAATTTTTATGCAAAAAAGTTATACAAATAAAGGGTGATCCACAACAGCCGATGGAAAAAGCTGATCCCGGGAACCTATACAAATAGGTGGGCGCCATATGAAAAAGCCCACGGGCTTGATCAGGGACAGCTCCCTTGGAGATCATTAAGGTCTCAGGAATACGTTATTTCCTGTCGAGAAGCGCAGAACACCCTCCTTAATATAAAACAATTTCAGAGTTTCTGCTAGAGATAAAATAACCTCGCTCTCTTCTTTTTCATAAAGTATTTCAGGAGAGATTGATGATATTGTTGGTGGTTGCTCGAAATGGCTGTATGATGGATGGCTTATTCAAAGTAAAAAAGCAAAAAATATGAGTGGGGGTGGGTGTTTGAGTGACGTAGAACGGTTTATTGGCAATGGCTTGATTGGCTCTTTTGGGACAATGCTTGATTTTTATGTTTCGCGGGAATACTTGGAGGAGCTTTGAAGGGAATATTTCTTATTCAAGAATGTTTGTTTAATTGATATTGCTTCTTTGAAGTTTTTGCCTCGTGGGGAGTATTTTAGGGCTGTTTTATCAACTTTGAGGGGGGGAGGAGAGCCGATACGGTATGTGCTGCTATGGTTGAAGCTTAAAAATAAAAAACAGATGATGATAGTTGATCAGAGGCGCTAAGCGATGTTGTAAGCTTTTTTAAAAAAGTATTTTTTGAGGATCGTGTTTACAAATTTTTTTTATCCATGATGGAAGGTGTGAAAAGAAGAAACGGCTGAAGAGGACTCAAGCGTGAAGCGTTTGCTTGCTATGAGAGAAATTCTGTAGGGGGTATATTGGAAATGTTTGGACGCTGCCTGCAATACAAAAAAGGTCCAAATTCAAAAAAGGCACTGTCAATTGTGTGTGGGGGGTGTGGTTATAAGCAGGGGGCTTTTAGTTTATTGAGTGGAATGTGAAGCCGGCTTGCGTCTTATCTAGGTTTGAAAGCATGCTGTAAAGTGTCTTGTTCTTGAATGGTTTTAAAGAGCTTGGGGTGATTGTTCGTCTAACAGAGCTTGCACGCGTTTTTGAATCCTGCGCATTTGTGGAGTGTAATCCAATGCTGTTTCATCAATCTTAAGAGTCAAGTTTTGGACGCTCTGTTGCTGGCTAAGTTTCAAAAAAAGGCACTGTCAATTGTGTGTGGGGGTGTGGTTATAAGCAGGGGGCTTTTAGTTTATTGAGTGGAATGTGAAGCCGGCTTGCGTCTTATCTAGGTTTGAAAGCATGCTGTAAAGTATCTTGTTCTTGAATGGTTTTAAAGAGCTTGGGGTGATTGTTCGTCTAACAGAGCTTGCACGCGCTTTTGAATTCTGCGCATTTGTGGATAGTAATCCAATGCTGTTTCATAAGCTTTAAGAGCAAGTTTTGGACGCTCCGTTGCTTCCATGACAACGCCAAGTTCAAAAAAAGCACTATAATTGCGCGGCTCAAGTTCAAGAGCATGGTTGAGATCAAGCAGGGCAAGCTTGAAATCGTTCAGTTGAATGTGAATCCAAGCACGCCTTACCCAAGCTTCAGAATGAGTAGGTAAAAGTGCAAGAGCATTGTCAATATAATCAAGCGCAAGTCCATAATCATCGCTGTTGAGTGCATTTTCAGCCCATGACATTAAAAGATCAATCGTCTCACTCCCCGATTGGGACCATAAATGTTGAAGTTGTTGACTGATCTTTTTCGCTTTAGCAACATCAGCACAATATTTCAATTCTTTGAGTAAACGTGAAATTTCTGCTTCTTTGCGTTGCTTAACTCTGTCAACATGGGAAAGCTGCTCTTTGTCAAGATCTTCAAGAATAACCGCCGAGGAATCAGAATCGGAGGGCGTTGAGGAAGGGGGAGGAGAATTGGGAATAAGATCATCTAACGGTAAAAGCGATTGTGGAGAAGGCCGATCTTCAGGAAGAGAAGGAGGATTTTGCCCATAGCTCGAGGGAACAAAACAAAAAACGCCAACAAAAAAAAGAAAAAACGCGCGCTGAAAAATACAGAAAAAACGCAGCTGAAAAAATCGAAAGGCTTTAAAAAAAATAAAAGAATCCATAAAAACAAGCCCCCAAAAGATAAATCACCAAATATTATCAAATACTAGACTTGTAATCAACGGACTTATAACCAAAAAAACGCAAGAAAAATTTTTAAGCCTACAATCAAAGTAGGCATAAAAACATTGACCTTAAAGAAATTAGCCCTAAAAGAATTAGCCCTGACGTGCTCTAAAACGTGGGTTCGTTTTATTCAGAATATAAACACGACCCTTACGACGCACCAAACGATTGTTACGGTGGCGCTCTTTTAGTGCTTTAAGCGAATTTTTAATTTTCATCATATTCACCGTTTAAATAGTTTACGTAACACAACACTATAATACTATAATACAACACTAAAATATAATACCACAACCCCAATAGACTGCTTACTCTATGAGCATTGCATTGCGATATCGTACTTGCATTATAACATCACACGATACACTTTTTCACTGTGATCACAAAAAGAAAAGCGCACTCTTAAGGTACGCACTAACCACTTCATTAGCACAACGATAAGTGAAAATTGCAAAAAAAGTAGGAGAGATCTAGCAAGAAGTCTTATTCTTGTCAAGGGTATATCCCTTACAAATTCCTTAGGGTGTGTTAATGGTTGCCTTGAAGGTAAAAATTTTCTCGTAAAAAAAGGACACAAAAAAGCACAAAGAGTGGAAAAAAGTAAAAGTTTCCTATTTGTGAGAAAATAATCCTGTTTTTTCGTAAAATATCATCGTTAAGTAAGGCTCATGTAAAATTTATAACATGAGGTGTTTTTTGTTCGTGTGTGAGGATCTTCTTAAGGCTTATTCTTAAAACCTAAAAAATAAACCGCATGATGATGACAAAGATGATGAATTGATAAGGATAAATTTCTATTGTTCAGAGAAAACATAGTAAAATAAGAGTTTTGCATAGTCTTAAGGTTTTCTCATTGCAAATCTGTGTATCTTTAAGCATAGCATTCGCTGCTTGCATATCATAAGCGGGATTGATCTATGGTAAAGATACTTGAAGATAAGGAATAAAACGGTCTTTTATGAATGCTTTCAAGTACAAGAGAGTGTTGTAACATTGGGGGCTGACAAAGCGGTGTGATGAGGTTGGTGTTTACGCTTCATAAGCTTGAAGAGGGTGGTGCACTATGAATGTTTAAGCTATTACTGAGAGCTTTCGCTCTATGACGGGGGCTACTGTTGTGAAGTGGTGGCAATGTGCATTGGCCAAGTGTTTCTTTAAAACAAGTGCGTAAATTGGCAACACAAGTGTCTTCTGTTTGAGGCTTTTTATTTTACGTGAGGGGTGAGAGGATGTTTGGTTTGGGAATGGATAAGCTTAGTGCTGTAATCATATCCTGTAATTATATCTTTGACGTGGAGATCAGGGACGGAGCGCTTGGTACTTTTAATGAGGAATTAAATCTGTGCTGTTAGAGTGAAAGATTATGCATAAATTTCTCTTTTAAGGCAATAGTTTATGATTCTTTGCAACCCAATTATTTCTACGTGGGTGGAGTGCTGGATATTGTCAAACGGAGGGGGAATTCAAATTATCCGGTGAGGGAACCAGTATAGTGAGAATATACTTTGGCTCTTGAATGTGGATAGTTTGAATTCCTTTTAATATCCATGCTGTAGAAAAATTTGACCTTCCCAAGGGTGGTCTATGATGATGTTTATTGAAAGAGTGAAAGGTTCACATTGTCTGGCGATAAACGTAATAAAAGCATGTCATAATACCAATTTATATACATGTTGCAAATGCCAAAGAGAGCTGACGTAATGATCATTGGTATCCCGATCGATAGGGGTAATGACTCTCTTCCTACTGCGAGGTATGTTAGACAAAGAATTCCTGCCATTAATAAAAAGCCTATCGCTAGGATTTTCGTTACGAAAACAATGGGTTTACGAAAGGTTAAAAGAAAGAGGAACAACATATGTCTAAATGGACCCCCTTTACGTTTTTGAGGAGGAACAGACTGTGCCTCATTTAAAGTTGCTTCCTTATTTTCATTGTTTTCATTTTTGAGTTTGTTTGAAGAGATACCCTCCATTATTTTCCCCTTTTGTATGGTATTTTTGCTATAAAAAGATCTAAGTTCGTGCTGAACGTTAATTACATATTAAGATAAGATACAAGCGAAATTACTTTATTATTGTTAGAAATGAAGTATTTTTTTCGCGCAATGAGCGTTTTAAAGGCAATGATAGTGTTAAAATGATAGTATTTAAAAGTATAGTTTAGCTTTATCAGGATAATAAAATAAACATTTATATTTATAAATTATTAGGTGCTCTTGAAAGAAGCTTGGATTGAGAAAAATTGTGGGAACTTCATGAAGCGCTGGTCTGTTGGGTGTGACGGATGTCATTGCTGAGCAGGATTAGAGAGTTACAGACAATCTCTTATGGGTGGTAAGAATATGCGTAAACAAAGTGCGTTTACGATAAGGGGAGTTCATAAAGAATTGTGCGAGATGCAATAAAAAGCTGCCATAAAACCAATGCGCATTATACGGTGGTGATGTGCCTTATAATTCATTGTCTTAACAGGATTAAAAGGTGAAAAAATTGATGCACTAAAAAAAGGGCGGGTTTTGTGAGAGAAGAAAAATTGATCTGAAAAGAAGAAACTTAAGCCTTTGGGGAGAAGTTCAGGAAACCTTTTCGAGGAATGTGTTGGGGGAATTCACGAAAGAAGACAATCTTCTATCCGTTGAAGGAAAAAGAGAGAGGAGAAAAAGAAGAAAGTTGCTATGCTGGAGGGGGGTATCGTCTGGCCGATATTGGGCCGAATTCTCGAGAGTTGTTTGGGGAGAGTAATACGTTTTACCTCTTTGCAGCGATTTTATGGAAAACAAAACGATGCTTTTGTGAAAAAATGAACATAAGAAGAGAAGCTAGAGATAATAAAAGCGCAATCATGGGGATTGGTATCTATGGGGTGCAATAGATCAGTCTATTATTCTTAAAGATTGGCATTAAAAGAAAAATGAAGGGGCTGCGTATGTTATGGGGGAATATTTATGCGGTGGAAGGTGGAGGGGTGATGAACTTGGGGGCTGGTGGATTGTTTTTAGTCGTGGGGGGACTTTTTTGAGAAAAGGAGGAGGAGCTGTTGGATTGTTGATTGGTGTGGTTTTGTGTCTTTGAGGGTGGGGGCATGGAAGAGAAGGAGCTTGTAGGAGGGCTTTACGCCCTGTCAGGGGCGAATTAAAAGGTTAGGGGCGCTGTTGAAGCCGCGGGATATCGGTGTGGGGTGAAGCTTTGTTTTTTCAGTTCATTGGGGGATAGTGTGAAAAAGCATTTGTATGTATGTGGGCTTAAGATTTGTTGGCTGGTCCCAATAATTGGATGACGTGCCCCATTTTGCGGTGGGGGTGAACAGTGCTTTTGCCATATAAATGGATCGAGGTGTGCTCTTGCTTTAGAAAATATTTTAACGTGCTAAAATTGTTACCAAGAAGATTGGTCATTTGGCAATCGCTATGGCGATAGGGACTGCCTAAGGGAAGTCCGCAAATAGCACGGATATGCTGTTCAAATTGTGAAGTTATGCATGCCTTTTGTGTCCAATGACCAGAATTATGGACACGCGGCGCTAATTCATTCACTAAAAGATGACCATCCGTTAAGACAAAAAACTCAATACAAAGAACACCAACATAATCGAGGGCATCCATGACTGTTAAGCTGATTTCTTGAGCTGCTTTTTGCACGTCAAGTGGAATATGGGATGGAACAAAGGATTTATGAAGAATTCCGTGTTTGTGTTGGTTTTCAGGGCAATCATAAAAAATATGTTCCCCTTGTTTTGTGCGGGCAGAAAGAACCGAAATTTCCGATAAAAAAGGAACTATTTCTTCCAAAATACAAGGCTGTTCCTGAAAAGTCCTTAAGGCTTCGTCAAGGGTTTGTTCATTGGGGTGATCAAGCTTGATCTGGTTTTTGCCGTCATAACCAAAACGACGCGTCTTTAAAAGACCACGTCCGCCTAAAGTATCAAGAGCGGAAAGAAGAGAAGAAGAATTGTCAATAGCGTGCCATGACGCGGTGCCAATCCCTTGATCACGCAAAAATTGCTTCTCAAAAAGTCGATCTTGCGTGATCTCTAATGCTTTGGAAGAAGGATAAACAGGCTTACTCTTTTCTACATATTGAACCGTTTGAAGAGAAAGATTTTCAAATTCATAGCTGACAACATCACATTGAGAAATAAAATGATCTAAAGCTGATGTATCGTCATAGGAGGAAACAATATGGTTGTTTGCTGTTTGAGCGGCTGGGCAATCGGCCTCAGGGCAAAAAATAACGGTTCGAAATCCTAATTCTGCGGCCGCTATGGCGAGCATCCGTGCTAATTGTCCGCCCCCGATTAAACCAATGACGCTGCCTGGAGGTAACATGGTGGAGGGAGTGGTGTTGGCTGAGGGAGTAGCGTTGGAGGAGAGAGTAGTGTTGGCTGAGGGGGCGGTGTTGGCTGAGGGAGTGGCGTTGGCTGAGGGAGTGGCGTTGGCTGAGGGGGCGG
The DNA here is from genome assembly GCF_042195095.1 of Bartonella sp. CL435QHHD. Taxonomy (NCBI): domain Bacteria; kingdom Pseudomonadati; phylum Pseudomonadota; class Alphaproteobacteria; order Hyphomicrobiales; family Bartonellaceae; genus Bartonella; species Bartonella sp. CL435QHHD. Next base: position 33,666 of record NZ_JBHINS010000085.1, read on the forward strand.
TGTTGGCTGAGGGGGCGGTGTTGGAGGAGAGAGTGGCGTTGGAGGAGAGAGTAGTGTTGGCTGAGGGAGTGGTGTTGGCTGAAGGAGCGGCGTTGGCTGAAGGGGCAGTGTTGGCTGAAGGGGCAGTGTTGGCTGAGGGGGCGTTGAAAAACGGTGCCATTTTAAACCTCCGTTACAGGCGTTTGGGCGACATTGGCTGTTTGTTGTTGACGCCAATCTTCTAATCGTTGGGCGAGATCATGGTCATAAACGGCCATAACGGCTGCGGCTAAAAGTGCTGCATTAATTGCGCCTGCTTTGCCAATTGCTAATGTGCCAACGGGTATCCCTGCTGGCATTTGCACGATTGAAAGCAAAGAATCTTGACCAGAAAGAGAATGAGAATGCACTGGAACGCCAAAAACAGGAAGAGGAGTAAGGGCTGCTAACATACCTGGAAGATGCGCTGCACCCCCCGCTCCGGCAATTAAAACTTTAAACCCTGCTTCTTTTGCTTCTTTTGCAAATTGATAAAGGCGTTCAGGAGTTCGGTGTGCTGAGACAATATGCGAACTATGAGAAATATCAAGACTCGTCAAAATATCTGCACTATGGCACATCGTTTGCCAATCCGATTGGCTCCCCATTAAAATCGCGACATCACATGATTTTTTCATCATTCACTATCCTTTTCAAAGGTTCAATGCGATTCTTTATCATTATTTTTTTAAAGTTTTATATTCTCTTTGCAAAGCCAATTGATGACAGAGAAACAGTTATTTTTCAAATAAGGTGGAAAGCTAAAAATTTAAAGGGGGAGACCAAGAGATGAAAAACTAAAGTATTGAAGGCATGAAGCACTTCTTTTTTTGGGGGGAGATGAATTTTGAGGAGAGGTGTTAAGGGGTGGTGTTGGATCCATGAGGCTGTTAAGCTTGCGGCATTGTAAAAGGGAAAAATATATTGGGAAAAATACATTGATTATAAGTTTTTTAAAAAAATGTCTTACTTTTTATTTGCTAAAATAAACAAGATCACCATATGATATAAAATCTGTATGATATAAAATCTGTATGATATAAAATCTGTTGCAATTTGAAACATTGCTTATGAGAAAAAGAGATTTTTATGGCGAAAATGCGTTGCAAAGTGAGGATATTCTTTTGAGAAATAAAGAGATGTATATCTCTCGATTTCAAAGCCTATTTATTTTGTTGTTCAAGTGATTCTTTTGTGAGTGGGGGGATATAATCTTTATAATTGTCAATATATATTTAACAATGGCTGATATTAAGGGGAAGCGAATAATCAACGCTTTTGTGCTTTTAACGCTTTTGTTGCGATCTGTTTCTTAGCGATTATATCGTTTTTTCCCTTAAATATAATGGCAATATCAATCGCGAATGACGAATTGTGAATAATAAATCCATGGTCTCTTTTTTGCCCAATTTTGTAATATGGTGAATGCTGAAATAAATAAGAGTTAAACAACGGATGTAAAGGAGATTTAAAAGCTATGTTTCTTCCATTTTTAATCGCTTTAGGTACTGCTGTAACGACTATGTGTGGTAAAAAAAATATAAGTTATGCTTTGTGGGCAATTTTATTCGTTGTCATTCTTCTCACTTTCAATCATCACGCAACTTCTACTTTAAATTTATCTTTTTGAGAGAATAGCCATGGAACATGTTGAACAAAAAAACCCTCACTTCGTCATCTTTATGAATACGCTAGGACTCTTTGGGTTATCCATTGTCTTGGTGGTGGCTTTTTATTATCAATTGGTAAAGTTTGAGTTACCTTGTCCCCTTTGTTTGCTGCAGCGCGTTGGATTGATACTGGCAGGTTGTGGGTTCTTGCTCAATATTCACCATAAGGTGAAAAATACCCATTATGGTATGGTTATTCTCGGTTGTATGGTAACCAGTGCTGTGGCAGCACGACAAGTGTTTTTGCATATCACACCCGATGATTTAGGATACGGTTCAACGTTCTTTGGATTGCATTTTTATACTTGGGCTTTCATTATTTCTGTCCTTTGTATCTTTGCTGTCTCATTTGTCATGATTTTAGGCGAATTGGCACACAAGTTCAAAGAATTTTCTCCTTTTCCAGTCTTGAGTAAAGCAGCAAGTTTCTTATTTGTATTTTTGATTGCGGCAAATTTGATTTCTACCATACTGGAATGTGGTGGTGGGCAATGTGCCGATGATCCTGTAAGGTATGAGTTGTTATCAAGTTGGTTCCCTTCATAGTTTCGAATTTGTTTAATAATCCCTCATCGTAATTTTTATTGTTAAAGAGGCGGAATATTTAAAAATCCGCTTCTTTTTTATTTATTGGGAAGACATTTTAGCAAGATTGTTCGATAATCTGATCTTTTATACTAACGCTGGCTTTTATGAGCGCTGGCGATTGATATTTTTTTAGCGAAGACTTGTACTGTGCACCTTTTATGCTGTCTTTTGAGAGAGATGAAGGGATTGATTGGCTTGGAGGCGTTTGTAGAGAAGCCCCGGACTGCTGAGCCACGTGGGTTAAGAAGCCTCGTTTTTTTAGAGCATTAACGATAAAAAATTTTTGTTCTTGATTTTTCGTAACATTGTGTTAAATAAGTTTTTGTATTCATTTTGGTGCTTCTAAAGCGTTTTTATTGCTTCTAGAGGGATTAATTTAAAATTTTGAAAGTTATGTGAATAATTTTCTGCAGAGGTTTGTTTATTAGAGGCAAACCTTTTTTTTTATCTAACTTTTAGATGTTTTCTTTCAGTGTGAAGCCTTTTTTGAGAAAAAGGTAAGCGTCTTGATGATGCCTCTTTTTTTATTAATATATTGATTTATAATGATAAATAACCATTCTTAACATAAAGCACTTCGCTGAATATAATAAAAATTTCTCATCACCAGTTCTCTTATATTAAATCAATTAAAATTACTTGCTTGTACATCATAAGCGGGGGGGCATGTGGGGCAAAACTGTACAAGAAAGGCATGCCTTTAATGAAGAGTCTCTTGAACCGAAGGCTGTCTGCAACATTGGGAGCTGGCAGAGTTTTTGTGATGATGCCAGCCTCGTTTTTCCATAAGCGTAAACTTGTTTCTCCATAAGCGTAAAGATAAGGGGGCTGAAAGGATTTTATACACTTCATGGGGGCTTACCATTTCTTTACGGGCGGCGTTTTGCGAAATGGGTGTGACGAGCGTTGAGAGATCTTTCTTTAAAATAAGCGTGTGAATATGCAACGCAAGTCTATTCCTTTTGGTGCGTTTTATATTACGAAAAAATATTGACTTATAAGGATAAGTTATCGTTGCGAATGTTGAATGAGAAAAACGAAAAGCTTCTCTCATCTCAAACTTTCTTATAGTCAATTAATTAAATGTACTCTTCTACGTTACAAAAAGCACTGGATGTAAATAAAAATTCTTTTAAAAGTCGTAAAATGCTTCTTACAATCCCTTTTGATCGCTAGAATTTGTCAAAAAATTTTATGCTGGTCAATACAAATAATAGGGCAGTTTATATCTATGATTTAAGTGAAAATAGGGGGGATTTAGATGAAAAGGGAGGCGAGATTTTAATGACAGTTGTTGAATACGTTATTGTGTAATGCATTTTTTACAGATTTTCTTCTTTCTGTAAATACGTAAAAGCGTAAAAACGGGAATATGTAAAAAAGGAAGCTGGGACTTTATGCGTGGTGTGTGATTTTATCATGGCATGGAATGTGGAGAGAAGATTGGGGTGTGGGGATGAAGAGGTGGGGGTGTTGATGGGAGAGGAGAGAGGGGGTGGGGTGAAGAGTCTTATGAAGGGAGGGGGAGTTGGGATGAAGAGGTGGGGGTGTTGAGGAGAGAGGGTGTGGGGATGAAGAGTTTATGAAGGGAGGGGGAAAGTTGGGATGAAGAGGCGGGGGTGTTGACGAGAGAGGAGGGTGTGGGGGTGAAGAGGTGGGTTGTGTTGATGGGAGAGGAGAGAGGGTGTGGGGGTGAAGAGGTGGGTTGTGTTGACCAGAGAGGAGAGAGGGTGTGGGGAAAGTTGCTTTTGAAGTGAGATTGACCGGTGCTTTGTGTGATCTTACTTTAGGATAGCGAAGGGGCAAGAATATTTTAAAATAGGACGTATCTGTCGCGTTTGATGCAACATCATTCTTTGTGGTGTTGTGATCTGAAGTGCTTGGGGGAGATTGGCTAGGCAAGAAGCTGTATTGTTGACAAACCTATGTTTACAAAGTGGTGCGAGGGGAATTTGAAAGTTTCATTTGGCTGCTTTCTGTAAATGTGGAGAAGCATCAAAACGTTGATCCGTAAAATGTAAAATGATGCGGAGGATTTATGCTTTGTGTGCGCTTTTGCTTAATCAGAAATCAACCATAAGATTGCTTTTTGTTTTTTCGGCTGGAGCTCTCTAAAATTTTTCAAAAGTGAATGTTCTTTTTCGCTGTATGTTTCTTGA
>NZ_JBHINS010000011.1:0-1079 GCF_042195095.1 Bartonella sp. CL435QHHD
CAAGTTTATGGCAATGCTGAGGTCTATGGAAAAGCTTTTATCTCTCAATATGCTAAAGTTTATGACCATGCTTTTGTCTATGGCAATGCTCATGTTTATGGCAATGTTTATGGGTATGCTCATGTGAATGGTAGTGCCCGCATTCTTGCTGATGCTCATATTTATGATCATGCGCATGTTTCTTATGATGCTACGGTTTTTAGTTATGCACGCGTTTATGGTCATGCCAAGGTTTGTGGCTCTGCTTGCATTTATAGCCATGCAAAAATTTATAATTATGCTGTTATTAATGGTCGTGCTAAAATTTATGGCAAGGTTTATGGAAATGCTTGTGTGAGTGGCTCTTGTGAGATTTATGGCTCTGTTTATGGCAATGCTAAAATCTCNATTTATAGCCATGCAAAAATTTATAATTATGCTGTTATTAATGGTCGTGCTAAAATTTATGGCAAGGTTTATGGAAATGCTTGTGTGAGTGGCTCTTGTGAGATTTATGGCTCTGTTTATGGCAATGCTAAAATCTCATATTGTGCAACGATCTGGGGGCGTGCTTATGGCAATGCTAAAATCAACAAAAAAAGCAAAGTAAGGTTGGTTCCAAAAAATTGAGAGGTTTGTGAAAGTGATAAGCTTGTCAATATAACTGATAAAACAGAATAAAAACAGGGATGGGGGGCGTGCATTCTTTATGGTTATAAACGCATATAAAATGCATTGCTATAAACATATCATAAAAGAGAGAGTAAAATAAAAAAAAAGCCGTCCCAAATGATATGACGCGGCTTTCAAATAGCGTTTTTTATTGATTAAAATGAATCATCCACAATGGAGTAATGAATGCATATATACAAAACGTATCATATTGCAAGCGCTCTATGAGAGATATGAAAACTTATCAAAAGGAATGTAAATGATGCATATGATCTTTAATCACTCATTTGAATGAGAAAACCTATAACGCTTGTTATGGCTATCAAACGTATCAAACAAATCAAAACGCTCGGTAGCTTTAACAATCCAATCAAAAGCAAATGCATATTCAATAAATATCTGCAAAAAACGTTCTTTTTACATTTGGA
>NZ_JBHINS010000017.1:0-23600 GCF_042195095.1 Bartonella sp. CL435QHHD
TTGCAAAAACATGATATTGATGTTGCTCGTAATTTGACACCTGAAGATCTTGCAGATCTGCAAAAAACAACAGATGTTAAAATCAAGGAAGTGTTAGAACCATCCATGATGTACTGGGGATTCAATATGACAAATCCCATTTTTGCTAAGGAAAAAGTACGCTTGGCGATGCGTTATCTTATAGATTATGAAGGTCTTGGCAAGAAGCTTCTTAAAGGGATTGGTGTTCCACGGGCCAGTTTTATTCCTCTTGGTAATCTTGGAGCTTTGGATGAAAAAGAGGGGCAACCCTTTAAGCTTGATATTCAAAAAGCAAAACAGCTTTTAGCAGAGGCCGGTTATCCGAACGGATTTGAAGCAAATTTTATTGTCTCAAATGCTCCTTATACTTTGTTACTTGCTCAGTCACTTCAAGATAGTGCTGCACAGGCGGGCGTGCGTCTTAAAATTGAACGTGTAGCAGGTACACAGTTGTTTTCAAAAGTGAATGCACGGGCTTTTGATACGGCTTTTATCGGATGGAATAATGATTCTGCGGATCCTCATACAATGGCTTCACGTCTTGTTTATAATCCAGATAATCGGCTTGAGGCAAAAAATACAGCCTATCCTAGTTGGCAGCATGGGTATTTTGATGCCAAAATGAATAAAAAAGTTGAAGAGGCGTTGTTTCAAAAAGATCCGCAAAAACGGGCACAAATATATGCTGATTTACAACGTGAACTTATGCAAAAAGGACCTTATGCGTTTATCTATCAGAAATATACTGTTATTGCGATGACGCCTGATGTCAAAAAGTGGGTTTGGAATAGTGCGCCACATATTTTTTATAGTAAAATTGAAAAATAAGAGTGTCTTCAATGCTGTTCAATAGATAAAGGGCATCGTCATGATATATTCGGCGTATTGTATAAATTTTCAAGTTTTGCAATGCGTCGAAGATCATAGGTAATGCGTGATATATTGTTGAATGTCTTTTCAAGACATTCGTTTAAAGATATTTTTCATTCTCATTAGAGGTGTATTTAAGTGGATGTTAAGATCGATATTTCAATTTCTCTGAATTAGAAAGTGGTCAATTTATTTGTTAAAAAACTGAGTATAACATAAAGAAACTAAGTGTAACAAATATCGCGGAATTTAGTGGTGCTAAAGGTGCAAAGGTTTTGCTGTGTTGAAGGAAAGTTTTGTTATGGGTGGGTACACAAGGGATATCAGTTTTTTATAGTATTCATATTTTCTTTTGCTTTGAAAGATGATGAGATGTCATTTGGAGGGTGTTATTTTACGGGGAGTGATGAAAAAATTAAATTTTCTTTTGAAGAAGGAATAAAAGTCGTTGCACTTGGCAAACTGACAAATTTTCCTGTTTTATCAAATCGTCAAATTATTATGAAGGCTCTTTGTTATTAAGGTACTTGAGCCAAAAGGGGTAGTGCTTTGATGGTATAGAACACGCCGGAAGAAATACGAGACAAGCTTGCTTAACAAGATAGAAAAAATACAGGTTTTATAGTCTTTAATAGTAGGCGTTATGATATCGTGAATAAGCTCTGTTGTTGGTGAGCGTTCATTGTATATCAGAGTGTTTTCCTTTGTATGTTTTAGTTTGGCTTATAAGTGTAGACAGGAGGAGTCATTGACAAGAGGTGCTTGTTCTTGAAGGTTTTAAAGTTTGATCTTTAGGAGCCTATCGTTCGTCTAAACTTAATTATTAAGCACGTTTTGCTGCATGGGGAATTTATACAATAAACGTTAAAAGGAAAATTCTATGAACGTGAAAGGTTCTATGAACGTGAAAAGAAAAATATTGAAAAAGGGCGGTTCTTTTATTTCTGCTGTTCTTGCAATGGGGATGTTTGTGCAACAAGTTTCAGCGAAAACACCTGCTGATACGCTTGTGATGGCTTGGAATCTCGATCCAATAAGTACATTTGACCCTGCACAACTCAATGACCGTTATGGAATTGAATTGGTTAACAATATTTGTGATAATTTAGTCGTTTCTGCTACAGATGATGCTACTAAAATGGTTCCCTCGTTAGCGAAGAGTTGGGATGTTTTAAGTGATGATCAGAGTACTGTGATTACTTTTCATTTGCGTGATGGTTTGAAGTTCAACGATGGTCGTCCTGCGAATGCCAATGATCTTGTTTGGGGTATGAAGCGGGTTGTCAAATTGAAATTGTCTAATGCGGCAACATTTAATGAATATGGGATTACAGAACAAAATGTTGATGAGGCTTTTCAAGCACCGGATGACAAAACGGTGGTGATGAAATTTGATAAACCTTATCCAGCAGAGCTCATTCTTAGCAATATTTCCACTAATCGCACTGCTGCCTTGCTGGATCGTGAGACACTCATGAAAAACGAACAAGATGGTGATATGGGAAACCGGTATTTGGCAAGTCATTCTGCTTGTGTTGGTCCTTATCAGCTAGAGAGTTGGCGTCCTGGAGAAGGGATTTTGTTGCGTGCAAGCTCCAATTATTGGGGGGAGGTGCCTAAATTAAAGAAGATTTTAATTCGCCATGTTGCGGAACCTGGAACGCAACGTTTATTATTGGAAAAACACGATATCGATGTTGCACGTAATCTGATGCCAGAGGATTTGGCAGATCTCCAAGCAACAACGGATATTAAAGTTGAAAAAGTGTTGGCGCCCTCCATGATCATATGGGGGTTTAATACGACGAACCCTATTTTTGCCAATGAAAAAGTGCGTTTAGCGATGCGCTATCTTATTGACTATGAAGGACTCGGTAAGACTCTTCTCAAAGATGTTGGTATTCCACGTGCAAGTTTTATTCCTCTTGGTAATCTTGGGGCTTTGGAAGACAAAGAAGGACAACCCTTTAAACTTGATCTCCCAAAAGCAAAGGAACTTTTAACAGAGGCAGGTTATCCAGATGGTTTTGTGGCCAGTATTTTTGCTGGTGCCTCTCCTTATCCTTTTGCTTTGCCTATTGCTCAGTCTCTCCAAGACAATGCAAAAAAGGTGGGGGTACGTTTTAAAATTGAACGTTTCGTAGGCACGCAGTTATTTTCAAAATTTTATGCGCGTGGTTTTGATACGATTTTTTTCGGATGGAATAATGGCTCTGCGGATCCCCATACAATGGCTTCACGTCTTATTTACAATCCTGATAATCGGTTTGAGGCTAAAAATACAGGCTATGCGAGTTGGTGCCATGGGAATTTGGATGAAACTATGAATCAAAAGGCTCAAGATGCGTTGTTTCAAAAAGATCAAAAAAAACGGGCGCAAATGTATGCTGATTTGCAACGTGAATTTATGCAGAAAGGACCTTATGCTTTTATGTATCAGACATATGTTTCTGTAGCGATGACACCTGATGTGAAAATATGGGTTTGGAATAGTGCTCCACGTATTTTTTATAGTGCAATTGAAAAATAAGAAGGTTCAGGTTTATAAAATATAAAAAACATGATCATGATATATTTGATGTATTGCAAAGCTCTTTAACACTTTGCAATACGTTGAATTTTATCGGGAATGGATTTCTATGTTGTGTAGAGAATTTTATTTCAAAACATTCTATTGGGAAGAAAGGTTATTTATCTCGATAAATTCTACGTGTATAGATATTAATATTTTATATTTCAATTTATGTGTATAAAAAAGTAATAACTTTGTTTGTTGCAAAAGACAGGTGTAACGAATAAAGCAAAATTTAGTGTTTCTGAAAAAATGGGGGACTTTAAAATGTTTTAGTGAAAAAACTATTTTATGCAGATATGTGGGGAAACATCACGCTACTCTTCTTATACCTCAGTACACTCCTTATGACTTAAAATATGATAATCTATAGGTTCGAAGCTGTTATTTGATACGGAGTTATAATAAAGTTCGAATTTTCTTCTGAAAAAGGGTGAAAGTGGTTACTAAAAAATTTATTCAGAATCATCAAAATATTAAATTGTCTTGAGGTTTTTGAAGCAATTAGAGTAGCGCTTTGATGATACTTTTTAGAAAATAGCAAGAAGAAACTTGAAGAAGAAATCTTTTTGATGAAGCAAAGAAGAATTTTGGCCTGATATGCTCTGAATTGTAAGTGCCGTGATGTCGCGTGCTATCGTGCGTGATAGCTTTATTTTAATCAGATCGTTTTGCGTTGCATATGTTCATTTGTCCTATACGTGTTCGGGGGATGTGCTTTTGAAAAGTGGTTGCTGCTCTTGGAAGTTTTGATGTTTTACCTCTAGGAGGCGTGTTTTCTAAGCATGATCTTATCATTTTTGCATGTTGTCACATGGGGAAGTTATACAATAACCTTAAACCTTAAAAGGAAAATTCTATGAACGTGAAAAGAAAAATATTGAAAAAGGGCAGTTCTTTTGTTTCTGCTGTTCTTGCAATGGGGATGTTTGTGCAACAAGTTTCAGCGAAAACACCTGCTGATACGCTTGTGATGGCTTGGAATCTTGATACAATAAGTACATTTGATCCCGCACAAATCAATGATCGTTATGGTAATGAAGTTCTTGTCAATGTTTGTGATAATTTAGTCGTTTCTGCTACAGATGATGCTGCTAAAATGGTTCCTTCGTTAGCAAAGAGTTGGGATGTTTCAAGTGATGATCAGAGTACTGTGATTACTTTTCATTTGCGTGATGGTTTGAAGTTCAACGATGGTCGTCCTGCGAATGCCAATGATCTGATTTGGAGCATGAAGCGGGTTGTTCAATTGAAGATGGCTACTGCGGCGACATTTAATGAATATGGGATTACAGAACAAAACGTTGATGAGGCTTTTCAAGCACCGGATGACAAAACGGTGGTGATGAAATTTGATAAACCTTATCCAGCAGAGCTTATTCTTAGCCATTTTGCCACTAGTCGTACTCTTGCTTTGCTTGATCGTGAGACACTCATGAAACACGAAAAAAATGGTGATATGGGAAACCGGTATTTGGCAAGTCATTCTGCTTGTGTTGGTCCTTATCAGCTAGAGAGTTGGCGTCCTGGAGAAGGGATTTTGTTGCGTGCAAGCTCCAATTATTGGGGGGAGGCGCCTAAATTGAAGAAGATTTTAATTCGCCATGTTGCGGAACCTGGAACACAACGTTTATTGTTGCAAAAACACGATATCGATGTTGCACGTAATCTGATGCCAGAGGATTTGGCAGATCTCCAAGCAACAACGGATATTAAAGTTGAAAGAGTGTTAGAGCCATCCGTGATCATATGGGGGTTCAATGTGACAAATCCAATTTTTGCCAATGAAAAAGTACGTTTAGCGATGCGCTATCTTATTGACTATGAAGGACTCGGTAAGACTCTTCTCAAAGATGTTGGTATTCCACGTGCAAGTTTTATTCCTCTTGGTAATCTTGGGGCTTTGGATGCAAAAGAAGGGCAACCCTTTAAACTTGATCTCCCAAAACCAAAGCAACTTTTAACAGAGGCAGGTTATCCGAATGGTTTTGAGGCCAGTATTTTTGCTGGTGCCTCTCCTTATCCTTTTGCTTTGCCTATTGCTCAGTCTCTCCAAGACAATGCAAAAAAGGTGGGGGTGCGTTTTAAAATTGAACGTTTCGTAGGCACGCAGTTATTTTCAAAACTATCTGCACGTACTTTTGATACGATTTTTTTCGGATGGAATAATGATTCTGCGGATCCCCATACAATGGCTTCACGTCTTATTTACAATCCTGATAATCGGTTTGAGGCTAAAAATACAGGCTATGCGAGTTGGTGCCATGGGTATTTGGATGAAACTATGAATCAAAAGGTTCAAGATGCGTTGTTTCAAAAAGATCCAAAAAAACGGGCGCAAATGTATGCTGATTTGCAACGTGAATTTATGCAGAAAGGACCTTATGCTTTTATCTATCAGACGTATCACACGATAGCGATGACACCTGATGTTAAAAAATGGGTTTGGAATAGTGCACCACGTATTTTTTATAGTGCAATTGAAAAATAAGAAGGATCAGGTTTATAAAATATAAAAAACATGATCATGATATATTTGATGTATTGCAAAGCTCTTTAACACTTTGCAATACGTTGAATTTTATCTGGAATGGATTTCTATGTTGTGTAGAGAATTTTATTTCAGGAATTCTTATAAAAGATGTGTTTGTGTGAATGTTAAGATTGAATATTTAAACTTCTATTGATACAATTTTCGAATGAAATAATGACTCTAGATATCCCCATAAAACGGCTTCAAGTTTTTTTACAACCCTGATAATCGATTTGAAATTAAAAATATAAACTACTCTAGCCGGTGTTATGGGTATTTTGATGAAGCTATAAATCAAAAGTTTAAAGATGTGTTGTTTCAAAAAGATTCACAGAAACGGGCGTAAAGAATTGAAAAATGGTAAGTTTGTTTAGTGAAAAAACAGGTGTAACAAATGTGGCAGAATTCACTGTTTCCGAAATAGCAGGGGCCCTAAAGCGTGTTGTTGAAGAAAAGTTTGGTTATGTACGGGTACGTGGGGAGATATCAGGTTACCGTGGTACTCATGCTTCGGGACATGCTTATTTTGCTTTAAAAGATGATAAGGCACGGTTGGAAGCTGTTATTTGGCGTGGAATGATGGAAAAGCTCAAATTTCCTCCTGAAGAAGGGATGGAAGTGATTGCTGTTGGTAAACTTACGACGTATCCAGGATCATCGAAATATCAAATTGTCATTGAGGCTCTTGAACCAACAGGGATTGGTGCTTTGATGACACTCCTTGAAAATCGTAAGAAAAAGTTTTTAGAAGAAGGCTTGTTTGATGAAGCTAAGAAAAAAACTTTGCCTTATATGCCTCGAACTATAGGCGTTGTAACATCACCAACAGGTGCTGTTATTCGTGATATTATTCACCGTATATCCGATCGTTTTCCGTTGCATATTTTGGTTTGGCCTGTACGTGTTCAGGGGGAAACAAGTGGGAAAGAAGTGGCTGTTGCTGTTGAAGGTTTTAATGCGTTGCCTTTAGGAGGAGTTGTTCCTAAGCCTGATCTTATTATTGTTGCACGGGGAGGGGGAAGTTTAGAAGATTTGTGGGGGTTTAATGACGAAGCTGTTGTTCGTGCTGTTTATGAATCTTCTCTTCCTGTTATTTCTGCTGTTGGGCATGAAACGGACTGGACCTTGATTGATTATGTGGCTGATTGGCGTGCTCCAACTCCCACCGCCGCAGCAGAACGGGCTGTTCCTGTTAAGCTTGATCTTGAGGTGCTGGTGGCATCGCTTGCTGCACGTTTGCGCAAGGGACTAGCGCGTTATTTGGATTTTTATCGACAAAAATTGCGAGCTACTCTACGAGCTCTTCCGACTGCCGATCAACTTTTTGCTCTACCACGGCGTGGTTTGGATGAAACTTCAAGTCGATTGCAGCGTGCTCTTTGTGTGAGCTACGATAAAAAACGTTTTTCTTTTCATGCACTTGGTGTGCGTCTTTCACCGCGTTTGTTAAATAGTGAAAAAGCACAACGCAATACAAAGGAATATACGGCACGTCTTCAACGTGCTTTTGTGCGTAGTGTGGAAAAACAACGTGCTGGGTTAGAGGTAGTATCTAGGCTTTTAAAAAGCACTTCATATCAGAATATTTTGGAGCGCGGTTTTGTTTTGGCTTTGGGGAAAGAGAATAAGCCCATTAAACGCTTGGCTCAGTTTCCTGAAACGGGGCACATAAATTTACGTTTTTTTGATGGAGATATCAGTGTTGCAACACAAGAGCCTATTTCCGCTAAACGTTCAAAACACAAGCAAATAAAGTCGCCTAGCGATGATCAAGGAATGCTCTTTTAATACGGGGGTTAATGCCATGCTTGCGGAAGGTCTTCTTAAGGGAGTGGATGGAAAAGTTCGTTGCGCATGGGCTGGAACGGATCCACTTTATTGTGCTTATCATGATACCGAATGGGGAAAGCCTATTTTTGAGGATATTCGTTTGTTTGAGAAAATTTGTCTTGAAGGTTTCCAAGCGGGACTTTCTTGGTTTACAATTTTAAAAAAACGCTTTTTTTTTCGCATTGCATTTGATCACTTTGACTTTGAAAAGATTGTTCATTATGATGAGCTAAAGGTGCAAATGTTAATGCAGAATAAAGACATTGTTCGCCATCAAGGAAAAATTCAATCAGTGCTTAATAACGCATTGAGAGCACAAGAAATTATAACAGAGTGGGGAAGTTTGTCCCACTATTTTTGGTCTTTTCAGCCACCACCATCAGAGCGTTATGAAAAAATAGATTTTCAAACACTGTTGGCTAACCCTATGACACCTGCTTCTCTTCGTCTTTCTCAAGACTTGAAGAAACGTGGCTGGACATTCGTTGGTCCCACAATTTGTTATGCTTTTATGCAGTCCGTAGGGATTGTTAATGATCATCTTGAAGGATGTTTTTGTCGATAAATTGGCAAACTGTCTTTTGTAAGAGTAATGATCAATAGGATAATAATTGAATTATTTAATGAATGTATAGATTATACAATTTCACTGTATAAGATAATTGAAATATACAAACTATACAATATTAATGATTTTCTACTGTTGTTGGCACTAAAAACGATAAAGGTATAATTTTGAGGATGAAAAAACAGACGCCAAAAGGAGTGATACCTTAACTGTTATGTATCTGAAGTGAGATAATGGTAATATCTTGTATGTTTTAAAGAAACATTTAGTACACCAAAACCCATTTCGCGGTGGCGCCTGTGAATGGTACAACGGTAAATCCATTGAGCACCTCCATCTTTACGCTTATGAAGGAGCAAATCGGCACCATCACACACTTTACTAGCTCTCAATGTTGTGCAACAGTCTTTGGCATTTGTAATGGTTGAGAAGAGTTTTTTTTATTTCTGTTAATGACATGACCGTTATAATTAATGAATATTTTATTCATGCTTATTGACGAATGCAAAGTGGTTTTTAGATGGGGTGCTGTTGTTGCATTGTTTTTCTTTGCTTGTATGACTGTCGGTTTATTTATATGTAGGTCGATTGCTCAATGCTTACCTAGGTAATAAAAATAAAATACAGCGATGAAAAATTGAAGTTAAATGACTCAAGCTGCTTGTGTTGGGTTTTATTATCTGATAGCTTTCCTCTATTAGTAGAGTGATCTTGCCGCGTGTGCGCTCCAATTTTTTGGAAGATGATTAAGCTCATGCAGGCTTGTATCCACTACATTGCTTCGTTGAATCTCTGTATGTTTCCGCTGGAAACGAGAGTTCTGTTGCTGTATGTTGTTTTATGCTCTATTTTTATAGTGGCAAAGCGATGATGCACACTAAAGTTTAGAAGGGTTTATATTCGTTATGTCTTTAGGGGGGAAGCGTCTAATGAATTTTGTTTTTATCAATGGGGGAATGCATTTTAGTGTGTATTCTTTTATTGTAAGCTTTATTTCTCAAAAGATAAAGCGTGGAAGGAATGATTCTTCTCATTTTTCTTTTATCTTTGTTAACGCGTTTGGTTTTGTTGGTAAAAACGTAAAACTTTTGACACTTATTTTTCAAAAGATTAAGCAGCTTTTTGTGGGGGGATGGCGTTTTAGAAAAGATATTTTCTTATGTCTTTCTGCTATTCCAGTGTCGTTTTTGTCATGTAGTAAAGATGCGCCGCATCTTGAAACTGAGTGTTTGAGGGGGATAACTATTTTTAAAGTTTGCATATTTTATTTTAAATATCGCCTAAAGGAATAGAATAATGAATTCATAAATTTTTGCGTAATGATTTTTTAAAGCTCACTATTTTTTGGGGCGATAAGGCTTATTGATGATTAATAGGGAACTGATATAGTGCATTATCATATGCAAAGAAAGGTTATGAAAAAAATGTAATACTGGTTAGCAAAACATATATTGTATGTTCGCTATGGTTTATTGAGACGTAAGTCAATGAATTTATCAAGTAGATGACTCTGTGTAGGTGATTAAAAATATAAGCGATTAGAACGTATTTATTCAATGTTATAATTATAAATTTGCTATATTATTTCAGCGTCATTAATTGATAAAAAATAAATAAAGGGAAAAGTTTATGAACTTGAAGAAAACAATATTAAAAAGTAGCAGCTCTCTTGTTGCTACTCTTATGGCTTTGGGGGTAGTTGTACAACAGGTTTCAGCAAAAACACCGGCTAATACCCTTGTGATGGCTTGGAATCTTGATGCAATCAGTACGTTTGATCCCGCCCAAAGCAATGATGTTTATGCAAGTGAAATTATTTACAATGTTTGTGATAACTTGGCGAGTACTGCGACAGATGATCCTGCTAAAATGGTTCCTGCTTTAGCAACGCATTGGGATGTTTCAGGTGATGATCACAGTACGGTGATTACTTTTCATTTGCGTGATGGTTTGAAGTTTAATGATGGCAGATCAGCCAATGCCAATGATCTTGTTTGGGGTATGAAGCGGATTGTCAAATTGAAGATGGGTAATGCGGCAATTTTTAATGAATATGGAATTACAGAACAAAATGTTGATGATGCTTTGCAAGCTCCCGATAAGAAAACAGTTGTGATGAAATTTGATAAACCTTATCCAGCAGAGCTTATTCTTAATAATATTGTTGCGAGTCGTGCAACAGCTTTGCTTGATCGTAAGACGATTATGAAACACGAAAAAGATGGTGATTTGGGAAATCAGTATTTGAAGAGTCATGCTGCTTGTGTTGGTCCTTATCAGTTAAAAAGTTGGCGCCCTGGAGAAGCTCTTTTGTTGCGTGCAAGCTCTCACTATTGGGGACAAGCGCCTAAACTGAAGCAGATTTTAATTCGCCATGTTGCAGAGCCCGGAACACAACGCTTGTTGTTGCAAAAACATGATATTGATGTTGCTCGTAATTTGACACCTGAAGATCTTGCAGATCTGCAAAAAACAACAGATGTTAAAGTTGAAAAAGTGTTAGTGCCAACTATGATGTACTGGGGATTCAATACGACGAATCCTATTTTTGCTAAGGAAAAAGTGCGCTTGGCGATGCGTTATCTTATAGATTATGAAGGTCTTGGCAAGAAGCTTCTTAAAGGGATTGGTGTTCCACGGGCCAGTTTTATTCCTCTTGGTAATTTTGGGGCTTTAGATGAAAAAGAGGGGCAACCCTTTAAGCTTGATATTCAAAAAGCAAAACAGCTTTTAGCAGAAGCCGGTTATCCGAACGGATTTGAGGCAAATTTTCTCGTGTCAAACACTCCTTATACTTTGTTACTTGCTCAGTCACTTCAAGATAGTGCAGCACAGGCGGGCGTGCGTCTTAAAATTGAACGTGTAGCAGGTACACAGTTGTTTTCAAAAGTGAATGCACGGGCTTTTGATACGGCTTTTATCGGATGGAATAATGATTCTGCGGATCCTCATACAATGGCTTCACGTCTTATTTTCAATCCAGATAATCGGTTTGAGGCTAGAAATACAGCCTATCCTAGTTGGAAGCATGGGTATTTTGATGCCAAGATGAATCAAAAAGTTGAAGAGGCGCTGTTTCAAAAAGATCCGCAAAAACGGGCACAACTCTATGCTGATTTACAACGTGAACTTATGCAAAAAGGACCTTATGCGTTTATCTTTCAACAATATAGCGTTGTCGCGATGACGCCTGATGTCAAAAAGTGGGTTTGGAATAGTGCACCGCGTATTTTTTATAGTGCAATTGAAAAATAAGAGTGTCTTTTTAATGTTGTCAAAGCTAAAAAGAGCTTAATCATAATTGTATGATGAAAATATTCTCCCATATAAAAGCTCTTCAGTTTTTAAGGATGAAATTGTGAGGGATGTTTGTGCAGTAGCAGTATATAATTAAGATCGTTTATAGGGAGCGATAAATATAGAAAGTTATATTGGGGAGGATCTTTATTTATAGTTATAGATTCTCTGCATCCAGAATATAGACTGATGTATAAGAAAATTATTTTATAGATGCTTAGTTTGATGAAATGAAATTGATGTCTAATGCTATGCTATTTAAAAGATGAAAGAGCAAAATCAAAATCACTTTGTGTGAAAAGGTAGAAGAATACAAAAGGAAGAGATAAAATGGGAAAACAAAGAATATTGAAAAATTTTTCTATTTTATTAAGCTCAATCGTTTTTTTTAATGGGGCTGTAACATCGGCATTCAGCGCTTCATCTAAAGATATATTGGTAATGGCGTGGAATATTGATTCAATTAGTAGTTTTGATCCAGCGCAAACTGTTGAGGTTGTGACGAGTGAGTTATTGACGAATATTTGCAGCGCGTTAGTGCAATATGACGAGCATGATCCTACAAAAATTCGCCCTGCTATGGCAAAATCTTGGGACGTTTTAGATAATGGCAAAAGAATAGTTTTTCATCTTCGTGATGATTTAAAGTTTAATGACGGAAGGACGGCTACAGCGCAAGATCTGGTATGGTCGATGCGACGGATTATTAAATTAGGATTAAGCTATGCTCAATCTTTAATGGATTATGGGTTTACCAAAAACAATGTTGAAACAAATATTCAGGCACTTGATGATAAGACTTTACAATTAAAATTAGATAAACCCTATCCTATTCAGCTCATATTGACTGTTATTGGACAATCTTATGCTTCTGCTTTGCTTGATCGGGAAACAATTGAAGCACAGAGTATTAACGGTGATATGGGGAATAAATATTTAGCAACACATTCAGCTTGTGTTGGACCTTATAAATTGGTGAGCTGGTCTCCAGGAGATAAAGTTGTGTTAGAGGCGACACAGCATTATTGGGGCGATGTGCCTAAAATTAAGCAGATTGTTGTGCAGCATGTAGCGGATTCATCAAGTCAAAGACTTCTTTTGGAAAAAGGTGATGTGGATATAGTGCGTGATCTTTCTTCAGAGGATATTTTAGATCTTGAAAAAAAGGGAGAACCAGTCAAAATTAGTCGTGTTTTGCGTCCGCAGATTATTTACCTATCGTTAAATAATAAGAATGCAATTTTTTCGAATGAAAAGGTCAGACTGGCACTTCGTTATTTGGTTGATTATGAAGGTCTTGGAAACACTGTTTTGAAAGGAATTGCTATTCCTAGGGCAACTTATATGTCTTTAGGTGTTCCAGGTGCTTTAGATGAAAAAGAAGGTTTGCCTTTTCAGTTGGATTTGAAAAAAGCAAAACAACTGATTACTGAAGCTGGTTATCCTAATGGGTTTAAAGCTAATCTTTTAGTTGGAAGCCTTAGTTATATGTCGTCTGTTGCACAGTCTATTCAAGCCAATGCACGCAAAATTGGTGTTGAGCTTACAATTGAAAAAATGGCACAAAATCAATTGTTGAGCCGTGTACGTGGTGGAAATTATGATACTGCACTTATGGGGTGGGGGAGTGCCGATCCTGATGGACATCCTGCTTCATTAAATCACGTGTTTAACCCTGATCCAACATTTACAAAAAAGCACAATATGTATTTAGCTTGGCGCGCTGGGTATTATGATGAAAATATTAATAACATGGTGATGGATGCTTTGTTTGAGCAAGACCCCAATAAGCGCATTGTGCAATATCGTACTTTACAGCATTATGTGTTAGAGCATGGTCCTATGGTTTATTTATTTCAGACATATTATACCGTTGGTATGGGACCTGATGTCAAAAAATGGATTTGGAACAGTTATAGACTTTATTACAATGAAGCAGAAAAATAAAAGAAGCATGTTATAGAGAAGGATTGTAGAACATGCTTCATAAGAGGTTGTTTCGTTATATAAAAAGAGGTATTTGCTTTATGTTTTGTCGCTACAGAGGGGATTTTTATAATGGTTTTGCCACTTTCAGAGACTGAAAGAGCTGTATCAGAAAAGCAGAAAAAATTATTTTTATGGGATTTTTTATGCAAAGGATTGAAACTTCTTATTTCAGTTTTTATCACATTGCTTGGGTTGGTGACGATCACTTTTTTTCTTGGTCATCTTCTTCCTCTAGATCCGGTTCTGTCTATTCTTGGTGATAATATCAGTCAGGAAGCTTATGATGCAATGTATTATAAGCTGGGTCTTGATAAGCCGTTGATTGTCCAATATTGGAAGTATCTTCATAATGTATTTTTGTTTGACTTTGGAGATGCTTTAACTTCTGGGCGACCTGTTTTAGCCGATATTATGCGTGTATTTCCTGCAACATTAGAGCTTGCAACCGTTGCTATTGTTATTGGCACAACTCTTGGAATTCCATTTGGTGTTTTTGCAGCAATGTATCGCGATTCATTTATTGATTATGTTGTCCGTGTTTTTACACTTGTAAGTTATTCTACTCCAACGTTTTGGCTCGGATTAATGGCGTTGTTAATATTTTACGCCAAGCTTGGCTGGGTTGGTGGCCCAGGACGTATTGATTTTCTTTATGAATATTCTTTTGAACCAAAAACAGGATTTTTCCTTTGGGATACGGCAAGCCAAGGACAATGGGAGGCTTTTGGTAATGTTTTTAGTCACGTTATTATGCCTGCTTTGATCTTGGCTTTCGGTGCTATGGCTTATATTAGCCGTATGACTCGTGGGTTTATGATTGAGCAGCTTAATCAGGAATATATCATTACTGCACGTGTAAAGGGATTATCGTGGGCGCGAACCGTTTGGGGGCATGCCTTTCGAAATGCTGCTGTTCAAATTATTACTGTTGTTGCGCTTTCTTATGCTTTTTTATTAGAAGGGGCTGTTTTAACGGAGACAGTTTTTGCTTGGCCTGGTTTTGGACATTACTTGACAAATGCTCTTTTAGCCGGAGATATGAATGCAGTTGTAGGATGTACTTTACTTGTAGGATTTATCTTTGTCGCCATTAATTTATTTTCTGATTTGCTTTATCGCATTTTTGATCCAAGGACACGTTGAATATGACAGTAAGTAATCATCATAAATCGCAATCATCATCTTCTTTGGGTAGTTGGTTAAACGATCCTGTTCCAAACTCCATAATTCAAGCGAACATACAAAGAATTTATCACGCACTGGCTAAGTTTTTTCATAACTTTTCGGCTGTATTCGGTCTGCTTATTATTTGTATTATTATCATATGTGCATTTTTTGCTCCTTGGATTGCTACGCATGATTTTCTTAGCAATGATCTAGGGCATCGGTTGCAGCCACCCTCTATGGCGCATTATTTTGGAACAGATGAATTGGGACGTGACATTTTTAGTCGCCTTGTTTTTGGTTCCCGTATTACTCTTTATGTTGTTTTTCTTACAACAGTTATTGTAGGTCCAATAGGGCTTATTGTTGGAACTGTATCTGGTTATATGGGCGGATGGGTTGATACTGTGCTCATGCGTATTGTCGATATTTTTCTTGCTTTTCCAGGTTTGATTTTAGCTCTTGCATTTTCAGCCGCATTGGGACCGGGGATTGAAAATGCTTCTATTGCAATTTCAATTGCAGCATGGCCGCCAATTGCACGTTTAGCACGTGCTGAGACTTTGACAATACGTTCTTCTGATTATGTTTCTGTAGTTCGTTTGCAAGGGGCCTCTGCTTGGCGAATTATTTTGTTTCATGTTGCGCCCATGTGTATTCCTTCAGTGATTGTACGATTAACTTTGGATATGTCTGGAATTATTTTAACGGCTGCTGGTCTTGGTTTTTTAGGGTTGGGAGCTCAACTTCCAAGTCCTGAATGGGGTGCGATGCTTTCTTCAGGGCGGGAATTTATGATGACAAATTGGTGGTTGGCGGCAATACCAGGCTGTGCAATATTATTTGCAAGTCTTGCTTTCAACCTTTTAGGTGATGGTCTTCGTGATGTATTGGATCCACGCAATGGGTAATAAATTATTAGAAGTAGAAGATTTACGTATTTCTTTTCCTACAACGCGCGGCATTTCAGAAGTTGTGCGTGGCGTTAGTTTTTCTGTTGGAAAAGAAAAAATTGGAATTGTTGGTGAATCCGGATCTGGAAAATCGATGACTGGGCGCGCAATACTAAGGTTAAGTCCAAAAGCAGCCATTGTTAAAGCTAAAAAAATGCGCTTTGAGGATGTTGATTTATTGGCCGCAAGTGAACCTCAGATGCGAAAAATCCGTGGGAAACGTATTTCAATGATTTTACAGGACCCCAAATATTCACTTAATCCATTAATACGGATCGGGGAACAGATTATGGAGGCTTACCGTATTCATTATCGTGTTTCAAAAGCTGAAGCGCGGGAGCGCACCATATCTATGTTAGAATCTGTTCATATTCGTGATCCTGAACATGTGATGCGTCTCTTTCCTCATGAAATATCTGGGGGGATGGGGCAGCGTGTGATGATTGCAATGATGCTCATTCCAAAACCTGATTTAATTATTGCCGATGAACCAACATCTGCGCTTGATATTACGGTCAGACGGCAAGTTTTATCCGTATTAGATGAACTTGTTACAAAGTCTGGAACGGGACTTATTTTCATTAGTCATGATTTAAATATGATTGCTGATTTTTGTGATCGTATTTTAGTGATGTATGCGGGCCGTGTGCTAGAAGAGTTGCCTGCTTCTGATTTGTCTCACGCTTGTCATCCTTATACAAAGGCGTTGCTCGCGAGTTTACCACGGCTTGATAATCCAGTTGATATTTTGGCTGTTCCTGAGCGTGATCCTGATTGGTTGTATAATCCTACGATTGTTAATGGTGTTGAGGAGGTTCCTCATGACAAATTGTGAGAATATTATTGATGTTTCTAATTTATCTGTAACTTTTGGTCATAGGCATAAGGCAGTAACAGTTGTTAAAAATGTTAATTTTCATATTAAGCGTGGTGAAGCTTATGGTTTGATTGGTGAATCCGGATGTGGAAAGTCAACTATTTTGAATACATTGGTGGGGCTTATTCCAGATTATAGTGGAAAGTTTCTTTTTGCTGGACAAGAAGTTGAAAAGAAAAGAAGTAAGGATTTTTTACGCTGTATTCAAATGGTTTTTCAAGATCCTTATGCTTCGCTGCATCCAAGAAAAATGGTCCATACGGTTCTTTCTGAATCGCTCAAAATCCATGGGATGGATAATCAAAGAGAGCGGGTAGAGGATGCTTTAGATTCCGTTGGTTTAGATTCTTCATTTCTTTATCGTTATCCTCATGAGTTGTCTGGAGGGCAGCGTCAGCGTATTGCTCTTGCACGTGCTTTAATTATTGAGCCAGAGGTGTTATTGCTTGATGAGCCAACATCTGCATTGGATGTGTCGGTACAGGCTGAAATTTTAAACTTGTTGAAATCATTGCGCGTGAGAAAAAAGCTTACTTATTTAATGGTATCCCATGATCTTGCTGTTGTTGCACATATTTGTGAACGTGTTGGAATTATGCATAAAGGGATTATTCTTGAAGAGCTTAGCAATGATGAATTGCGTAATCTACGTGCGCAACACGATTATACAAAGGAGTTTTTTGAAGCAAGTATAGAGCCTATTGTCCATAGAGAGCAAAGAGCATGATCCATTTTACAGAAGAGAAAATGCAATTTTATTTGTTTTGAAGTTTCTGGTGATGTTTGGCGGTATTGTTAAGAGGGAAGGGCATAATAGGATTTTTCCAGTATGAATTTGCTGGGCAGTGTTTGAGCTATAATATTTTAAATCCTACTAGAACTCCCATTTTGAAATATACGAGTGACTTATAACATACATCCCTTTGTTTAATATTGTTACATTATTTTTACTTATCATTTTATGTTCAAAAGTTTTATTTTGGCATTTAAAGCATTAAATTTGTGAGAAATAACAAAAGATAGTAATACTGTATTTTCTAGAAAATCTTCACATTATTTTTCAATATTATTTTGTTTTTGGTTGTTCTCTTTTTACAGTTTTATTCTTTATAAAAAGAATTTTTTGTAAAAAACATTCAATGGTCAATGACAGTCTTCAAATATTTCGCTGTTCTCTATTTAAAAAAGCGCTTAAAAACAGCTTATAATAAGCCAAAAAGGCAGCAATATGCTGCCTTTTTGTTAAATTGAATGGGCTGTTTTTTACAGTCGTTATTTAAAACTGATAGCGTATTCTTCCTGAAAAGCTTGCACCACTTATACCAGTTTTTGAAGCTTTTGTTGATAGCTGACATCACCATGAAGGGAGAGGTTAGCGGACAATTGTGGCCCACCTTCAACGAAACTTCCCGAGGGGCACGTTTATAATTCTTATCGATATGGAGTGTCTGATCATCACCAAAGGTTTTGATCAAGTTTACTTTTCCATAGAAAGACATAGGACGGCTGTTTTCAGTGGCAATGGTTTTTTTCAAACGTCCACCAACACGGATTATCCATTGAGAAGGATTTTGCATGTCAATGGTCAGATTATCAGCATCTTTAATGGTATCAAACATCAAATGTTGATAGGCAAGTTGTGCCTGCGGTTCGAATGCTACGCCTTGGATACCCGTTGCAAATTGTTTGCCAACAGTTGTGGAGATCGCCAACATTTTTGCATTTTTCAATTTTGCGGTTGTACTAATGAGGGCATTGTGATCTTTCCCTTTAGGAAGCCATAGGATAACAGCGTATCAAGATAGAAACCACTGTCACGCTATTTACTGCCTTAGGCGGTGAGTTGAAATGACCATTTATTCAATATGCTCTTACTTGCTGTCTTGCATATTCTTTGGAGTGAAGGAGAGTTGCCCGTAGGTTCCGAAAAGACCAAAATGTATTGTAGATATTTTTCCTTTCTGCGCGACAAGGTTAACAGCTCCTTGTAGAGCAGCATAGCGAAGATGAGCACTGCTATAACGATATTTACTAGGAGCACTACTTATCAGAAAATAAGCTTCCTGTTTTCCATAGACGTATAAGAAGAAGCCATTCCGTTTGTCTTATTCTTTCCTTAAGACATCTGTTTTTTCAACTAACACACCAGAAGAACTGTGAAAAGAATCCGATAGTTTATATTTATTAGTGTAAACTCTGATGCGTATATCCATATTTTATCTCACAGCCAGAAAAAAAATCCCGTATCATATTTAACTGAAATGTATTCTCGTACTTTTTTCTATTTTCAAAATTAACTAAAATGAACTCGGGAGTAGCGATACATATTAGAGCTAACACTTCTGCCAAATCGAATCTCTCCGATAAAGTAATCGTCACACTATATGGTACGCTATCTTTTTTCATACACTCTATGTTATGCACCCACTTTTGTTTATATTTTTTACTGTCTAGATTTCTTATCTCTGAAATAACATCTGTGCCTATTTGTATCCCTAAAAAGAACGGATTACTCTTTAATAGCTTCAAATATGGTTGAATATAGATGTGCCCCCCTGTTGCAATCCGAAAATATTTTTTACAAATGAGACACATACAAGTATATTTATGAAGTAAATCATAATCGAGCTCAAAAGGCTCTCCACCAGAAAGAATAATAAAATCAGATTTTATGTCATTTATTGTATATAAAGATTCAGGCAACGCATCATCTCTCACCATACATTCCATCGAATACGGACAATGATTGCAGCCCGCACTGCAATTTTTATTACAAATTACAATATTATCGCCCATGAAATTTCTTATTCAAGTTCATATAATCCAATACTAATTGTTTCATGAAAATATTTTGGTATAGACAAAGATCAGAAATTTTTTTAGCCACAAACGCTTTTATCATTGGTAAAGCTTCATCCTTTGATATAGACAGCAAATGAGAAATATAGTCTATCCGTTCTTCTAAATTGAGAGATAATCTTGGACTGGTGAAAAATGTTAAGATATCCAATTCCGGACTGGCTTCTTGACATAAATCCCAATCCACTACCATAAAAGAACTATCAGGAGTAACAATGATATTATCAGGATGTAAATCTCCATGTGATAAGATTATATTCTTGCTTAATCGATCTTGAAAGATCTTATTGATTTGATCAATAATCGCCTTTTGATGTAGCAAATCCATTTGGCTCAATACAGTACCCCGGATAAACTCCCATTCGACTACTTCATCGCAAAGTGTTATCAAATTTGGTGCAGGATAGAGACTTTGTCGAAAAGAGCCATCCTTGATGTTTTCATTAATGCACGATGCTTCCGGATAAATTTGCCCATAGCAAAACTCTTGATGCTTGCGTTTCAAGAAATGTTGTTTTGACGATTGTGCATTTTCAGGCTGTAACCAAATGATTTCTTGTTTTCTGACAAAAATAATTAAAGCAGACACCCCAAAAATCACAGCCATAATCACTGCCAACCACAAATTAGCTTGCCAGAATGTTGAAAAAACATGACCGTATAAAAAACTGAATGCAAAGGATACAACAGCTGTAATAATGGCTGTGAATGATAAAACAGTCGCGATAGCTTTGGGATCAATCAGTGAATTTATAAGAAGAGACGACAGATAAGATCGATAAGCAGATTTAAAAACACATAGCAGTAAAAATCCTAATATAAGAGCCGCAATGATTTGAAATGACATGAGAAAAAAAGCAATGGTTACCATACAACCAATCATTAAGACGGGGAAAATAGGATTTTGAAACTTTGAAAAATACTTCTGAAACAATATATTGGAACTTGCTGAAAAAAAATTCCCAATGATAAAAATAATCGAAACCAAAATAGCAGGTTGAAATGGCAAAAAATCAGAAAATGCGATAGAAACAGTTCGATTATTAACCAAAATAGCAAAAGCTGAAACTGCACTTAAAAAAATAAGAGTGAAGCGATAAGGATTTTTGACTTCTTTACGGCTGGCGCACATAACTGTGAAAATATTCGGATGAGCGTTGATATGAAAACTATCTAATCCCTTCGTCAGTTTTGAAAACATAAAAATAGCAAAAATTAATGAAAGGACTTGAAAAATCACAGGCAATGCAGGATGCACATAATAAAGTATTCCCCCTAAAAAAATAAGTACCGTTGTCACACTATAGGTAACAGCAGCCACTTCGGACTTAACGGAAAACAGTGTGCGATGCTTTGGTACTACAGAAAAGAGTAAACTATCTTCCGCACCTGAGAAACAAGCGGCTGCTAATGTAATACACAACAAATAAGTGGCGTAAGCAAAATATGCATAATTCATAAAAAGAGCTAAAAAACCGCAAAGAAAGAAAAACAGCCCAGTATAAATAACGCGCTTACTTCCATAAACATCTGATAATAAACCCAAGGGGACTTCTAAGATCAAAGGAAGCAATAAAAAATAACTACCGATTAAAACAATATCCGCTTGCGATAAATGCAATTTTTCCGACAAAAAAAGTGGTAAAACAGCAACCACTATAGCAGTAGACTTGCTAACACTATAAATCTTAAATTGCTTAACCTTATCCACAAAATACCTTCCCACGACATCCGCTACATGCGCCAGATTCTTTCAAAGATTTTAAAACGCTCTGAGCAGACCAATCTATTGCCTCATAATTTTGTAGATTCCCAAAAGCTTCTGAATAAAAGCAATTTTTTAAATCTCCATTATAGTCCAATACCAAGGATGAAAATGGAAATAAACACATTAACGGCGACGAAACGTACATAGAATTTTCGCCTAAGTAATAATTAATACAATTTACAAAATTTTGTGACGTCCATGAGATTTTCCTTTCTTGGAACTTTTTATCTATATAAATCTGGAGGGGGGGATTCTTTCCTTGATAATTCATCTCTCAAATGAAAAAGTGAAGTGTTTGGCGGAAGAGTTTTGTTTCTTAAAGCCTTAGATCGATCCTTTGTATTATTTTTTCTAGAAAAACTAAATGACGACGTATCGAGCGGGCTGAATCCGATATAATCGACATCTTTGCTTATACAAAAATCGATAAAATTAATAATATTTTCTAGAATCTCTTTGGTAACTGTCGCTCTTATTCCTATACTTTGCAGAGGTTGAAGATTCTTAACTGTTTCAATGTTTTTCCACACGCGATCAAATTTATTCGCCCCCGTATATCATAATATCCTTGGATACTAGTCGAATCCATAGAAATAACAATACTTTATTCAGGAATCTCTCATCTTTAAAAAATATATGAAGAATCAATAACTGAATAGGAATGTAAAGCTATATGGTGGGCGATGAGAGCAAATAAAAAGCAAGTAAAATAAAATAGTTATGTCTAATATGAGGGAATAGGTGAATCTTGATTCTATTGAGTTTTTTTGCCTCTATCCCTCATCTTTTTGAAGCTTTTTTATGGCTTCAAGAGCAAGTTTTTTACGGTCTGCGCTCTTTGTGTAAAGAGATGCCATAGCGTCATCTGTCCAGCCAAAAATTGCTTTGAGTTGTGATACTGTTGCACCAGAGTTAGCTGCGCGTGTTGCTGCTAATTTTCTCAAGCCATGTGCTGATTTTTTGATTTCTGCTACGTTACAAGCCTCACGAAAAAGGTTGCCAAAACTTTCTTTAACTAGTTTTTTACCTTCTTTACCACAAATGAATGTTTCTGCTCCAATAGGACCTGCTTCAAGCGTTTTGGCTAATTCTGGCAAAATTGGGAGAAAGACATCTGTTTGGAATTTACTTTTCTCTGTTTTAAGATGAATGATGTTATTCTTTACATCTTTCCAGCCAATGCGGACCGCATCACCACGACGCAAACCCGTATACAAAAGGACATCAATCCAAACGCGTTCATGGGTACCATGGGACCATCTTTGATAATACTTCTCAACATCTTCTTCTGTCCAAACAACAAATCCATCTTTGTTGTTAAGAGCTGGTCTTCTTACTCCTGTTGTTGGATTATTTTCTAAAAGACCTTGATCAATTGCCCAATTAAAAAGTCCATTAAGGGCTTTCAGAAAGTTTCTAGCCATTGCTGGTGTTTCTTTACGCCGTTCAACACCGGCTATAATATGCTTCTTTTCAATTGCTTGGTATGGAATGTTTCCTATAGTATCACATACCTTCATAAGGATGAGTTCTTTTTGTTTTTTTGTAGCTTTAGTGTAACTATGCCAATTAGAGCTGTTAAAGTATTGTTTAAGCAGCCATGCAAATGAACCTTCAACAAGTTTACCGGTTTTGGATTTAGGAAGTATAAGCCCTTGTAACTCGGCAAGTGCGCTTTTGTAGTTATCAACAAACTCTTGCGTTCCATAGGTACCGCGTATTCTAATGCGTTTGCCATGACCAATACGTACATACCATACAATTTTGCCATGTTGAGTAATTTGTTTAACGAGATGAGGAGGACGTGGTTTAGGCATGGTATTTTACATCTTAGAGAGTGCGGTTTCGTAATATTCATTCTTTGACAAATCTAAAAGTTTGTCTGGGTGGTTAACTGAATTTGGTAGTGGAATATCGGATTTAAGATAGATAAGCAGTTCACCGGTAGGTTTGATTTCTACGAGTTCACAACCTTGTTTTTTAGCTTCTCTTAAAGCGCGAGCAATGGCTGGTTGCGTTATAGCAGCTGGACGAGGCGCCATATCTTTTCTCCTTACATTGAGATGCAATTCACGTGTGGCGTGAATCACGCATTACTTGAAAGTGTTAAGAAGGGTGGGGGTGCTCGTAGATATGCGGGGAACAAAACACCCCCATAAGGTTAAGCAGCTTTTGTTGAGAGTTGTTTTATCTCTCGTTCTATCTCTGCTAAAAAGACTTCAACAGCTTGATTGATCTGTTCAATTTGTTGATCATCACGGAGAATACGCTTGACTTTCATGCGTAAGTGAAAGAATTC
>NZ_JBHINS010000021.1:0-2979 GCF_042195095.1 Bartonella sp. CL435QHHD
CATTGCAAAAGCACTTAACATGGCAAGTGCAGCGAAAAAGCGTTCCTCAAGGCTCTCAGGGATAGCTACCCATATCAAAACCCTTGATGAGAAAATGGGAGGGCTACAAGCATCTGATTTGATTATCCTTGCGGGGCGCCCTGGAATGGGGAAGACCTCACTGGCTACCAATATTGCTTTTAATATTGCCAATGCTTGCAAGCGTCATGATAACAGCCAAGCCAATGAAGGGGGTATTGTTGGTTTCTTCTCACTTGAGATGTCAACAGAACAGCTTGCAACTCGTATTATCTCAGAGCAAATAAAGGTTTCTTCTTCTGATATGCGCCGTGGTAATATATCAGAAGAGCAATTTGCAAAAATTATTCACGCAATGCGTTCCTTACCAACAATCCCTCTTTATATTGATCAAACGGGGGGTGTCTCCCTTGCACAATTGGCCGCCCGTGCAAGGCGTCTTAAACGACAACATGGTCTAGATGTCTTGATTATCGATTATATCCAACTCATGACAAGCGTTTCAAAGCGTTCATTAGAAAACCGCGTTCAAGAAATTACAGCCATTACCACCGGATTAAAAGCACTTGCAAAAGAACTCAATATTCCCATCATTGCTCTGTCACAACTTTCACGTCAAGTTGAAAACCGAACCGATAAACGTCCGCAACTCTCTGATTTACGTGAATCTGGTTCAATCGAGCAAGATGCCGACATTGTTCTGTTCGTTTATCGTGAAGAATATTATCTCAAAAATGAAGAACCCAAAGAAGGCACTGCTGAGTATAGCAAATGGCAAGATGCAATGGAGCAAGCCAAGGGTAAAGCCGAGGTTATTATAGCAAAACAACGCCATGGTCCGACAGGAATCGTTCCCCTTGCCTTTCAATCCGATTTTACACGCTTTAGTGATTTAGCACATAATGTAAAACATTAAATAATTGTTATTAGATAACTGAAAACATTGTAAAAACACATAAAACATGTTATGATCTTTACATCATTTAATGGGACTTACAAACATGCTTAATAAAGTGATTTTAATTGGTCATTTAGGTGCCAATCCAGAAAGCAAAACAATGTCATCTGGCATCGAGGTGGTCAATTTTCGAATGGCAACGTCTGAGAGCTATACAGACAAGGCAACCAATAAAAGAATAGACAAAACCGAATGGCATTCCATTGTGGTGTTTAATCCACATCTTGCAAAAATAGCACTCCAGTATCTAAACAAAGGTTCAAAAGTTTACGTAGAAGGAAAATTACAGACACGCAAATGGCAAGATAAAAACGGTGTTGATCGCTATGTAACAGAAGTCATATTGCCTCAGTACAAAGGCGAGTTAAAGCTTTTAGATGGCAAAAATGATGATAATCAAGATCAGTCATCTGCTTATGACAGAAGCATTTACAGACCTCTTGATACGCCCCATACCGTTATGAATGACAGTGTTCCTTTTTAAATAAAAGGCGGTGTTATGAAAAAAAATAAAAAGAGGGGACGCCCTAAAATAGCAGGGCAGGTAAGAGAACCAAACGGACGTATATCACGTGCAAAAGCACCGCGTGAAGCCGTTGATAAATTGGCAATAGAAATGCGTGCAAAGCGCTTCGGTTTAACGCTACAGGAGGCAAAAAATCCACTTTCTGGGTCTTACATAGGGCGGCTTTGCTTGCAAGGCGTGCTTACACAAGAGCAATATGACGCCGCCCAGCAATATCTACAGATAAGAAACGATTACCTTTGTGCAAAAGGCTTGCCTAATGCGATTTATGACGAAATGCCGTCATCTTCAGATGATAAGGCAAGAGATAAGTGGGTAGCATTTGCAACAGAGCAGTTTATAAACACGCAAGAGGCACTAAAAGAAGCCCAATGCCTCTATAGACAGTATAATCTTCATGCTGCGCTACAGTACCTCGTGATAGAAGATCAAATGTTACCACATCTTGTGAATTCGCTGCGTGTTGCTCTTAATGTGCTTCAGAAACATTTTGATCGTAAATGACAATCTCTATTACGGTTTCATTATATCATATATCGTTGGTAAGTCTCTGCAAAATCTAGCGACTTGTTTAGTGTTTTCATAATCACCGGTGCTCACGTCAGATACTACAACTATCATTTGTGTTTTGGGGCTAATGCCAGTTCCAGTCGAATTACTAAGAAATTTTTTTGCATAATAAATCATTGGATTTTTGCTGTTATTGGATTCGTTGTATGCCCACATAAAATCTCTTTCACTCCAATTATGTTCATAACGTAAACGACTTATTACATTGGGTAGCATTGCCCATGACATTTCTTCATTATACTCACCCCGCAATAAATTCACAAAGCGTCCACATAAAATAACGAATACGTGACGATGCAATACAGGATCAAATTTGGAAGGCATCTTATGATGGCCACGGCTGTATACAAATTCTTGTGCTTGGCTTAGCTTATTAAAATGCGTAAAGCCAGTATATTCTTTACTCGCGTATTTGTCGTAAAGTTGATTATACTTCTCTATAGTATCTACACTTGTAAACATACGCGTCAATTTGTCTATAAATCCAAATGACGCTGATGCAGGTAGCGCTGATATAGAAAAGAAAGCTATAAATGTTATGATGCGTGTTATGGATAATGATTTCATTATTTTGGATCCTTAATTATTCATAAGCGCTGTTTAACCGATTCCCTTTGAAATTATCAATATGTGTTATTTTAGTGTTGACAAAGTGTAGCAAATCGTATTTAATGACATTGCTGTACTTGGTCGTACTGTATCTAGACGAGAGGCAGTGCAGTTTGGAATCCCCGCATTTGCGGGGTTTTTTATTATCTGGAGGGCGTATTTTATGACATCAGAAAATACACATCAGGCTCCACAACCCATTAAAAAGCGTATACCACCAAAGGCAGGTCAAGGGCGTGTCAAAGGCGTTCCGAATAAGATGACGCGCATTTTAAAAGAAGCAGTGGTTAAGGCTGCT
>NZ_JBHINS010000039.1:0-76925 GCF_042195095.1 Bartonella sp. CL435QHHD
TCAAGGTCAAGCGGGTGATAATATAGGAGCTCTTCTACGTGGTGTTGATCGTGAAGGGATTGAGCGTGGTCAAGTATTGGCAAAGCCAGGATCTGTTACACCTCATACGCGTTTTAAAGCAGAAGCTTACATTTTGACAAAAGATGAAGGTGGACGTCATACACCATTTTTCACGAATTATCGTCCTCAGTTTTACTTCCGTACGACGGATGTTACAGGTATTGTTACACTTCCAGAAGGAACGGAAATGGTTATGCCAGGTGACAATGTTGCGATGGATGTTTCGTTGATCGTTCCGATAGCGATGGAAGAGAAACTTCGTTTTGCTATTCGTGAAGGTGGTCGTACTGTTGGTGCCGGTATCGTCTCTAAGATNTGGAAGAGAAACTTCGTTTTGCTATTCGTGAAGGTGGTCGTACTGTTGGTGCCGGTATCGTCTCTAAGATCATTGAATAAATAATGCTTGTTAAAGGGGTGTTAAAAGTGTTTTAGTTTTGAGAGTTAGGGGTATAGCTCAGTTGGTAGAGCGGCGGTCTCCAAAACCGCAGGTCGCGGGTTCAAGTCCTGCTGCCCCTGCCAAAGGGGGGATTTTACATATAAGGGAGTGGATTTTGCTGCCTTTTTCGCTTTTTTTGATATGGGGCTTGTTTTTTTGTGTGTGAAACGGTATTGAATAGAAAGTAAGGAAATTGCATAAGTCTGAAAGTTGGCTTTTGCATTTTTTCCTGTTTATTTTGTTCTATAAAACACAATAGGACTAGAGAGAGTATAGTGTGACGATGGCATCTAAAACCAATCCGATTACCTTTTTGAAGCAGGTTTATGCAGAAACAATTAAAGTGAAATGGCCTACACGTCGTGAGACGGTTATTTCTACTATTATGGTTTTGTTGGTAACTGCATTGGCTTCAGCTTTCTTTTTTATTGTGGATCAGGTTATGCATTTTGGTGTTTGGCGGGTTATTGATCTTCTGAAATATCTTTTTAGTTGAGAATGTAAGGAAGTGTGACTGTGGCAGCTCGTTGGTATATTGTTCAGGCATATTCAAATTTTGAAAAGAAAGTAGCGGAAGCTATTGATAAGGAGGCAAAGCAAAAGGGACTTGATCATCTTTTTGAAAAGATTTTTGTTCCAACAGAGCGTGTTGTAGAGGTTCGTCGTGGACGCAAAGTTGATACTGAGCGAAAGTTTTTTCCTGGTTATGTTCTTGTTCGTGCTGAGTTAACAGATGAAGTTTATCATCTTATTAAGAATACGCCTAAAGTGACAGGTTTTTTAGGGTCGGATGCGCGTCCTGTTCCTATTTCTGATCGAGAGGTTGAGCAAATTCTCAAACAAGTTCAGGAAAGGGTTGAGTCTCCAAAGTCCTCTGTATTGTTTGAGGTTGGAGAGCAAGTTCGCGTTGCTGATGGTCCTTTTGTTTCGTTTAATGGAATTGTTCAAGAGGTTGAAGAAGAGCGCTCTCGTCTTAAGGTTGAAGTGCTTATTTTTGGGCGTCCTACGCCTGTTGATTTGGAATTTGGTCAGGTTGAAAAACTCTGATTAAACTTAGAGTAGTTTTAATTACTTTAAGGAAGGAGTGGGAGGTGATTTATAGCTTTTGTCGGCTTAATGATCCGAACCACGTGACTGCAGCGGGTAACGGGCAAGGTGAATTGTCAGTATACCAGTGAAATTAAAGGCAGATTGTTATGGCAAAAAAAAGTATAGGTCAGCTTAAGTTGCAGGTTCCTGCAGGAGCTGCTACTCCATCTCCACCGATTGGTCCAGCTCTTGGGCAGCGTGGTATTAATATCATGGAGTTTTGTAAGGCGTTTAATGCAGCTACACAAGAAATGGAAAAGGGGGCACCGATTCCAGTTGTTATTACGTATTATCAAGATAAGTCTTTCACATTTTCTCTCAAGACGCCTCCTGTATCATTCTTTTTAAAGAAGGAAGCAAACCTGAAATCTGGCTCAAAAGAGCCTGGTAAAGTGTCTGTAGGAAGCATTTCTCGCGATAAAATTCGTTCGATTGCGGAATCAAAGATGAAAGATCTTAATGCGAATGACATTGAGGCAGCAATGCGTATGGTTGAAGGTTCTGCTCGCTCGATGGGCTTGGAAGTGGTGGGCTAATATTATGGCAAAAGTAGCAAAAAGAATAAAAAATATCCGAAAAGATATTGATTTTAATGAACTTTACGCTTTAAAAGATGCCGTTTCAATGGTTAAGGAGCGTGCTGTTGCTAAGTTTGATGAAACAATCGAAATTTCAATGAACTTGGGTGTTGATCCGCGTCATGCTGATCAAATGGTTCGAGGCGTTGCTCATTTGCCTAATGGGACAGGGAGAAATATTCGTGTTGCCGTTTTTGCTCGTGGGGATAAGGCTGAGGAAGCTAAGGCGGCAGGAGCTGATATTGTGGGTGCCGAAGATTTATTTGAAAGCGTTAATAGAGGGACTATAGACTTTGATCGTTGTATTGCAACGCCAGACATGATGCCTCTTGTTGGTCGTCTTGGTAAGATTCTTGGTCCACGGAGTTTGATGCCAAATCCGAAGGTTGGTACTGTAACACTTGATATCG
This sequence comes from Bartonella sp. CL435QHHD, assembly GCF_042195095.1. Taxonomy (NCBI): domain Bacteria; kingdom Pseudomonadati; phylum Pseudomonadota; class Alphaproteobacteria; order Hyphomicrobiales; family Bartonellaceae; genus Bartonella; species Bartonella sp. CL435QHHD. Next base: position 2,574 of record NZ_JBHINS010000039.1, read on the forward strand.
CCGGTGCTGTCAAAGCTTCTAAAGGTGGTGCTGTTGAGTTTCGTGTGGAAAAAGCTGGTATTGTGCATGCTGGTATTGGTAAGGCTTCTTTTGGTGTTGAAAAAATCGTAGAAAATATAAAAGCCTTTGCAAGTGCAGTTATTAAAGCTAAACCGCAAGGTGCAAAAGGTGAATATATTAAACGCGTTGCTGTTTCGTCGACTATGGGAGTTGGTGTTAAAGTTGATCCAGCAACGGTTCGTTCAGAGTTAATGTAAGCTGATTTATGATTTTGTTTTTTTGGGTATGGGAATATCAAAATTGTATTTTAAAGTGCTGGTTTTGATCAGCATTTAGCTATCTAAGCTTTATAGGGCTTAGGTTGTGCCGGGAGAAATTCCGGAATATCCTGTCCGAGATTGTAGGTGATACTTTTAAGTATCTTAATCAAAAAAAACCTGCATGAGACTGGGGTAAAAACTGAGAGTTAAAAGACTTAAAGGGTTTGAGCCAAGGTTGCCTTTGAACGCTGTGCGTGAAAAAGGGGACAGGATCCTCATCGGTGACATGAAGTATTTTATGTTATCAAAGGTAACCAACAGGTTTGTTTTAAGTAAATCTGTTAAATGGAGAGAGACAGTGAATAGAGCGGAAAAACGCGAATTTGTTACATGGCTTAACGAGGCTTTTCGGAAGTCTGGTTCTGTTGTTGTTGCACATTATTCCGGTCTGACAGTTTCACAGATGAATGATCTGCGTTCGAAAATGGGTGAAGCTGGCGGTGCCGTTAAAGTCGCCAAAAACCGTCTTGCTAAAATCGCTCTTCAGGGCACGGAATCTGAATCGATAGTGGGTTTGTTTACTGGACAAACACTTATTGCTTATTCAGAAGATCCAATCACAGCACCGAAAGTTGCTGTTGATTTTGCGAAAAGCAATGACAAATTTGTCATACTTGGCGGTTCAATGGGTGCAACAAGTTTAACTGTAGATGCTGTGAAGTCATTGGCTTCATTGCCTTCATTAAACGAGTTGCGTGCAAAACTTGTGGGTATGATTTCTACCCCTGCGACCCGTATTGCACAGGTTGTTAATGCCCCTGCTGGTCAGGTTGCACGTGTCATTGGAGCATATGCTCAGGAGGATAAGGCGGCTTAAGGCTGTTTGTATTCACGTTTATGGAAGAGCTTTAATGCTTTTCTGTTTTTTTGGATAAAATTTAATAATGGTTCAAATCTTTTAATTGAAGGAATTTAAAAATGGCTGATCTAGAGAAGATCGTAGAAGACCTTTCTAATCTAACCCTTTTGGAAGCCGCTGAGCTTTCTAAGTTACTTGAAGAAAAGTGGGGAGTTTCGGCTGCTGCTCCTGTAGCTGTCGCTGCTGTTGCTGGTGCTGCTGCTCCAGCTGCTGAAGAAAAAACAGAATTTGATGTTATTCTTGTTGAAGGTGGCGCACAAAAAATTAATGTTATTAAGGAAGTTCGTGCTCTTACTGGACTTGGTCTTAAAGAAGCTAAAGATCTGGTTGAAGGTGCACCTAAGCCTATTAAAGAGGCTGCTTCTAAAGAAGAAGCAGAAAAAATTAAATCTCAACTTGAAGCTGCTGGTGCTAAAGTGGAACTTAAGTAAATTTAATTTTATCGGCGGGCATTTATGTTCGCCGATTTCTTTCTCTTAATACAAAGAGGGAAAATAATGAGTAAAAAACCTTTTCCTAATGGTTTCGTAACAGGAATGGGATAGGTTTAGATTACTTACTCCTTCATCATAGAGTCAAAAAGATAAATGGCTTATGTTGGTGGGGAAAGTTAATGATGCTCATTATTGAGTGTCAAGTGAACTGGTCTGCATATGCAGGTTAATGATATAAGGCTTTCAAGGTTGGTCTACCTTGAAGAGTAAAGATCAAGGAGCGACGATGGCTCAGACTCACGCAATGATGTCTCAATTCAATGGTCGTAAGCGCGTACGCAAATTTTTTGGTAAGATTCCTGAAGTAGCAGAAATGCCGAATCTTATTGAGGTTCAAAAAGCGTCATACGATCAGTTTCTCATGGTTGAGGAACCGAAAGGTGGACGACCAGATGAAGGTTTGCAAGCTGTTTTTAAATCTGTTTTTCCTATTTCAGATTTTTCCGGTACAGCTATGCTTGAGTTTGTAGGTTATGAATTTGATTTACCAAAATTTGATGTTGAAGAGTGCCGTCAACGTGATTTAACTTATGCTGCCCCATTAAAGGTCATATTGCGTTTGATTGTTTTTGATGTTGATGAGGATACTGGCTCCAAAGATATCAAAGACATTAAAGAGCAAGGCGTTTATATGGGCGATATGCCTTTAATGACGACGAATGGTACCTTTGTTGTTAATGGTACGGAGCGTGTTATTGTTTCTCAGATGCATCGTTCTCCTGGTGTCTTTTTTGACCATGATAAAGGAAAGTCCCATTCATCAGGAAAGCTTCTTTTTGCTGCTCGTGTTATTCCGTATCGTGGTTCTTGGCTTGATATTGAGTTTGATGCTAAGGACATCGTTTATGCGCGTATTGATCGACGGCGCAAAATTCCTGTTACAAGTCTTTTGATGGCATTAGGTATGGATGCGTCAGATATTTTATCAACGTTTTATGATAAAGTGACTTATGAGCGTGATGGAGAAGGATGGCGAGTTCCTTATTCTGTTGATCGCTTTAAAGGAATGAAGCTCATTTCTGACCTTATAGATGCAGATAGTGGTGAAGTCGTTGCGGAGGCTGGTAAAAAATTAACAGTTCGTACTGCGAAGTCTTTGGCAGAAAAAGGACTTAAAGCGGTTAAAGTTAGTGAAGATGATTTATTAGGTTGTTATCTAGCTGAAGATATCGTCAATTACGAAACAGGTGAAATCTACCTTGAGGCTGGTGATGAAATTGACGAAAAAGTATTAAAAATTTTGCTTGATGTTAGTGCTGATCAAATCAATATTCTTGATATTGATCACATGAATATTGGCGCTTACATCCGCAATACTTTGAAGGTGGATAAAAATGAAAGTCGGCAGGATGCGTTATTTGATATTTACCGAGTAATGCGTCCAGGTGAGCCTCCAACAATCGATACAGCAGAAGCAATGTTCCATTCATTGTTTTTTGATCCAGAGCGTTATGATCTTTCTGCTGTTGGGCGTGTTAAGATGAATTTGCGTATGGATCTTGATTGTCCAGACACAGTTCGCATTTTACGCCAAGAGGATATTCTTGCTGTTGTTAAGATGTTGGTTGAATTGCGTGATGGACGTGGTGAAATTGATGATATTGATAATCTTGGCAACCGTCGCGTTCGTTCCGTTGGGGAGTTGATGGAAAATCAATATCGCATTGGTCTTCTTCGTATGGAGCGTGCGATAAAAGAGCGTATGTCATCGGTTGAAATTGATACAGTTATGCCACAGGATTTGATCAATGCAAAGCCTGCTGCAGCAGCAGTTCGTGAGTTTTTTGGGTCTTCACAATTGTCGCAGTTTATGGATCAAACCAATCCATTGTCGGAAATTACCCATAAGCGTCGTCTTTCTGCTCTTGGTCCAGGCGGTTTGACTCGTGAACGTGCGGGTTTTGAAGTCCGTGACGTACATCCTACGCATTATGGTCGTATTTGTCCGATTGAAACACCAGAAGGCCCTAATATTGGTCTAATCAACTCCTTAGCAACATTTGCGCGAGTTAACAAATATGGCTTTATTGAAAGTCCATATCGAAAAATTATTGATGGAAAAGTTACAAAAGAAGTTATTTATCTTTCAGCGATGGAAGAAGCAAAGCATTATGTCGCTCAGGCTAATTCTTCATTAGATAGCGAAGGTCGTTTTATAGAAGAGTTTGTTGTTTGCCGTCATGCTGGTGAAGTTTTAATGGCGCCGCGTGATCATGTTGATTTGATGGATGTTTCACCAAAACAGTTGGTTTCAGTTGCAGCAGCGCTTATTCCTTTTTTGGAAAATGATGATGCGAATCGTGCACTTATGGGATCAAACATGCAGCGTCAGGCAGTTCCTCTTGTACGCGCTGAAGCACCATTTGTTGGGACGGGAATGGAATCCATAGTTGCGCGCGATTCAGGAGCTGCTGTGAGTGCAAAACGTAGTGGTGTTGTTGATCAAGTTGATGCTACCCGTATTGTTATCCGTGCAACAGAAGATTTAGATCCTTCAAAATCAGGCGTTGATATTTACCGCTTACAGAAATTTCAGCGTTCTAATCAGTCCACTTGTATTAATCAGCGTCCTCTTGTAAATGTTGGTGATAGGGTAGAAAAAGGTGATATCATTGCAGATGGTCCATCCACGGATCTTGGTGATTTGGCTCTTGGGCGGAATGTTCTCGTAGCCTTTATGCCTTGGAATGGATACAATTATGAAGATTCTATTTTGTTATCCGAGCGCATTGTTGCTGATGATGTGTTTACTTCAATTCATATTGAGGAATTTGAAGTTGCGGCACGCGATACAAAACTTGGGCCTGAGGAAATTACGCGCGACATTCCTAATGTTGCGGAAGAAGCGTTAAGAAATCTTGATGAAGCTGGCATTATTTATATTGGTGCTGAAGTTCAACCGGGTGATATTTTAGTTGGAAAGATTACACCAAAAGGTGAAAGTCCCATGACGCCGGAAGAAAAGCTTCTGCGTGCGATTTTTGGGGAAAAGGCATCCGATGTTCGTGATACTTCTATGCGTATGCCTCCTGGGACTTTTGGTACTGTTGTTGAAGTTCGCGTTTTTAATCGCCATGGCGTGGAAAAAGATGAACGTGCGATGGCAATTGAGCGTGAAGAAATTGAGCGTTTAGCAAAAGACCGTGATGATGAACAGTCTATTCTTGATCGCAATGTTTATTCGCGCCTCACCGATATGTTGACAGGTAAAGTTGCTGTAGAAGGTCCGAAAGGCTTTTCGGGCAGCAAAAAGCTTGATAGTACAGTGATGGGGCATTATCCACGATCCCAGTGGTGGCAATTTGCTGTTGAGGATGAAAAACTTCAAAATGAAATTGAAGCTTTGCGCAAGCAATATGATGAATCAAAGGAAGCATTACAACGTCGCTTTATGGATAAAGTTGAAAAGGTCCAAAGAGGTGATGAAATGCCTCCTGGTGTCATGAAAATGGTGAAGGTTTTTGTGGCTGTGAAGCGCAAAATCCAACCAGGTGATAAGATGGCGGGACGTCACGGAAATAAGGGTGTTGTTTCACGTATTCTTCCCGTAGAAGATATGCCATTTCTTGAAGATGGGACCCATGCTGATATCGTCTTGAATCCGCTTGGTGTGCCTAGTCGTATGAATGTTGGACAAATTCTTGAGACGCACCTTGGTTGGGCATGTGCGGGGATGGGCAAGAAGATTGGTGATTTGTTAGAGTTGTATCAAGAGACTGGGGATATATTGCCGCTGCGTCAGCGTATTGAAAATCTTATGCCTGATGATAATCATAATGAACCAGTCCGTCAGTATGATAATGAAAGCCTCTACAAATTGGCATTACAGATGAAAAAAGGGGTTTCAATTGCAACGCCTGTTTTTGATGGAGCACATGAGTTTGATATTAACATGATGCTGGAAGACGCAGGCTTAGATAGTTCAGGGCAGGTTACGCTTTATGATGGTCGTACTGGGGAGCCTTTTGATCGTCCAGTAACGGTGGGATATATTTACATGTTGAAATTGCATCACCTTGTTGATGATAAGATTCATGCACGTTCTATAGGTCCCTATTCACTTGTGACGCAGCAGCCATTAGGAGGTAAGGCACAGTTTGGTGGTCAGCGTTTTGGTGAAATGGAGGTATGGGCACTTGAAGCTTATGGTGCTGCATACACTTTGCAGGAGATGCTAACAGTAAAATCAGATGATGTGGCTGGGCGGACAAAAGTCTATGAGGCAATTGTGCGTGGTGATGATACATTTGAGGCAGGGATACCCGAAAGCTTTAATGTGTTGGTAAAAGAAATGCGCTCACTTGCTCTTAATGTGGAGCTTGATGATGCGCGTGAACTTATTGCACAGCGGGCATTGTCTGATACGGCAGAGTAATAATTCAAGGAGCGCACTGGAAAAAGGCTGCGCTCTTATTACTTTAAGAGGCTCAATAACCTTATTAAGGCTATACAGGTCGTTTTTAAAAGTAAATGTCTTTTAAAGAAGATCTGTTATAAAATAAATGAGATATTACAACAGGTTCTAAGAATCTTTGAAGGAGAACAGCATGAACCACGAGGTCATGAATCTTTTCAATCCTCAAGCGCCAGCGCAGACATTTGACTCTATTCGTATTTCTATTGCGAGTCCTGAGAAAATTTTGTCCTGGTCGTATGGTGAGATTAAGAAGCCTGAGACTATTAATTATCGGACTTTTAAACCAGAACGTGATGGTCTTTTTTGTGCACGTATATTTGGCCCTATTAAGGACTATGAGTGTCTATGTGGCAAATATAAACGCATGAAGTATAAGGGCATTATTTGTGAAAAATGCGGTGTAGAGGTTACTCTTTCGCGCGTACGTCGTGAGCGTATGGGGCATATTGAACTTGCGGCACCTGTTGCACATATATGGTTTCTTAAATCATTACCAGGTCGTATTTCTACACTTTTAGATTTAACTTTAAAAGATATTGAGCGGGTTCTTTATTTTGAGAATTATATTGTAACCGAACCAGGGTTGACATCTCTTAAGCTCCATCAGCTTCTTTCTGAAGAAGAATATATGCTTGCTATTGATGAGTTCGGAGAAGATCAATTTACAGCTATGATTGGCGCTGAAGCTATTTACGAGCTTTTAGCTAGTATGGAGTTAGATAAAATCGCTAATGATTTGCGTCTCGAATTAGCTGAAACAACTTCAGAGTTAAAGCAGAAAAAATTGATTAAACGACTTAAAATCGTTGAAAATTTTCTTGAATCTGGAAATAAGCCAGAGTGGATGATAATGAAAACAATTCCGGTTATTCCACCGGATTTGCGTCCATTGGTTCCGCTTGATGGTGGGCGTTTTGCGACATCAGATCTGAATGATCTTTATCGGCGTGTTATTAATCGTAATAACCGCTTGAAACGGCTGATTGAATTGCGTGCTCCTGGAATTATCGTGCGCAATGAAAAGCGTATGGTACAAGAAGCTGTTGATGCATTGTTTGATAATGGACGGCGTGGGCGTGTGATTACTGGAGCCAATAAACGTCCTCTCAAGTCTCTATCAGATATGTTGAAGGGCAAGCAAGGACGGTTTCGTCAGAACTTACTTGGGAAGCGAGTTGATTACTCGGGGCGTTCTGTTATCGTGACGGGTCCTGAATTAAAATTGCATCAATGTGGTCTTCCTAAAAAAATGGCTCTTGAATTATTTAAGCCTTTTATTTATGCGCGGCTTGATGCAAAAGGCTATTCATCAACGGTAAAGCAGGCAAAGAAGCTTGTTGAAAAAGAACATCCAGAAGTTTGGGATATCTTGGATGAGGTTATTCGTGAACACCCTGTTTTACTCAACCGTGCGCCAACATTGCACCGTTTGGGGATTCAGGCTTTTGAACCTATCTTAATTGAAGGCAAAGCTATTCAACTTCATCCACTGGTGTGTACTGCTTTTAATGCAGATTTTGATGGTGATCAGATGGCGGTTCACGTTCCGCTTTCTCTTGAAGCACAGCTTGAAGCCCGTGTTTTGATGATGTCCACCAATAATATTCTTCATCCGGCCAATGGTGCTCCCATTATTGTTCCCTCACAGGATATGGTTCTTGGTCTTTATTATCTTTCAATTGTTTCTGAAAAAGAACCAGGTGAAGGAATGGCCTTTTCTGATATAGGTGAGCTTCATTATGCCTTGGAAAATAAGGTTGTAACGCTTCATACGAAGATTAAAGGCCGTGTTAAGAATATTGGGAAGGATGGAAAAGAAGTTTCTAAACTTTATGATACGACACCTGGTCGTTTGATTATCGGTGAGCTTTTGCCAAGAAGTGCGGATATCTCATTTGATATTGTCAATCAAGAGATGACGAAAAAGAATATTTCTAAAATGATTGATCATGTTTATCGGCACTGTGGACAAAAAGAGACGGTTATTTTTTGTGACCGTATTATGCAGCTTGGCTTTTCTTATGCTTGTCGTGCAGGAATTTCATTCGGTAAGGATGATATGGTTATTCCTGATAGTAAGTCTCGTTTAGTTGCAGAAACAGAAGCTTTGGCTAAGGAGTACGAACAGCAATATAATGATGGTTTGATTACACAAGGTGAAAAATACAATAAGGTTGTAGATGCTTGGGGTAAATGTACAGATCGCGTTGCAGATGAAATGATGAAACGTATTCAAGCCGTCGATTTTGATCCTAAAACAGGTCGTCAACGGCCGATGAATTCGATCTATATGATGTCGCACTCTGGTGCTCGTGGTTCTGCTAACCAGATGAGACAATTGGCCGGTATGCGTGGATTAATGGCAAAACCATCGGGTGAAATTATTGAAACGCCTATTATTTCAAATTTTAAAGAAGGTCTAACTGTTAATGAGTACTTCAATTCCACGCATGGTGCACGTAAAGGACTTGCTGATACTGCGTTAAAGACGGCGAACTCTGGTTATTTAACACGGCGTCTTGTTGATGTTGCACAGGATGCTATTATTTCAGCAGTTGATTGTGGTACCGCAAAAGGGCTTACCATGCAGCCGATTGTTGATGCAGGACAAATTGTTGCCTCCATTGGGCAAAGAATTCTTGGTCGTACAGCGCTTGTTGATATTCTACATCCTGTCTCTGGAGAGGTTATCCTTGAAGGTGGAGCAATGATTGAGGAAGCTGATGTTGCGAAGATTGAAGCAGCTGGGATTCAATCTGTTCAAATTCGCTCTGCTTTAACATGTGAAACACGTCTTGGTGTTTGTGCAAAATGCTATGGTCGTGATTTGGCGCGTGGAACACCTGTTAATCAGGGAGAAGCCGTTGGTGTTATTGCTGCTCAATCCATTGGTGAGCCGGGAACACAGCTTACTATGCGTACTTTCCACTTAGGAGGAACTGCGCAGGTTGTTGATTCATCGTATTTAGAGGCATCTTATGAAGGTAAGGTGGAGATTCGTAATCGTAATGTGGTTCGTAACTCTGAAGGCCAATTGGTTGTTATGGGGCGTAATATGGCTATCCTTATTAAGGATGAGTTAGGAAAAGAGCGCGTTGTACATCGTGTTAGCTATGGTGCTCATATTTTTGTTGATGATGGTGATGTGGTTAAACGTGGCCAACGTATAGCAGAATGGGATCCTTATACACGTCCAATTTTAACGGAAGTTGAAGGATATGTGGGTTTTGAAGATATGGTTGATGGTCTATCTGTCACTGAAACAGCTGATGAATCTACGGGTATTACAAAGCGTTTGGTGATTGATTGGCGCGCTAATCCACGTGGTGCGGATCTTAAACCAGCCATTATTATTCACACAGATAAAGAAGGTGAATCCATTGCTAAATTGTATAAGGGAGGTGAAGCCCGTTATATGATGTCAGTGGAAACTATTCTTTCTGTTGAGCTTGGTGCTCATGTTAAGGCTGGTGATGTTATTGCTCGTTTGCCAATGGAAAGTGCCAAGACGAAAGATATTACGGGTGGTTTACCACGTGTGGCTGAGCTTTTTGAAGCGCGTCGTCCAAAGGATCATGCGATTATTGCTGAAGTAAGTGGCACGATTCGATTCGGCCGTGGTTATAAGAATAAACGTCGTATCATTATTGAACCAAATGATGAAACTCTTGAGGCAGTAGAATATTTGATTCCAAAAGGTAAGTTGTTTCACTTCCAAGAAGGCGATCAAATTGAAAAGGGAGATTATATCCTTGATGGTAATCCAGCACCTCATGATATCTTGGCGATTAAGGGGGTTGAAGCTTTGGCATCTTATCTTGTTAATGAGATTCAGGAGGTTTATCGTTTACAGGGAGTTCTTATTAATGATAAGCACATTGAAGTGATTGTTCGTCAAATGTTGCAAAAAGTTGAAATTACTGAATCTGGAGATTCTGGTTATATTCCAGGTGATAATGTTGATCGTATTGAACTTGATGAAATCAATGATAATTTGATTGCAGAAGGGAAGAAACCAGCATCTGGTAATCCCATTCTTCTTGGAATTACAAAAGCTTCTCTTCAAACGCCTTCTTTCATTTCGGCGGCATCGTTTCAGGAAACAACACGTGTTCTTACTGAAGCAGCAGTTTCTGGTAAAATTGATACTTTGCAAGGACTTAAAGAGAACGTTATTGTCGGTCGTCTTATTCCAGCAGGTACAGGCGGTACGATTTCTCAAATCCGTCGTATTGCTGCGGTTCGTGATGATTTGATTGTAGATGAGCAGCGTAAGTCTAGTAATAACGAAGTGGCTAAGGCTATGTTGACAAATATGACAACCGGGGCCGTTGCTGAATAATTTAAATACAACATCACATAATATAAAAACGTCTGAATAGAAAGTTCAGACGTTTTTTTATCTCAAAATGCAGAAGTTACATATTTTCTTGAAAATGTCAAAAATTATAAGGCGACAGTTATTTGGAACGTCTTTAGTAGCTTATTATTTTGTAATGATGTTTATCTTTTTTGTTACTTTATTTTAAAGTTTCTTAATTTCTAAAAGCAGTATAGAATTTTTCCAAAATATGTAAAACTCAAAAGCCATATTCAAGGAAAAGAGTGATTATCTACAAATCAAATAATGATTGATTTTGAATTTTAGGAAAATTTTTGATTGATATCTTCTATAAAGATTTAAAAGGACTTATAATGAAAGGTCAATAGTCTTTTCTGTAATCTAAAAAATAATTGATTCTCTACTATACAATGCTTGTATGATAAGAATGTATTTTCTTATAAATTAGAATGCAGGAAAATAGAGATTAGGGTGCTTACTAAGTTTTTTATAAAAAATAGACACATTTCTTATAACAATGTGATCTATGCAGACAGAATGATAAAATGTACGAATATTATTCAATTGGAAAATTAACACGTGAGTTTTCAATAACAGCTCGAACTTTGCGTTATTATGAAGAAGAGGGACTTCTTAGTCCTTTTCGGCGTGGAAGTACACGGCTTTATACACAAACGGATCGTCATAAGTTAAAGCAAATACTGCGTGCTAAAAGAGTTAAATTTTCGTTGTCTGAAATATCTGATATGTTGACAATAGTTGGAAAACCACCAGATGATGAGAAAAAGCTTAAGAAATTAATTGCAGGAATTCATAAAAAACGAGTTGATTTAAAGCAGATGCAGCATGATGTTGATGATCTTCTACAGGATTTAGAACGAATTGAGGAGAGTTTTTTTGAGAGCTTAGCGGAGTTGGGGGTTAGTCATTGATTATAAAATTTATTTTGTCTGCTTTTAGACAATTTTCTTTCTCTTAAAAGGGATAGGTTATACTATCTCTAAGGGGGATATTTAACACTGCGTGAAATGTGTAAGTCATTTAAAGAAATAGAGTGTTTGAAAAAGCTGCAAAGGTATTTTCGCAGTATATTGTCCTTGATAAGAAAAAATTATTTTTCATAAAGAAAGTAAAAACAATGACAGTTTCTCCTATGAGTGTTTTTCAATCTATTTTGTCACGAAAGTCAATTCGCGCTTTTACTGATCAGCCAGTTAGTTTGGAAACAATCAAAGAAATCTTAAAACTTGCAGCACGTGCACCATCTGGAACAAATATTCAGCCATGGCAAGTGATTGTGCTTACAGGAAGTGTATTACAGAAAGTAGGGCAAGAGCTTTCACAACTTGTGCTTTCAGGTGTAAAAGGAGAGCGTGAATATAGTTATTATCCACGTCAGTGGCGTGAGCCTTATATTTCAAGGCGTCGAAAAGTTGGTTTGGATCTTTATCAGAGTCTTGGAATTCAAAAAGGAGATAAAGAAAAAATACTTCATCAAAAGGCGCGAAATTTTTTATTTTTTGATGCACCTGTAGGACTCTTATTTACAATGGATCACGACATGGAAATGGGGAGTTGGCTTGATTTGGGTATGTTTATGCAGACCATTATGTTAGCTGCACGTGGATTTGGATTAGATACCTGTCCTCAAGCTGCTTTTGCTGATTATCATAAACAGATTCGTACGCTTTTATCTATTCCTTCTGATCGCCATATTATCTGTGGTATGGCACTTGGTTATCGCGATATGAGTGCTCCAGAAAACAAGTTTGAAACAGAACGAGAATCGTTAGAAAACTTTGTACGTTTCATTGAAACATACCCATAAAATATTTCATACAATTAAGCATACGTTTTGAAGAACTTAGTGCATTATGAAAAATATTTCCGATAAGATTTCTCATCCTTATTGAATTTTAATATTGCATATTAACACTTATTTTACTACGCTTGGAACATTAGGAGTGGTGACTCTAGGGGCATTGCCCGTTTTGAAGGTTGGCTAATGGAAAACACTATAGAAAGAAAGTGTTGGGTGGTAGCAAGACGAGCGACATTCGTGTTTATTGCTGTTATTTTTTTAGTTTATCTCGCAATTTGATTTTAAACGGGAGAAACGTTATGAAAAAGCATATATGCTCAAACTGTACTATAGTTTTGAGGTGATACGTGTTTCTATCTGTTTTTGAACTTTTTAAAATTGGGATTGGTCCTTCTAGCTCACATACGATGGGACCGATGACAGCTGCTAATATGTTTTTGCAAAAGATAGGAGATTTTTCTCAGTCGTCTGATATTCAAGTTTCTCGTATACGTGTTTATCTTTATGGTTCGTTAGCTTTCACGGGTATTGGTCATGCAACAGATAGGGCTATCATATTAGGACTTTTAGGAGAAAAAGCTTCTACTGTTGATCCTGATAGCATGGGGTTTCTGTTAGAAAAAGTTATACGTGAAAAAAAAGTGCAACCAGAAGGCCATCCCGCTTATCAGTTTGATGTGCAATGTGATCTTATTTTTGAACGAAAGCAAATCCTCCCTGGACATACAAATGGACTAGCCTTTGAAGGACTTAATACTGATGGGAATGTTCTGTTGCGGCAGATTTATTATTCTATCGGTGGTGGCTTTGTTGTGACTGAGGATGAATTAAGCCATATGAATGATAATATACAACCAGAAGCATTTGAGGTACCATATCCATTCGATTCTGCTTGTACAATGTTATCAATGGCAGAAAAATCAGGACTTTCAATTGCTGAAATGAAGCGCTTAAATGAAGAAACAAAGATAGAGCGTTCTTCTCTTGATGTAGGGCTTGATGAAATTTTTTCAGCGATGACAAATTGCATTGATAGAGGTCTTTCACAAGAAGGTGAGTTGCCTGGTGGATTGCGTGTTCTAAGGCGTGCTAAAAAGCTGCATGAAACGCTTTTGGAAAATCAAAGGAAAAATCACAATTATCCACTTTGGGCAAATGATTGGCTTTCGGTATATGCTATAGCAGTCAATGAGGAAAATGCAGCAGGTGGTCGTGTTGTTACAGCACCAACAAATGGCGCAGCTGGTGTTGTCCCAGCCGTTTTGCGTTATTATCTTCAATTTAATGATGATTCAGATCGAGAGGGAATACATAATTTTCTATTAACGGCAGCAGCTATAGGCGGTGTTATCAAACATAATGCCTCTATTTCTGGTGCAGAAGTTGGGTGTCAAGGTGAAGTTGGAACGGCATCTTCAATGGCCGCAGCAGGGTTGACCGCAGCATTAGGTGGAACACCAGCTCAAATTGAAAATGCGGCAGAAATTGCGCTTGAACATCATTTGGGAATGACATGTGATCCTGTTGCAGGTCTTGTACAAGTTCCTTGTATTGAGCGTAATGCAATGGGAGCTGTTAAGGCGGTAACGGCTTCTTCTCTTGCATTATATGGTAATGGAGATCATTTTGTTTCTCTTGATGCTTGTATAGAAACAATGCGCCAGACTGGTCATGATATGAGTGAACGCTATAAAGAGACAAGTAAAGGTGGTCTTGCAGTCAATGCAATATCTTGTTAAGAGCTAGAACATTTTTCAATCCATAACTGGACGTTTTGGAGAAGAATCGTATTTCCTGATAAAGCTTATGTTTTTTGTTCCTTATAAATCAAAACTCCAAATTAATTCAGCAGCATGCTTAAAATAAATTTGAGATGGCTCAGTGCTTTCTTAACGAATAGTAGCTGTTGATACAAGTTTGGAGAGAGCGTATTGTTGATATATGTTTGATTTGTCCTAAAATGGAAAAAATAAAAAAGCGTAAAGTAAAATTAGTGATCAATTTACCATTATTTTTTTAGCTGGGTTTTATGGTTTTAAAAAGTTTCCATAGCCATATCTTTTAAGTAATGGAAGATTATACCTGAGTATCTAAGGAAAATTTATTTTAAATCTGAATAATTATGATAAAGAGAGATTTTTAAAGATTTTAATTTTTTAAAAGTGAAGTTTTTTGCTACCTATATGGTAAAAAAATATCTTGAAAAGAAACACTAATTTACAATAATTAAAGATATATTGGGAATATCTTTTTTATTTATAAATTCTGTACCGACAAAAAAATTAAAATAAATAATAACGTATACATTAGGAAATATTTATAAAAATTTTCATGAGAATAGAATGCACACGATAGAACATTATCGTGTTACTTGTTCGTGAGTTCGTTTAAAAAATATCTCTCAACGCTCCTAAGCTCATTTCGCGATGGCACCCGTGAATGATATAATAACGGTAAATCCATTGAGCTGTCCCATCTTTATGCTTAATAAAAAGAGTACGCTGGGCATGTTTGCACACTTTGCCAAGCCCCCCGTACAGGGATCAAAGCCCTTAGCATTTGAAATGGTTCATTATAGGTATTTTGAGTATTTTGGGTACAGTTTTACGCCACACACTAATCTCGCCCATAACATGCAAGAGAACGGTTTTTATTAATTCAACATAAACAAATTTCAAATGAGAGAATCTTACGATATTCGAGATTATCATCTAACATGAAAAATAATGAATTATCTTTATAAATCAGCATCTTGAATATGAATAGTATAATGTAAGTCATTCCATGGATGGTATAAAATCTATAGAGTATTAGCATCTTTATTTATAAAGGGAGAAAACCAGCACTATCATCCTTTTTTCAACGTTCAATGTTACAAAAGATCCTCGTACTTGAAATAATTCATAAGGGATATTTGATTCCTTTTTTAAATAGTTTATATGCCAATCTTTCTCGTGATGAGCAGGCGGACGATTTTGACTGATTCAATATAAGAAGGAAAATAAGAGAATTTTACGAAAATCTCTTATTCAATATGCAAAAAATAAATTATAATTATAAATTAAAATCTTATGGAAATCGTTATCATAATATTTAATCTGATAATTTCTTTTACGTTTTTTCATCGGTAGTATTTTTATTTTCCAATTTGCTTTGTCTGTTGAAAGAAATGCAAGTAAGAGGAGTGAGATTATTTTTTACAGCGTTTATGTTGTCAGGGGAGCATTAGTAAGAGGGACTTTCTTTATTGAACGTTTAGAATAATTCCTAAAATGATAAGCTTTCATCCAATGAAGCTATTCATTTTTCCAAAAAGATATCAAGGATAATTTTTTATATTAAATCCAAAAGTGGAAAAATATTGGATGTTTTTTATGTTCTTAACAATGGTTTTATTGAAGGCTTGGAGATATTGGATAGTTGGAAAAGCTGTCAAAACAATTCCACAATTTAAGAAAAAAGTATGTTTATAAAAGGGTTTTCTAAGGCTATAGATAATGGTTAATAATAAAATAGTTTTTTAGAGATGGTCTGTAGAATTAAATATTTGTTGCTCCTAGACGGATTTTAATAGGCACATTACCAGTTTGGCTCGCAACGCGTAAATGAATACGTACAGGAGGCATTATGAGACGACGGTTGCGCATTGTTTGGCAAATGAGAAGGTTAACAAGAGATTGTGTATCTAATGCAGTCGAATTATATTTTAAACCAGTAAGTTTTGCAGCAGCATCGTGAAGAGAACGCAATGAAAGGAGGGATGATTGCTTCAATAAAATTTCTTTTTTATGGAATGAAGCAAAAGCATTATCTGTCATAATACTATCCTTAACGCAGAATTCAAAATTTTTTAGTAGGCTACAGTATAGCAGTTAAAATTTGCTTTCTTTAATGTAGAACAAGCATCAAATGCAGCTTTTTTTGATTGAAACCCTGTAAAGCGCGCCCGGTAATAACGCTGCCCATTTTTTTCAAACAGTTGCATATGTGAAGATGCGTGCTTTAAAGTAGAAAAAGCTATATTTTTTGCTTTTAAAAGTAGAGTTTTTGCTTGTTCTTCACTAGGAAGAGAACCTATTTGGATAGCCCATCCGGCATTTTCGGACAAAGAGGCTGTTACAATTTTATGAGTCTCAACCGGTATAGTTTTTTGAGGGTTCGGTATTGGTATAATTACCTTATTTACAGCCGTTATTGCGATGTTGGAGTTTTTAGGTTGTTCTGCAAATGCTGTCAACATAGTCGAAATTTCATCGTCAAAATTACTTAAATCATCTTTAATGGTTGGTATAGGAGTATTGGCGCCAGTGGGTAAGTGATAGCGTACAGAAGCTATTAAACGTTCACCACTTTTCATTTGGCTTGCTTTGGGCAAATATTGATTCAATAAGCTAGCCATATGCTCGTCACGTGCAGTAGATGATTTTCCTCCCATAACAACAGCGACAATAGAGCGCCCCTCAAGACGCATCGAAGTTGCTAAATTAGAACCTGACATTTGTGTGTATCCTGTTTTAATTCCATCGACACCTTTCATTATTTTAACAAGTTTATTGTGGCTGTTAATTTTATGTCCACGGAAATTAAAACTTTTTGTTTTGAACAAGTTATATTGTTTGGGAAAATGTTTACGTAAAGCTAAGGACAAAGTCGCTATATCTCGTGCTGTAGAATAATTGCGCACATCCGGAAGTCCTGAAGCATTTGCGAAATGTGTATGTTTCATGCCAAGTTTATGAGCTTTTGCTGTCATCATTTGAGCGAATTTTTTTTCACTACCTCCAAGATATTCTGCAATGGCAGCAGCAACATCATTTGCAGATCTTGTAATGAGTGCTTTAGCTGCTGATTCTGCAGAAATTGTTTGGCCTGCTTTAAACCCAATTTTTGTCGGTGGACGCATTGCTGCATAATGTGAAACAGGAATTGGTGTATTGGGTGTCACACGACGCATCTGCATAGCTTCAAAGAGTAAGTACAATGTCATCATTTTTGTTAAAGAAGCAGGATAACGTTTCAGTGTTGCATTGGCTTGAAATAGAGTTTTTCCCGTAGTAGCATCTATAACAATAGCCGCATACTTATCAGGATAGGCGCCTTGAGGTGTGGCTGATGCCCAACAGTAAGAAAAAGCTAACACAACAAAAGAAATTGCTATTGTTTTACAGTAGCGCATAATTTTTTGATAATTAATATACACTTGCAGTATCCTACTTCTCCATTTATCCTGAAAAACTTCTATAAAGCTTCCTTTTCTGTAATTTGTTGATGCAATTTAGACGAATGGTATTACTAATTTGTTTACAGAAGTTATTTTATGAGTGAGTGATTGAAGTCTAACCATAGAGGGAAATTTTTTTCTAATACAAACAGGTATTGCAATAGTTATGAAAGAATTTAAAATTAATAAAAAATGTGCTGCATGGAAAACGATAATGGGACAGACGCTCATAATAAACTCTATAGCTCATATTATGCATAATGAAAAGGGCAAGAATTGGGATGAAGGTAGGCATGGTGCGGTTATAATGCCTAAGGCTAGAGAAAAACTCGAAAAACCTAAATTATGTCGAGTTTTTTTGCTTAATGATGATTACACACCTATGGATTTTGTTGTTTTTGTTTTGAAGAACTTTTTTAAAAAAAGTTTCGAAGAGGCAACGCGGATAATGTTAAATGTTCATCACAATGGGATAGGAGAATGTGGGACTTATACTTATGAAGTCGCTGAAATGAAAATATTACAAGTGAGAGAATGTGCGCGTCAAAATGAACATCCGTTACAATGTGTAATGGAATGGAAGTGAGGAGCTATGCCATCTTTTACACCTAGTCTTGAAGAGGTTTTACATCGTGCATTAACAATTGCTACTCAAGCACGGCATGAATATGCAACATTAGAGCATCTTCTACTTGCGCTGTTAGATGATGCCGATGCAAATTCCGTTATTCAGGCTTGCCAAGTAGATGTGGAGGAATTGCGAGAGCGCTTAACCAATTATCTTCGCTCAGAGTTAGATGAACAGATTAGAGCTGATGAGGATACAAAGCCTACAGCTTTTTTCCAGCGTGTTATCCAACGTGCGGTGATTCATGCACAATCGGCTGGAAAAGATGAAGTATCGGGGGCAAATGTTCTTGTTGCAATTTTTTCTGAACGTGAAAGCCATGCAGCATATTTTCTTCAAGAGATGGGAATGACACGCTATGATGCTGTACGTTTTATTTCACAGGGTGTCACGCGTGATGATGGGTTATCCATGTTACTTGAAGGACTTGAAGAGCAATTAGATCAGCAGATTTCGGATAATGGTGAAAGAGGAACAAGTGCTTTAACGAATTATTGTGTTGATCTCAATTGGAAAGCACGTAATGGAAAAATTGATTTATTAATTGGCCGTGAAATAGAAATTTCACGCATGATTCAGATTTTATGTCGAAGGTCGAAAAACAATCCGCTTTTGGTTGGTGATCCTGGAGTGGGGAAAACCGCTATAATTGAGGGATTAGCAAAACGCATTGTTGATGGGCAAGTACCTGAAGTTTTATCAAATGCAACAATATTTTCTCTTGATATGGGGGGACTTGTTGCAGGTACACGTTATCGCGGTGATTTTGAAGAACGCTTAAAGCAAGTTATTAAAGAGTTTGAGCTGTATCCAGATGCTATTTTATTTATTGATGAAATTCATACCTTAATTGGAGCAGGAGCGACATTAGGGGGAAATATGGATGCAGCAAATCTTTTGAAACCTGTATTATCTTCTGGAACTATGCGATGTATTGGTTCGACGACTTATAGAGAATATCGCAAATTCTTTGAACAAGATCGTGCTTTAGAGCGTCGTTTTCAGAAGATTGATATTAATGAACCTTCTGTTACAGATGCGATTAAGATTTTGCAAGGGATGAAGCCTTACTTTGAAGATTTTCATCAGATTAAATATACAGATCAGGCGATGAAGGCATCTGTAGAATTATCTTCACGTTATATAATTGATCGTAGGTTACCTGACAAAGCAATTGATATTATTGATGAAAGTGGCGCAGCGCAAAAGCTTTTGCCACAAAAACAACGCAAGAAGAGTATAGGTGTTAAAGAAATTGAAGCGACTGTTGCTACAATTGCAAGAATTCCACCAAAAACAGTTTCTCGGAATGATCAGAAGATACTGAGTAAGCTTGAAAGAGAACTCAAACATGTTGTTTATGGTCAAGATCAGGCAATTTCCATCTTAGTTTCATCCATAAAATTGGCGCGAGCAGGTTTACGCGAACCGGATAAACCAATAGGAAGTTATTTATTTTCAGGACCAACAGGTGTAGGAAAAACTGAAGTTGCAAAACAGCTTGCATCATCTTTAGGCATTGAATTATTGCGTTTTGATATGTCAGAATATATGGAACGGCATACGATAGCACGTTTAATCGGAGCACCTCCAGGTTATATAGGGTTTGATCAAGGAGGTCTCCTTACAGATGCCGTTGATCAGAAACCTCACGCAGTTCTATTGCTAGATGAGATTGAGAAAGCGCATCCAGAGTTATTTAATATTTTATTGCAGGTAATGGATTATGGTAGATTAACAGACCATAATGGTAAGAAAATTGATTTCCGCAATGTTATTTTGATTATGACGACCAATGCTGGTGCTTCAGATATGGCAAAATCAGCTATTGGATTTGGGAAAGTACATCGTGATGGTGAGGATATAGAAGCAATCAATCGGTTATTTACACCAGAATTTCGTAATCGGTTAGATGCAATTATTCCGTTTGCACCTTTATCTCATTTAATCATCAATCAGATAGTGCAAAAATTTATTTTTCAGCTTGAAGCACAATTAGCTGATCGGGGAATTTGTTTTGAATTAAGCCCTTCTGCAACTTTATGGCTTTCCAATAAAGGATATGATTCTCAGATGGGAGCACGCCCATTAGGGCGTGTTATACAAGAATATATTAAAAAGCCATTAGCTGATGAAATTTTATTTGGAAAGTTACGCAATGGTGGTACCGTTCGCGTATTGACACAAAAATCAAATGGTAAAAAAGAAAGCTTACAGTTAGAAATTTCATCTTCCGATATATCTGTAAGTTCAAAGAAAAGTAAAATGGAAAATTTTACAAAAAAACGTGTAGGAAAAAAAAGCTCAACAACTTAAGAGTGTGTTATAAGGCAGCACGGATTTTTTTTGCATTCTCTTCAAGTATTTCTGTAGGCGTTATCATATCATTATGAGGGGTAAGTTCTATTCCCTTCATACGTGGTATAATATGAAAATGGAGGTGATAAACGGTTTGTTGACTAGCTGCTTCATTAAATTGCATGACAGTTATGCCATCTGCCTGAAAGGCTTTTTTGACGGCATTTGCAATTTTTTGAACAGCTTTAATAACAGGAAATAATGTTTCAGTATCCGCATCAAGTAAATTTCTCGAGCCTTTTTTAGGAATGACTAGCGTATGACCTGGTGCCTGTGGCATGATATCCATAAATCCAATAACATCATCATCTTCGTAGACACGAACAGAAGGGATTTCATTGCGAATCAATTTAGCAAAAATATTGTTATTGTCGTAAGCTTGTTTCATACAAATATTTCCTTTTATTGTAAGTTTAAGATTCTAATTTAAAAACGAAAAAATGCAAGGTTTATCAGAGTGTAAGACAAAGAAGTATTTTGACTTCAGTTATATTTAGGATGGTGCACTGTCTTAATGAAGGTTTAGATTTCTATGATGGCTTCAACTTCTACAGGAACATCCATAGGAAGAGAGGCAACACCAATAGCAGAACGGGCGTGTTTTCCAATTTCACCAAGGATATTGACGAATAAATTAGAAGCTCCATTGGCAACAAAAGGAATATCGGTAAAATGAGAATCTACAGCCACAAAAACAGTAATTTTTACCACACGTTTTATTTTATTTAAGTCACCCAGAGTTGCCTTGAGTTGCGCGAGAATATTGAGAGCGCAAGCTTCGGATGCTTTTTGGGCTTGTTCGGTATTCACAGTTGCACCAACTTTACCGATGGCTATTGGTTTTCCATTAATGAGAGGGAGTTGTCCAGAAATAAAGAGTTGATTGCCACTTTGTGAAGTGGTGATGTAATTGGCAAGGGGGGAGATTACTTCAGGAAGAGTGATTCCGAACTTCTCTAAGTTTTTTTCAATCATATTGGTCATAATGTTAACTCCATAGCTGCTCTATAATATATTCATTGCATAATCTATTTTTTGATTTAAGAAAATGTGTGGTTAATTGAGAAATTAGCCTTTTTTGCCTTATTGCATGATGTTATGCAACGGGGATAAAGTTCGGAAGTTGGGAATGATTAGATCATTATTTATAATAATTTTATATATTGTTTTTTTATGTACTGCGAGAGCTGAAGAGCCCATTTTTATTGTGCCTCATCGAGCAATTTATGATTTTCATCTCGATAGTGTTTCTCATGAAATGACAATTTCTGCGATGTCAGGGCGAATGGTTTACGAGCTTACTGGTTCGGCATGCCAAGGCTATAGCACACGTTTTCGTTTCATTAGCCGTGTTCACATTGAAGATATGCCAGTACGTTTGACGGATCAACAGACGACGAGTTATGAGACAGGAGACAGCCGTACATTTCGTTTTAATATCACAGATCAAGAGGGAGAAGAGGTTGTGCATCGTGCCGAGGGGGTTGCGGAGCGTACTCAAGATGGTATTACAGTTACCTTAAAAAAGCCAAAGGAAAAAGAGTATAAGCTTGCAATAGCTGAATTTCCAATAATGCAACTAAAAAATATTATCCGCCATGCAAAAGCAGGAGATCATTTTTACAATGTTACTGTATTTGATGGGACAAATAAAGCAGATAAAGTTATAAAAGAAAGTATCGTCATAGGGGAAAAGAAGACGCTTTTATCTGATAGCGAAACGGAAAAAGTAAGAAAATTGGATGAAGAAGAATATTGGCCTGTTACAATTTCTTATTTTGATGATGGAGAAAATAAAGATGGTTTGCCGGTTTATCGTAGCAGTTTTCTCTTACATGAGAATGGTGTCATGCGTGATCTTCATATAGATTATGGAACTTTTTCAGTGCGTGCAAAATTGAACAGTCTCGAATTCTTGGAACTTGGAAAAGATCTTAATCAATGTGAAAATGCAAATATTAAATGATTAAAGAAAATAACTTGAAAAAGAATCAAATATTAGTATGTTTGCGCTATTCCACACGCGGAGTCTGGGTGTTTGCAAATGATCTGTGAGAAAATTCTAGCAAGCATCCGCCGGTAGCAGGTCTTTCTGCTTTTTCCGCGGAGGTTGAACCGGAAAGGATAAGATTTATGGCACTACCCGATTTTACTATGCACCAGCTTTTAGAAGCCGGTGTGCATTTTGGTCACCAGACTCATCGCTGGAATCCCAAAATGACTCCCTATATTTATGGTCAGCGTAATAATATCCATATTATTGACCTTGCTCAGACCGTTCCACTTTTACACCAAGCGCTTAAACTTGTTTCAGATACTGTAGCGCGTGGTGGTCGTATTCTCTTTGTTGGTACGAAACGGCAAGCATCTGACATTATCGCAGATGCGGCGAATCGTTCCGCCCAGTATTACGTTAATGCACGTTGGCTTGGCGGCATGCTCACAAACTGGAAAACGATTTCCAATTCGATCCATCGTTTGCGGAAGCTTGATAAAATTCTTGCTGCTGAAGCGCAAGGCTTTACCAAAAAGGAACGTTTAAATCTTGAACGTGATCGTGAAAAGCTTAATCGTGCGCTTGGTGGTATTAAAGATATGGGTTCTGTTCCAGATCTTATTTTTGTTATCGATACGAATAAAGAAAATATTGCACTCCAAGAAGCAAAACGTTTAGGTATTCCAGTGATTGCTATTATTGATACCAATTGTGATCCCGATGACGTAACACATCCAATACCAGGTAATGACGATGCTTCACGTGCAATTTCTCTTTATTGCGATCTTTTTGCCCGTGCTGCTCTTGATGGTATTGCACGCCAGCAAGGAGCAATGGGTATCGATTTAGGAGCTCAAGTTGATGCACCTGTGGAGCCTATTTTGGAAGAAAATGCAGTTTCAGAAGTTTCTGAATAATATAAAACGCCTAATTAAGGTACTTTTATTGTCTAAAAAAGAAGTTATAGGCGTGCAGAGGGATTTTGCACGCTTTCACTGTTACAAAATAAAGAGGCAAATATGAGCATTACTGCTGCACAAGTAAAAGAACTTCGAGAACTATCTGGCGCTGGTATGATGGACTGTAAAGCCGCTCTAGCAGAGACTAATGGTGATATGGAAGCTGCTGTTGATTGGCTTCGTAAAAAAGGAATAGCTAAAGCAGATAAAAAGGCTGGTCGTACAGCAGCTGAGGGATTAATCGGAGTCGTATCAAAAGATTCACATGCAGTTTTGGTTGAGATTAATTCTGAAACAGATTTTGTTGCACGCAATGATGGATTCCAAGACATTGTGCGTAAAGTAGCAACTGCTGCCTTAGATACGCCAGGGGATGTTGAATCTGTTTCTGTTTCTCTTTATCCAGGCTCTGAGAAGACTGTAGAGCTTACGATTAAAGATGCAATTGGTACAATTGGCGAAAATATGACATTTCGTCGTTCCGCTAAATTGTCTGTTGAGAATGGTGTTGTTGCGACTTATATACACAATAGTGCGGCTGATGGGCTTGGAAAACTTGGTGTTTTGGTTGCAATTGAAACAACAGGAAATAAGGAAGCTGCTCTTGCTTTTGGTCGGCAGGTCGCGATGCATATTGCGGCAACCAATCCATTAGCACTTACAGCACAAGATGTTGATGCTGCTGCTGTTGAGCGTGAAAAAGCAATTTTTTCAGATCAAGCACGTCAGTCTGGAAAACCTGAAAATATCATTGAAAAAATGGTAGAAGGACGTATGCGTAAGTTTTTTGAAGAGGTTGTTTTGCTTTCTCAAGCTTTTGTTATGAATCCTGATATAACTGTTGAGGCCGCTTTAAAGGATGCTGAGAAATTAATTGGTG
This sequence comes from Bartonella sp. CL435QHHD, assembly GCF_042195095.1. Lineage (NCBI taxonomy): Bacteria > Pseudomonadati > Pseudomonadota > Alphaproteobacteria > Hyphomicrobiales > Bartonellaceae > Bartonella > Bartonella sp. CL435QHHD. The sequence goes on from NZ_JBHINS010000039.1 coordinate 26,870, forward strand.
CTCCAGCAAAAATTACAGGCTTTATTCGTTTTGCATTAGGTGAAGGTGTGGAAAAAGAGGAGTCTGATTTTGCTGCAGAGGTTGCTGCTGCTGTAAAAGGCTAGTTATTGCAAACTCTTGAACAGAGATTTAAAGTCATATCGTTGGTTGTAGAATCTCTGAGGGGAACAATGTAATTGTTGAGAGGGCGTCACGTGAAAAAAGTGGTGCCCTTCGTGATGTCAAAAGCAAAAAGTAAATAGGCTTTTGGGGAGATTATTAATGGCATTAGCACTTCCGTATAAACGTATTCTTTTAAAGGCTTCTGGTGAAGCTCTTATGGGAGGGCAGAATTTTGGCATTGATGTTTCTGTTGTAGACCGTATTGCCGCTGATATTGCAGAAGTGCGCACAATGGGGATAGAAGTTGCGGTTGTTATCGGTGGGGGAAATATTTTTCGTGGCGTTGCTGTTGCTTCGCATGGTGGGGACCGAGTGACAGGTGATCATATGGGAATGCTTGCAACTGCTATTAACTCTTTAGCATTGCGAACATCTTTGACAAAATTAGGGGTTGAAACTGTTGTACTCTCTGCGATTGCTATGCCACAAATTTGTGAAAGTTTCTCGCAACGTAAAGCAATAGCTTATATGAATCAGGGAAAAGTTGTTATTTTTGCAGGTGGTACAGGAAATCCATTTTTTACCACTGATTCTGCTGCTACTTTACGTGCAGCAGAAATTGGTGCGGATGTCCTTCTTAAAGGAACACAAGTTGATGGTATTTATTCAGCAGATCCAAAAATAGACCCTACGGCTAAGCGTTTTGACCAATTAACACATGTTGAAGTTTTGCAATGGGGATTATCTGTTATGGATTCAACGGCGGTCACTTTAGCACGTGAGAACAATGTACCGATTATTGTGTATTCCATTCATGAAAAAGGCGGTTTGGCTAAGGTCTTGAATGGAACAGGACGCTTTACAATAGTATCGGAATAAGGGTAAGCTTCAAAGGACAATTGAAGGAGACAGAAATATGAATGTTACATCAATTATGGATGATCTGAAACGTCGCATGGATGGTGCCATTACGGCTTTTAAACATGAATTAGGTGGTTTGCGGACTGGACGTGCATCGGCCAGTTTATTAGAGCCGTTGACCGTTGAATCTTATGGTTCTGTTGTGCATATAAATCAGGTTGCTAATATTTCTGTTCCCGAACCTCGGATGCTTTCTGTTTCTGTATGGGATAAAACGATGGTCGGAGCTGTAGAGCGCGCTATTCGCGATTCTGGTCTTGGTTTAAATCCCATAACTGATGGTACGAATCTACGTATTCCTTTGCCTGAGTTGAATGAAGAGCGCCGTAAAGAACTTGTAAAAATTGCGCATCACTATGCAGAGCAAGCGCGTGTTGCTACACGTCATGTCCGTCGGGATGGTCTGGACAATTTGAAAAAGTTAGAAAAAGATGGTGAAATTGGACAAGATGAAGCCCATAGTTTGTCTGAAAAAGTTCAAAAACTCACAGATGAAACTATTGCTGATATTGATAAAATTTTAGCCGTAAAAGAATCTGAAATTATGCACGTTTAAGACGGTTTTGTCGCTAGAAAAAGGATGTTATACTCCCAAGCCTGTAAATTGTTTCTAGGGATAATAGGAGGGGTGGTGTGTTCTGTGATAGCAAGGTGTGATGCAGGAAGGTATTCTATCATTTTGATATGGGAGAGACTGATTTGAAAGGGCAGATGTTTAAATTTTTTAATCTGCGTGGTAAATCATGCCCTTTGCTGGAAGACACTATTTAACAGCATAGTGTGGGCTTTTAGTTGAGTACGTCTTTGTTAAACTGCATAATGAAAGCATTATTAGAAATTATTCAAATATTCTAAGATGAAGGTTGGGGAAAGAATATTAAGCCTAACCTTTCTCTTATTTCTCATTATAAAACATGTGGGTATGATCGATCAAGCAGATGTTATGTGGCATAATTCGTTTTTTAATGACGAATAGTTGATAGAAAAGTGTTTTTATACGAAACCTATATTAGTTAATTTGTATGGGGCAGAGGTAGCTGCTTTTTCATTTTATATTTGAGAAAATATTAAAAAAATATTTAGGATTAATCTTGACTGAGATTTTTGAAGCTGTTTTCATTGATTATTAGTCTCATAAGCGCTATCTTAGTAGACTGAATTATTTATGATAAATTATAAGAGAAATTATACAGGTATGAGATAAAAACACTGCGTAGGGGAATTTTTCTTGCGTTAATTTCAGGGCTTGTATTTTCTATTTTTATTGTTTGGATGTTGTTTTGTCTAATTTGGTTTATCGTATTCTGACAGCTTTTGTTTTTGGCGTTATTGCGTTGTATCTAACATGGTTGGGAGGAAACTTCTTTTTTTTATTTGTATGGTGTATTGGCGGTTTTGTTCTTTATGAGTGGATGAGTATTACTAAAGAGAAGTGGTGTGTTTTACAAAAAATATTAGCAAGTATCTTTTACTTGATCTTTGGCTTTTTTTTAGTGTTGAGTGTATCTGCTCCGTTGATTTTTTGTGTTTTAATCGTTTTGGCTGCGGTGTTGGCTATTATATCTATAAAAAAGAGTGGTTGGGTTTTTTGTGGTTTTTTATATGCATCTTTTCCTGTTGTTGCTTTATGCTTTCTACGGGATCATGAAATGTTGGGGTTCCAAGTTGTTATTTTCTTATTTACGATAGTGTGGGGAACAGATATTGGTGGTTATTTTATCGGACGTGCATTAGGGGGCCCTAAATTAGCACCACAATTTTCTCCTAATAAAACATGGTCAGGAGCACTTGGTGGTACATTTGTCGGAGTTTTCGGTGGTATATGGGTTGCTTTTGGATTTTTTGATATAAATTTAGCTAGTTTTTTTGTGCCACTCCTTACACTTGTTTTATCAATTGTTTCACAATTGAGTGATTTAGGGCAATCGTGGCTCAAAAGACGGTTTTCTGTTAAAGATTCTAGTTCTTTATTGCCTGGACATGGTGGTTTTATGGATCGTATAGATGGATTGGTAGGGGCAGCTTTTCTTCTTTATTTAATTGGTTCATTTATGTCTGATATGGATGCGCCTTTTAATCTTTTTAGTATGATCTAATTGGGAGAAGATCGTTTGGAACTTTTAAATCATATCGTCACTATGGGTGATTTTCTTTTAAGAAGTTTGAGTATTCTTTTCATCATTATGATTATCATTTTTGTGCACGAATTTGGGCATTATCTCATTGGTCGGTGGTGTGGTATTAAGGCGTTAATTTTTTCGCTTGGATTTGGACCAGAAATAGCGAGTTATACAGATAAGCATGGCACGAAGTGGCGTTTAGCACTTATCCCCTTAGGAGGTTATGTAAAATTTGTTGGGGATGAGGAAAAAATCGATACGGAATCATTCCAATCATCTCTGATTGTTGATGGTTCATTTGCTAGTGCGCATGCTTGGAAAAAAGCAGCAACTGTTTTTGCCGGTCCTTTCTTCAATGCCCTTTTTACTGTTGTTATTCTAACATTTTTTTTCTTTATCTATGGTCGTGTAGCCATTGAGCCCGTTGTTGGTTCTTTGGTAAAAGATAGCCCTGCTCTTCAATCCGGTTTGGAATTAGGTGATCGTTTTGTTGAAATGGATGGACGACGGGTTGAAAGCTTTGAAGATTTGATGAATTATGTAGCTTTTCATGGAAGAGAACCCATAGAGTTTAAAATAGAACGCATGGGGCGAGTCTTTACAACGATGATTACCCCGAAAGTCGTTGAGCGAGATGATGGATTTGGTAATCGAACACGAAGTGCTATGATAGGTGTAGGTGTTCCTGTTGATTTAAATAATCCAGCACATTTAGATCCAACTTATATAAAACATATTCGCTATGGTTTTGTAACAGCTGTAAGAGAAGCGTCAGACCGTACTGTGTTTATCGCCACTCAAACTGTTCTTTTTATGAGTCGTTTAATAGGAGGAAAAGAGGATCGTTGTCGGCTAAGTGGACCTTCTAAAACCGTTAAAATTGCTTGGAAAGTGAGCGAGACAGGTTTTATCTCTTTGTTGAATTTGGCAGCTTTTCTTTCAATAAGTGTTGGGCTTATTAACCTTTTTCCGATTCTACCGCTTGACGGTGGGCATCTTTTATTGCATGTCATTGAGGTCATTACTGGGAGGAGAATATCTACCAAAATTCAGGGAATTGTTTTTCGTTTAGGTTTTTCCATTCTTCTCCTTTTTATGATCTTTGTCTTTTTTAATGATTATTTTTGTTGGTTTAGCTAATTAAATTATGGAAAACGCTTTATAAATTAAGTAATAATAGCAAAAACAAATTTAAGGTTGTTTACCATGTCTACAAAATGTTGTGGCGTTGTAGGTTATAATGAGTAATTAAGGAATGAAAAGTCTCGCTGTAAAGCTGTAAAAAGGTTGTTATGGCAGTTAGCTTTTTAAGGCATCATGTCCAAGGAACGAGAGTAAGGTAAAAAAGCCAATGACTACGAATTCAAAGTTTTTAAATGCAGCATCTGTATTGGTGTTAAAGATGGGGATGATTGCCCCAGCAACGGTTTTTATGTCAATTGCTGCGGTCGGAGAAATACAAGCGTCTGTAGTCCGCTCTATTGAGGTTCGTGGGAATAAGTTTGTAAGTTCTCAGGCGATTCGAGACAATATGGGGATTAAGGTTGGGCAAGGTGTTTCCAGTGGTGATGTTGATAGTGCTGTGAAGAACCTTTTCGAATTGGGTTTATTTTATGATGTTAAAATAAATCCGGTGGGTGATAAATTGGTTGTATTCGTAAAAGAATATGAGGTTGTCAATCAAATATTGTTTCAAGGAAATAAATCTTTTAAAGACCCAGATCTTAAGCGGTTTATTTCTTTAAAACCGAATGAGCCTTTTAATTCTGCTAAGCTTTCTGCTGATATAAATACAATTCGTGAGGCTTATAAAACTCTTGGTCGTAATAATATCACTGTTAACGTTCAAACGATTAACCTTGGAAAAGGGCGGGTTAATGTGGTATTTAATGTCGTTGAAGGGAAAAAAACAAAGATTGGTGATATCACTTTTAAGGGCAATAGTGTCTTTGGAAGTCGCCGTTTGCGTGATGTGATTTCAACAAAAACTTCAGGAATTTTTTCGAAGTTGTTGGGAGGTGATGTTTACAGTGAAGAGCGCCTCGCTGTTGATGAAGAAGCTTTACGTCGCTTTTATTATAACCGTGGTTATGCAGATTTTCGTGTAGTCTCTTCTAAAGCAACTTTTGATGCAGCAAGCAATACGTATAAAATTTCTTTCGTTCTTGATGAGGGTGCGCTCTATAAAATTAGCGATATTCAGGTTGAAAGTGATGTTGATGGAATTGACGTTCAATCTGTGAAAAGGGTGCTTAAAACCCAGCCAGGTAATGTTTATAGTGCAGAAGATATTGAACAGTCTGTTGCAACTATTAATAACAAAGTTGCTGATTCGGGATATGCTTTTGCTAAAGTTGAACCGCGGGGAAATCGTAATTTAGCAAATCATACAATTTCAATTTTATATAATATTGAACAGGGTACACGTGCTTATATTCAACGTATTGATATACGTGGCAATGAGAAAACGCGTGATTACGTCATTCGCCGTGAGATTGATTTAAATGAAGGAGATGCTTACAATCAAACTTTACTACAGCGGGCGAAACGTCGTCTAGAAAGTTTAGGTTTCTTCAAAGCCGTTAATATTTCAATGGTTCCCACAGATCAATCTGACCAAGTTGTTTTGGTAATAGATGTCGTTGAAGCTTCAACAGGAGATCTCTCTCTTTCTGGAGGGTATACAACAGGGGGAACAAGTCCTGGTATGTCACTTGAAGTTTCTGTTACTGAACGTAATCTTGGGGGACGTGGTCAATATGTTCGTTTAGGATTAGGTGCGGGGCAAGAAAAATCTCGTAATTATAATTTATCATTTGTTGATCCTTATTTCTTAGGATATCGTTTATCTGCTGGCGTTGATGTTTTTCGTAGTACTTATCGTGCTGATAAAGCCTATGATGTACGGCAGACAGGTGGATCGCTGCGGTTTTCGTTACCTATTAATAATCAATTATCTGCTAATGTAGCTTATTCTTATGTGCAGGAAGAATATGATTTTGGCGGAGAGTATGATTTTGACAAAGAGGGTGACATAATAGAATTATATGGGAAATATTCTGGTGCGATTGTTCAAGCTGCAAAACACAGCCCTTGGAAACGTTCATCAATTAGTTATGGTTTCACCTATAATACGATTGATGATATGAGATCCCCCCATGATGGGTGGTACGTGCATCTGCTTCAGGAATATGCAGGGCTTGGTGGGAGTGCAAAGTTCTTGAAGACCACGGGTAAGGCGATGATGTACAAGACTCTTTCTGACCAGAAGGATATCGTTGGTTTGCTTTCCTTTGGGGGTGGTTATATCCATGAAGTAGGCAAAGAAGGTGTTCGTATTTTCGATATGTTTAAAGTAAATTCTGATATGATTCGAGGGTTCAAATATAATGGAATAGGTCCGCGCCAGGTTTCCAGTAAGGGTGAGGTTTATTTCTTGGGGGGAACGACATATATGAATGCGACTGCTGAAGTACAGTTTCCTATCCCTGTTGTGCCTGAAGGATTCGGGTTGCGCGGTGCTTTATTTGCGGATATTGCCACGCTTTATGGCAATAATTATAAAGCCGTTTTTCAGGGTGAACCGTCTGTTACCAATACCAAAAGTGCTTGGCGTTCATCTGCAGGTGTGAGTTTGATGTGGGATTCTCCGTTTGGTCCTTTGCGTTTTGATTATGCTTGGCCAATAACGAAGCAGGAAGGTGATCGTTTGCAACAATTGAACTTTGGTATTTCTACGAAGTTCTGATTTGAGCGATTTTAAGAAGGAAAAATTTGAAGAGAATAGCTTAAGCTGGGAGAGAAAGTGTTTTGATGGCGGATACATTTTTTTTTACGCCGTCCCGACGATTGACAGTTGCAAATGCTGCTGAGTTGACGGGTGCAAAGCTTCTTAATCCAGAGTTTTCTCATAAAGTTATCAATACTCTTTCTTCACTTGAGAGTGCGGTGGAAGGTTCGCTTGTTTTTGTAGAGCATCGGAAGTTTTCTGATGCTTTACTGGACAGTTCTGCTGTTGCTGTTTTGTGTACGAATGAGATTGTTTTTAAAGTTCCCGAAACTATGGCAATTTTGGTGACATCCACACCACAGCGTGACTTTGCTCAGATTGGTCGTATTTTGTTTCCAGATTCTGTCAAGCCAATGCCTTGGTTGGGGCAGAAGGGGATTTCATTACATGCGCATATTCATCCAACGGCTAAGTTGGCACATGATGTGTGTATTGAAGCTGGAGCTGTTATTGGTAAAAATGTTGAGATTGGTGCAGGAACTCTTATTTCATCCACAGCTGTTATCGGTGAAAATTGCCGTATTGGATGTGACTGCTATATTGCTCCTAAGGTAACAGTTCAGTGTTCTATAATAGGTGATAAGGTTCAGCTTTATCCTGGCGTTTGCATTGGACAAGATGGTTTTGGTTATGTTGGAGGTGGAGTTGGAATCGAGAAAATTCCACAGCTTGGTCGTGTTATTATTGAGGATGGTGTAGAAGTTGGTGCGAACACGACAATTGATCGTGGGACATTTCAAGATACTGTTATTGGTGAAGGAAGCAAGATTGATAATCTTGTACAAATTGCCCACAATGTAAAAATTGGCCGCTATTGTCTTATTGCCGCTCAATGTGGCATTGCGGGAAGTACATCTATAGGGGATATGTCTCAGCTTGGCGGAAGTGTGGGAGTAGCTGATCACATCATAATAGGTAAATCTGTTCAGATTGCTGCTCGTAGTGGTGTTATGAATGACATTCCGGATGGCGAAAAATGGGGAGGTAGTCCAGCGCGACCATTTAAACAATGGTTTCGTGAAGTAGCGGCGTTGCGCAGTATGGGAAAAGTTAAAAAGGAGAAACGCTGATATGATCAGCAGTGAAAAAACTAAAAACTTAGAGGCTGTCGATATTGAAAAACTATTATCAATATTACCGCACCGTTATCCATTTTTATTGATTGATCGTATCGTTGATATTGATGGTGAACAAGAAGCGATTGGTATTAAAAATATAACGATTAATGAGCCACATTTTACGGGACATTTTCCCGCAAAGCCTGTTATGCCTGGAGTTTTGATTTTAGAAGCTATGGCACAAACGGCAGGAGCAATAGCACTTTTAAATTTAGGCAATAAGCAAACAAATTTAGTTTACCTTATGACGGTTGATAATGCGAAATTTCGTAAGCCGGTTATGCCTGGTGATCAGCTCAAGATTCATGTTCAGCTTTTGAAAAAAAGATCTGGTATGAGACGTTTTTCATGTGTTGCAAAAGTAGAAGATGTCCGCGTCGCTGAAGCAGAAATTGCTGCGATGATTGTCGAAGAAGAATAAACGATATTTGATGGGAATTTAAAAATGTCCGGTACGAAAATCCATCCAACTGCTCTTGTGGAGAAGGGAGCGCAGCTTGGTGAGAATGTACGCGTTGGACCATTTTGCCATATTAGTTCAGAGGCTGTTATTGGTGATGAATGTAGTTTGACAAGTCATGTTGTAATAATGGGAAAGACAACATTAGGAGCCAAGAGTAAAGTATTTTCTCATGCTGTTTTGGGGGCAGATCCGCAAAATAATAAACATAAAGGAGGAGCTACAACTCTTTTTATTGGTAAGAATTGTACGATTCGTGAAGGTGTAACAATGCATAGGGGTTCCGATTCGAGTGTAGGAATGACAGTTGTTGGTGATAATTGCCAATTTTTTTGTTATGCGCATATCGCTCACGATTGTTATGTAGGCAATCATGTAACATTTGCCAATAACGCAATGATTGCTGGTCATGTCACTGTTGGTGATTATGTGATTATTGGTGGTGGTGCTGCTGTTCATCAATTTGTTCGTGTTGGACATCATGCATTTATCGGCGGCGTATCTGCACTGGTTGGTGATCTGATACCTTATGGAACAGCTGTTGGTGTGCAGGCAAAACTTGCCGGCCTCAATATTATTGGCATGAAGCGTGCAGGACTTGAGCGTCAAGATATTCATGCACTCCGTCATGCAGTTGCCATGCTTTTTGATCATAGCAAACCATTTAAAGAGCGTGTTAGTGATGTTGCTTCTTTTTATTCTTCTTCTCAGTCTGTTTCTGAAGTTGTTAATTTTATTAAAGAAGAAGGAAAGCGTTTTTATTGTACACCAAAATTTGAAGGTGATAAAATAAAAGAACATAAGGATTAAAAATGCCTATTTGGGGAGCCAGAAGTTTTCTTTCCGGCCGTACTGCTATTATAGCAGGAAATGGTGTTCTACCGATTACTGTTGCGCAGACTCTTGAGAAGAATGGAGAAAATCCTTTTCTTGTGCTTTTGCATGGTGAGGCAGATTCTGTTCTTTATCGCTATGAGCATTGCGAGCTATCAATTGTAGAGTTAGCGCGACTCGTTAAAATTTTAAAAGAGGCTGGTGTATATAATGTTGTTTTGGCAGGTGGTGTGAAAAAGCGTCCACTTCTTAAACAATTGCGACTGGACTGGACAACATTTTTAGCTCTTCCTAAGTTAATCGGAGCTTTGAAGAGGGGAGACGATGCGTTATTAAAAGCTTTTATACGGGTTATTGAAGCACACGGTTTTTGTGTTATCGGTGCTCACGAAATAGTCCCAGATCTTTTAGCTCCCATAGAATTTAATTTAACAGTACGGCGCGCTACTCCAAAAGAGAAAAAAGATATTTTTTTAGCAGTAGAAGCAGCAAAGCTTTTAGGTCAATTAGATATCGGGCAAGCCGTTGTCGTTGTCCAAGGAAGGGTGGTTGCTCTGGAGGGTGCTGAGGGAACTGATAATATGTTGTGGCGTGTTTGTGAAATGCGAGAAAGAGGGCAAATTCCCCTTAAAGGTGGCATTCTTGTAAAATGTGCAAAACCACAACAGGATAATCGCGTTGATTTGCCATCAATTGGGCCAGCGACAATAATAAATATTGCAAAGAGTGGTTTATCTGGTGTTGCGGTGGAGGCAAATAGAAGTCTAATATTATCGGTGAAAACAACAATAGAAAAAGCCAACAAATATTCTCTATTTATAGAGACATTTGAAAGGTTTGGTCATGAATAATTGTTTCTTAAAGATTGCTGTGGTTTCAGGTGAGGAATCTGGTGATTTACTTGGGGCCGATTTAATTACTTGTTTATCACAACAGATAGGATGCAATATTCATTTGATTGGTGTTGGGGGGAGGCATTTAAAGGCATTAGGTTTAAAAAGCTTTTTTGATTCCCATGATATTGCTTTAATAGGTTTAAAGGAAGTATTGAAAAAACTACCATTGTTGTTGCTACATATTCGCAATTTATCCAAATTTATTGCACAAGAACAACCTGATTGTTTAATTATTATTGATAGTCCTGATTTTACACATCGTATTGCAAAAAAGGTACGTGCTTTAGCGCCTTCTATTCCTATCATTAAATATATTGCACCAACCGTTTGGGCATGGAGGCCAGAGCGTGCAAAAGCTATGCGTGGATTTGTTGATCATGTTTTAGCGGTTTTTCCTTTTGAAGAAAAGATTATGCAAGATTTGGGAGGTCCTGCCACGACCTATGTTGGACATCGTCTTTTGACATATCCTCCCCTTTTGAGAGTTCAGTCAGAAAAAAAAAGCCAATTAGAACAAAGAAATTTGATCGATACACAAATATCATCGCCTACATTAGTTATTTTGCCAGGATCACGCAATTTAGAAATTCGTTCCTTAATGCCTATTTTTCGAGAAACAGTAGAGATTCTTGTACAACGTATTCCTCATTTACGTATTATTTTACCAACCTTACCTCATTTGGTAGATAGAATCCGTGATTTTGTGCAAGGCTGGAAAAGCAAGATAGAAATTGTCGTTGGTGAAGATGAAAAATGGCGTGCTTTTGCACAAGCAGATGTTGCTCTTGCGGCACATGGAACTGTTTCACTTGAATTAGCCTTAGCAAAAATTCCTATGGTTCTTTGCTATAAACTTGATCGTTTTTCTAAATTATTTATTTTTCCTAAAATGATGTTATGGAGTGCTGCTCTTCCAAATATTATTGCTGATAAGCCTATTGTTTCGGAATATTTGAATGAATTAATCCGTCCTGGTATGTTAGCAAGACAAGTAGAACAACTTTTGGCTAATCCTTTATTGCGACAGGCACAACTTGATGCCTTTGAGATGGTAGAACAGAAAATGAAAACTGAAGTACCATCAGGGGTTGTTGGCGCACAAACAATTATCGCTCTTTTAAAAAACAAGAATAAAATTGTATAAATAAAGCAATATTTTAATGATTAATATTTAATTTTAGCAAGAAAATTACAAGCACGTTGGCTTTTAGGATTGGTAAAAAATTCTTCAGAGGCTGTATCTTCAACAATTTTTCCATTTTCTAGAAAGAGTATTCTTTCTGAGACTTTACGTGCGAAGCCCATTTCATGGGTAACACAAAGCATTGTGATCCCTGTGTCGGACAATCGAGCCATCACTTCCAAAACTTCTCCCACACTTTCTGGATCAAGAGCAGAGGTTGGTTCATCAAAAAGCATGACTTCAGGTTCCATACAAAGTGCACGGGCAATCGCAACACGTTGTTGTTGCCCACCAGAAAGTTGTAAAGGATATTTTTCACAGTGTTTTTCAATACCAACATGTGTTAAGTAACGAATTGCCCGTTCTTGTGCTTGTTGTTTGGAAAGCCCTTGAACGGTCATAGGTGCTAAAATACAATTTTGTATAACGCTCATGTGGGGAAATAAATTAAAATTCTGAAAGACCATTCCTATCTTACGAAGAACTTTTTTTTGCTGTTGTATAGGAGCGGTATGGATATCAACGTTATGGATACAGATTGAACCTTTTTGTGCTTGTTCTAATTGATTAATACAACGAATTAACGTTGATTTTCCTGATCCGGATGGTCCACAAATAACGATATGTTCACCAGCTTGAACATTAAAGTTGATATCATGTAGGACCTGAAAGTTTCCATACCATTTATTTAGATTTTGAATAGAGATCACTGGTTTTTTATTGGGAGAGATCGATTTATTATTTTTCAAATTCATCTTATTTTATTCTTTCATTGATGAATAACGTGATTAATTCAACATTTTGGTTTGGTAAAGTTTTTTATGATCATTTTATTTAACGTAAATATCGAGTGAGGCGCTGTTCGATAAAAACAATAAAACGATGAATGAGTTCAACGATAAAGAGATAGATAAGAGCAGCCCAAACGTAAACTTGAAAATCAAAAGTCCGTGAATAAGTGAGTTTAGCAACTCCCATTAAATCATAAACAGTAATAAGTGAGGCAACAGCACTGGATTTAATCATTAAAATCAACTCATTTCCTAGGGGGCGTAATGCTACAATCATTGCTTGTGGAAGAATAACTCTAAAAAATGTGACAGAGTTGCTTAAACCTAAAGCTTTTGATGCTTCACGCTGTCCAGTTGTTACGGATAAAAAACTTCCTTTAAAGATCTCAGATTGATAGGCAGCAGAATTGAGTGTAAAAATAAAAAGACAACAATACCAGGCGTTTTGAAAAAACCACCATAGTCCCACCTGTTGCCAAAAACTATTCATTGAACCAAGCCCATAATAAAAAAGAAAGAGTTGAGCTAATAAAGGAGAGCCACGGAAAAAATAGACATAAGCATTTGCAAAATATTGTAAAAATGTATTCTTTGATAGACGAGCAAAAGCGATAAGCATACCAAGAAAAAGACCTAGAGAACAAGAGATAGAAACAAGCTCAACAGTAACAATAAAGCCATTAATAAATTTGGGTCCATAATGGCTTAAAAGATCAGGATTAAAAAGGAAATAAAGCCACTCAGGAATCATTGACCTAGCACCTTTTTATAGCCTATTTGAGTGTATGTTTCCAAATGGCGTAAGATTGCAGTAAAAACCGCTGAAAATAACAAATAGAGTAAGCATGCTACAAAATAAAATAGCATGGGTTTATTGGTAGCAGCGACAGCTAAATTCGTTTGTCGCATGAGGTCAACAAGCGCGATGGTAGAAACAAGGGATGTATCTTTCAGTAAAGTAAGCCAATTATTAGAAAGTCCTGGCAAGGCATTTCGGATGAGCTGAGGGAAGACAATACGAAAAAATGTGGTTGACCGTGAAAGTCCTAAAGCTTTAGCCGCTTCATATTGACCTTTATCAAAAATATTAAATGCTCCAAGCCAAACTTCACAAGAAAAAGCTGCAAGAACCATACTAAGGGCAAGAACACCAGCAACAAATGCATTGATACTGAACATGATTTCAAAATTAAAATAGTCAAATAAATTTTGAATAAGGCTTTGTAATCCGTAGTAAACTAAAAACAAAGTTAAAAGCTCTGGTAGCCCACGGAATACTGTTGAAAAGAGGCGTGCCATAGCTTTGGCCATCTTAATATTGGATCGAATCATCACTGCATTGAGAAGTCCTAGAGGAAATCCTAGAAAGCCACAACATAATGCCAATGACAAAGTCATTCCTGCACTGGAAAGTATAACCACTCCCCATCCACCATTGCTAAATGATAGCAATGCTAAATTTTCAATCATTCCTGTGTTCCTCATGAAAGAGTTCGATAATATTTTTTAGCAATAACCAGTAGGTTTCATTTAAATATCATATCGATATTTAATAAACATCACCTGTAAAATACTTTCTCATAATTTTTTCATAAGTTCCATCCAAACGGATTTCTTTTAGCGCCTTATTGAACTTATTTTTAAGTTCATTATTATTTTGACGGACTGCAATTGCAATAGGAAATCTTGTTTCTTCTAGAGTTCCCAAGAGGAGACAGCAATCTTTTCCTTCATTTTTAAGCCAATTTAATGCTTGTAATTTATCAACAATAATCACATCAAGTCGATGATTTAAAAGGTCACGATTCACTTCTATTGTGGAAGGGTAGAGTTTGATTTTCACCTCTTTAGAAGCATAATGATCTTCTGCATAGAAAGCTTGTGTTGTATTTGATTGCACACCAAGATTTTTACCTCTAAAGTCTTGTGTCGAGATTTCTTTAATTCCCGAAGCTTTGGTAACGATAACAGCCAGTGCTGTATCGTAGTAAGGATCTGTGAAGTCAATTTTTTGTAAGCGCTCTTGTGTGAGAGAGAGGGAAGCAATGATAGCATCATATTTTTTTGCAATAAGTCCAGGGATCATTCCCTCGAAGTCTTGTGTAACAATAGTACACTCAACATTCATTTTTTTACAAAGTGCATAAGATATATCAATATCAAGTCCCTGCAATTTATTATTTGAGTCAATATAGCTAAAGGGAGGGTAGGTGCCTTCACTCGCAATTTTTAATGTTTTCGCATCAGCCAATTGGGTGAATAGTACGGCGCTTATTATAAGAGCTCCTGCTAATAATTTCATGATGTTCTCCTATTGGATAAGCGGGCAAATATGAAATCATTATGTTTTTATAATCTGTAAGCTTTTTTGGAGCAATTCAAAAATTTATTGATGCTTATTTTAGATCATTATGTTGGGCATTATTATCAAAAAATTAGATTTTGATACGATAAAAATACAACTTTATCGTTGTCATTAGATTCTATAAAGTGTTTAAATATTGAGGAACAATTAAAAATTATTTTGATAAATGTAAATTTTCTTATAGAAATGCCGAATTTCCAATTATACCTGCATGTCCAATAAAGAGTTAAAGATACTCCTTAAATATACAGATTGAATTTTAATTCATAGTGAGATCTAATCGATATCGAAAGTAAAATATTTTCTCATAATTTTCTCATAGGTTCCATCGGCGCGGATTTCTTCTATTGCTTTATTAAAACTGTTTTTAAGATCATTATTATTTTGACGGAGTGCAATTGCAATAGGAAAATTTGTTTTTTCTAGAGTTCCCAATAGGAGACAGCAGTCTTTTCCTTCATTTTCAAGCCAATTTAATGCTTTTAATTTATCAAAGATGATGATATCAAGCCGATGGCTTAAAAGATCACGATTAACTTCTGCTGCTGTAGGATAAAGTTTGATATTAACTCCTTCAGAGGCATAATGATCTTCCGCATATGCAGCTTGTGTTGTATTTGATTGTACACCAAGGTTTTTACCTCTAAAGGCTTGTGTTGAGATTTCTTTAATTTCCGAATTTTTGGTAACAATAACAGCGAGTGCTGTATTGTAGTAAGGATCTGTAAAATCAATTTTTTGTAAGCGCTCTTTTGTAGGAGAAAGGGAAGAAACAATAGCATCGTATTTTTTGGCAAGAAGACCGGGAATCATCCCCTCGAAGTCTTGTGTGACAATAGTACATTCAACATTCATTTTTTTGCAAAGAGCATAAGATATATCAATATCAAACCCTTGAAGTTCGTTATTTGAGTCAATATAACTAAATGGCGGATAAGAAGCATCGCTTGCAATTTTCAGCGTTTGAGAATTGGCCGATAGGGTAAATAGTGTCGCGCTTATTATAAGAACTCCTGCTAATAATTTCATTATGTTCTCCTATTAGATAAGCTGGCAAATATGAAACCATCATGAGTTTTTATAATCTGTAAGCTCTTTTGGAGCAATGTAAAAAATTTATCTTTGTTCATTTTGCTACCATTATGCTGGATATCATTATCAAAAAAATGATTTATTCTTATCAAGTATGGGAATAAAAAATACAGGAAAGAAGTACACCTCTTGTTGATTATATGATTTAATGATTTTACTTAAAAAAATCAATAATTTATCTTTAAAAGAAAAACTATTAACTTAAATACAAAGAAAATTTCAGCTCTTAACAGGACAAAATGTAAAGTATTTTTATTCGAATCTATTTGAAGAGGGATAAGAAGTTTTGGCATCTTAGAAAAGCACTTAATGTAAGCCTTTTGCAATTTTATCTGAAGAAGATAGAAAGAAAAATTCTGACATTGCTAGATTTTAATATGTAATAGGGCTTTTAAACATGGGGGAATGATAGGGAATACATTTCTATTAAAGATAATGAGGATTATAAGGTAAAATTTTCAATTTCTTTTTGCTAAATGTTTGGCTAATTCGCAGAAAAGTATTCTCAATTTCTTTACAGAGCTAAAACTTAGAATTTTTTAGTAAATTTTTATGATGATGTTATCTCTGTAGAAAGAGTTTTAAAATCACGTTTTATAAAAATTCTTAAAGGATGTTTTTTGATTACTCTCAATAAAGCTTCAGTAAATTGAAGCTTTATTGATCTCTTTTTTTAATTTGCACGTTCATCTATAGGAACATAGTCACGCATAGCATAGCCTGTGTAGAGTTGTCGAGGACGACCAATTTTTTGTGCAGGGTCTTCAATCATTTCTTTCCATTGTGCCACCCACCCGACACTGCGCGCCAATGCAAAAAGGACAGTAAACATTTCAGTTGGAAAACCTAGAGCTTTTAATGTAATGCCGGAATAGAAATCAACATTGGGATAAAGCTTTTTCTCAATAAAATATTCATCACTTAAGGCAATTTTTTCAAGCTCTATTGCAATATCAAGAAGAGGGTCATCTTGAATGTTGAGTTCTTTTAAAACTTTATGACAGGTTTTTTGCATGATTTTTGCACGTGGATCATAATTTTTATAGACACGGTGCCCAAAGCCCATAAGGCGGAAAGGATCATTTTTATCTTTTGCACGTGCAATAAATTCAGGAATTCTTTTAATAGAACCTATTTCTTGTAGCATTTTTAGACATGCTTCATTGGCACCACCATGTGCTGGTCCCCAAAGGCATGCAACTCCTGCTGCAATACAGGCAAACGGATTAGCACCCGAGGATCCAGCAAGACGTACCGTAGATGTAGAAGCATTTTGTTCATGATCTGCATGAAGGATAAAGATTTGATCCATCGCCCGAGCAAGCACAGGGTTTGTTTTATATTCTTCACAAGGAACTGCAAAGCACATATGGAGGAAATTTGCAGCATAATTAAGATCATTACGTGGATAAACAAATGCTTGTCCGATACTGTATTTATAGGCCATAGCAGCAAGCGTTGGAACTTTTGAGATAAGACGAACAGAAGCAATCATTCTCTGGTGAGGATCTGTAATATCAATAGAGTCGTGATAGAACGCAGACATAGCGCCAAGGCAGGCAACCATGACGGCCATAGGATGAGAATCACGACGGAAGCCATGGAAGAAGCGTGCAAACTGTTCGTGTACCATGGTATGCTGCATAATACATCGATCAAATTCATTTTTTTCTTGCTGTGTTGGGAGTTCACCATAAAGTAAAAGATAACAACTTTCGAGAAAGTCTCCTTTTTCAGCCAATTGATCAATAGGATAACCACGATAAAGCAATATACCTTTATCACCATCGATATAAGTAATTTTTGATTCACAAGAAGCTGTTGAAGTAAAACCAGGATCATAAGTAAAAATATCGGTTTTTTTGTAGAGAGAAGCAATTTCAATGACTTCAGGTCCACTCGTGCCTTTACGCAAGGGAAGCTCTACTTTTTTATCATTCACAATAATATATGCGTTATTCTCAGACATTCGGTATTCCTTTCAGATCCTTCACTTCTAAAAATTAAGACTCTGCTTCATCAGAGTGGGGGATGTATAACTGAAGCTTTTCTTACTTATATTAAGGGTAGATTGCCTCTAAAAGTGAGTACATGCAATCTAAAAATATTTCCTTATTGATCATTATTACTCAATAAGAAATGTATTTCAATGATATAACATAAAAAACTCTTTTAAGGCGCGTTGAGATATCTGTATAGATCCTTATTTGAGGAAATATACTCAGTGCACATCATGGGCATATTGTTGTGATAAGTTGGTCCTTGATGCGATGAAGGGATTCATCGCGTCCTAATAAAATAAGAATATCCAAAACACCTAGTGATGTTGCACATCCTGTAAGAGCTGCGCGAAGTGGTTGGGCGATAGATCCAAATTTGAGATTCTGTGTTTGGACACAAGAGCGAAGTGTTTCATCTAGAGTTTTTGTATCCCAAGAGGGGCACGCTTTCAGAGCAAGATAAAGATCGTTTAAAATGGTTTGTCCATTTTTATCTAAGAGCATTTGAGCTTTTTCATCAAGTTGTAAAGGTCGTTGCGTAAAAATGAAGGAGGCATTGTCAATCAGTTCGCACAGTGTTTTTGAACGTTCTTTCAAATGCGGGATTGCTTTTAAAAATTGAACACGGCGTTTTTCATCAAGTTTTTCAATAATTTGTGCTCCCCTATCGGTTTCTGGTAGAATATTAAGAGCGGCATCAAAAAGTTCTTGATCATTACTCATACGCATATAGTGTCCGTTGATGGAATCGAGCTTTTTGAGATCAAAACGAGCAGCACCTTTGTTAATATCCTCAATATCAAACCAAGAAATCATATCTTTAAGTGACATCAGTTCGTCATCACCATGACTCCAACCTAAACGGACAAGGTAATTGCGCAAAGCAGCAGGAAGATATCCCATTGTTCGGTAGGCATCAACACCGAGCGCACCATGTCGCTTTGATAATTTTGCACCGTTTTCACCATGGATAAGAGGAATATGGGCCATAACAGGAATATCCCATCCCATTGCTTTAAAGATAATCGTTTGTCGGGCTGCGTTGGTAAGATGATCGTCACCACGTATAATATGTGTGATGCCCATATCATGATCATCAACGACAACAGCATGCATATAGGTAGGCGAACCATCAGAACGCAAAATAATGAAGTCATCGAGATCTTTATTGGGAAAACGGACATCACCTTGAACACGATCATGTACAATCGTTTCTCCATCTTGAGGGGCTTTGATGCGAATAACAGGCTTAACACCTTTAGGAGCTTCAGAACTATCACGGTCGCGCCAACGTCCATCATAACGTGGTGGGCGCCCTTCTGCACGGGCTTTTTCACGCATTTCAGCTAACTCTTCAGGTGAAGCATAACAATAATATGCTTTACCATTCTTGACCAACTGTTCAGCGATTTGGCGGTGACGTTCTGCACGTTCGAATTGCGAAATAGGGGCGCCATCGTAACTAAGACCCATCCAGTGCAAGCCATCTATAATGGCTTTTACAGCTGCTTCTGTTGAACGCTCTCGGTCTGTATCTTCAATTCGTAAAAGCATTTTTCCACCGGTATGTTTTGCATAAAGCCAATTAAAAAGAGCAGTACGAGCACCACCAATATGAAGGAAGCCAGTGGGTGAAGGGGCAAAACGAGTAATAACAGACACGAATATTTTCCTTTAAACTAAGATATTACTTATGGAATTTTATAGAAAAGTCATGTTAGCATAAGTGATGGGGCGTGCAATAGCCGTATTGCGAGTTAAAGTGGGGGACTGATGTTTTATAAAAGTAAAGAGGGTTTATCCGAAAAATCTGTTACAGAAGGAAAAAAGCCATGTCAGATAGGGCAGAGTGTTTTTTCTAGATATGATGATGCAAAGAACGGTAGCTATAACCAACAAAAAATTTTTTTATTGACACTCTTAAAAGAAGTAATCATTTTTTTTCGCAAATGGTTAGAAGATTGTATCAATAAAGAAGTTTCTTTTGGTATCCTTTTTTCGCTGATTTTAGTCTTTTTTGCCCTAGGAATCATTTTCTATTTTCATTTAGAGTGGGAACCAAGTTGGGGACAATTGGGGGCGTTGGTCAGTATTTTTCTGGGAATATTCTATGTTGCACGTTTTTATCGAAAAATATGGATTCCCGTGGGGTTTCTGTTTTGTATTATATTGGGTGCTTTAGCGGCAAAAATAGAAACGTGGCGTATTGCAACACCCATGCTAAGCAGTGACATTGTCACTACATTGACGGGAAGAATTGTTTCTATTGAGTCAGGTGCCAAAGGAGGATTTCGTTTAGTTTTGGAGATTTTGAATACAGAAAATCCTGTATTACGACATAGTCTTCATCGTGTTCGTTTATCGGCAAGATATTTGCCATCTGGCTTAGCGATTGGTGATGGACTGCATGGAAAAGTTAAGATTCGTGCATTCTCTGGGCCTGTGCGTCCAGGAGGCTACGATTTTAGTTTTCATAATTATTTTAAAAGAATTGGAGCACAAGGCGTTTATTTAGAAAAACCAAGAAAAATATTCGTTTCGCAGCCTGATGGAATATTCGCTATCATTCTACAGAAAATTGAAAATTTACGCACGAAGATGACACAAAGAATCCATATAGCCCTTGAAGGAGAAAAGGGGAGTGTTGCAGCTGCCCTCATAACAGGGCAGCGTGCTGGTATTTCAAATGAGACAAATGAAGCATTACGTACAGCTGGATTAGCTCATATTTTATCAATATCAGGTTTACATATGGCGTTGTTAAGCGGCATAGTTCTTTTGAGTATCCGTAGTTTTTTAGCATTTTTTCCAGTTTTTTCTTCCTATTATTCCAGTAAAAAATTTGCTGCTATCGTTGCTTTTATGATAACAGCTTTTTATTTGTTATTGTCGGGCTTAGCAATATCAGCGCAAAGAAGTTTTGTGATGATTGCTGTTATGTTGGTTGCTATATTGTGTAATCGCTCTGCTATAACAATGCGTAATTTTTCCATTGCAGGGTTGATAACTCTAGCGATGACACCCCATGAAATATTAGGTCCTAGCTTTCAAATGTCCTTTTCTGCGACTGCTGCTTTGATCGCTTTTTTTGATTGGTGGAGTGGAAGATCATTTTTTCGTAAAAGAAAAACAACTCCCTCTTATGTTGGAGGAGGAGTGATAAATTTTGTTTTCTCATCGATGCTTTCAACATGTGCTTCTTCCTTTGTTGCAGGGAGTGCAAGTGGAATTTATGCTGCTTATCATTTTTCTAATATGGCATCTTTGAGCATTATTAGTAATGCTTTTGCTTTGCCTGTCATCTCAATTTTTGTCATTCCCTTTGGATTAATCGCAGTTCTTGCAATGTTAGGAGGATTCGAATGGCTTCCTCTTCAAATTATGGGTTTTGGAGTTGATCTTGTAATAAAGATTGCACATGCTATCAAGGCTATTTCTCCTGATTTGAATCCTGGTTTTATGCCGTTATCAGCGTTAGTTTTATTGAGTATAGGCTTGGTTGGACTGACTTTTTGCAAAACACCCATCCGACTCTTTTTTAGTTTGTTTATTTTGACAGGTATTTCTATTTGTGTAATGCATTCACCTGTACAACTGATTATAGCAGATAATATGCGTCTCGTGGGCGTTATCCATGATAAAAAATTATATATCGATCGTTACCATATTTCTAAGTTCACGACATCCATATGGAAAAAGTCATTTCGTGTGAATGAAACGATTAAACCAACAAAATATGGTCCTTCGTTGCACGGACAATTTATTTGTGATTATCATGTATGTACATCTTTATTGGATAATGGATTAAAAGTGATCGTTTTACAGAGAGAAACAGATCAATGTGTAGAGGCAGATATTCTCATTCAGACATTTGTGATGCATAATCCAACTTGTTACAAGAAGGCAAAAATAATATTTATGCCTCAACAATTGTTATCACGAGGAAGCGTTATGATGACCAAAGGTGGAGATATTATTTGGTCTTCTCTAGGGTTTCATAGACCATGGAATATGCACAGACAGCATTCATAAAAACATATAATCGGTCATATTTTGCTTCACATTTGGATAATGACAAAACAAAAAATAACAGAAGACTTTTCTCATAATATTTTACGGTATTTAGATTGGTAATTTTATCAACGTCATTGAAACGAGATAATAATCTACAGTTTTCTAGAAATAGATGATTTTTTATATCTGATCATTTTAATTTTTTCAAAAAAATTGATATGTGCATCTTTGTGCATCCTATTGATAGCACAAGATAAATCAAAAATTCTTATTGAATGAAAAAAATGCTAACAAATCTTCTCAAAGAAATAAAAAAGATAATTGTTGATTATTCTATTTTATTCTTATCATATATTTCTATAACGGGTAACATCTCTTCAAGCAAAAGATGATGGTAAATTTAAATAGATTGCGTCAAGAGGTTATCTTTTATTATCATTATTATCGGTGGTAATAGGGGTGATAAATGCTGCTTATACGGATAGAAGGCAAAGTCATTCATGAATGTTCAGCAGTTAAAAAAAATGGCAGCTATTAAAGCGCTTGAGTTTGTTGAAGATGGTATGCGGCTTGGTATCGGATCTGGTTCGACAGTCAATGAATTTATTCGTCTTCTAGGTGAGCGTGTTGCGGATGGTTTGCGTGTGACTGGTGTTGCTACTTCAAGATATTCTGAACAACTCTGTCATAAGTTTGGAGTGCCTGTTAGCACTTTAGAACAAATACCTGAGCTGGACCTTGATATTGACGGAGCAGATGAAATTGGTCCTGAGATGATGCTCATTAAAGGGGGAGGGGGAGCATTGTTGTATGAAAAAATTGTAGCATCGGCATCTCGTGCAATGCTTGTCATTGCGGATGAAACAAAGGTGGTAAAAAGACTTGGTGCTTTTGCACTACCAATTGAAGTTAATCCATTTGGTATCCACACAACATGCAGAGCCATTGAAAAAGTCGCTGATGATTTAGGGCTTTCTGGGAAAATTTCATTGCGAATGAATGGAAAAGATCCTTTTGAAACAGATGGTGGCCATTTTATTCTTGATGCATTTTGGGGCTGCATTTTGCAACCAAAACCATTATCGGATGCACTTCTTGCTATTCCTGGTGTTGTTGAGCATGGCCTTTTTTTGGGGTTGGCTTCACGTGCAATTGTCGCTATGGCTGATGGTCAAATAAAAGTTTTAGAACCGTTTGATTTTTAGAAAAGGCATTTACATGATGATATGTTAGCACAGTAAATAAAGGGTCTTAAAGATTTTAGGTAGAATAACGAATTAAAATTATAATTAGCTATCGGGGTAATCATTAAATGAAAATAATATTTTCTTTTCAGCGTTTTGTCGTATATTTTAGTGTAATTGCTATTTTTTTTGTAAATGTTGGAACGGTTTATGCACAAGGTGTGAGTGATCAACATTTGGATTCAGCGCGAAAGGCAATCAGAGCTATTCATGCAACGGATCAATTTGATAGTTTTTTACCAAATGCGGTCCATGATTTCAAAAATGAACTGATCAGCGATGATCCGAATTTAGCAACAGCTATTTCTGATATTGTTGATAAGCAGGCGCTTGCTTTAATTAAAAGGCGCTCTGATCTAGAAAAAGAGATTGCTCATGTATATGCAAAATATTTTACTCAAAAAGAGCTTGATGCGATAACAACATTTTATAATTCTGATACCGGTAAAAAGTTTTTGACAGAAGTCCCCAATATTGCACGTGATTCTTATTCAGCATTTGATATATGGCGTACTGCTCTTATGCGGGATCTTGTAGAAAATGTGAAAAAAGAGATGTCTGAAACACTTAATTTGAATAATTCTACTATGCCTACAAATATGCCAATAAAATCAGAATCTTCAGAAAATAAAAAATAGCTTGATCGATATCATGACAACAATGGGCAATTTCTGATTTTTTTAATAGCGGCGGTTTTCCCGCCGTTTTTAATATTTTAATGAGAGTAGGTCTTTTTAGAATACTGCTTTATAAAAAATGCTTCTTCAAAAGAAAAAAAGACTTTCATTTGATAATAAAAGACCTTAGCCTATTCTTGCAGCTATATAAGAAGGAATAATTCGTGGGCTCTTTTGATTTTGATTTATTTGTTATTGGAAGTGGTTCTGGTGGAGTGCGTGCAGCACGGCTTGCTGGAGGTCTTGGCAAGCGGGTCGCTATAGCAGAGGAATATCGTATAGGGGGCACTTGTGTTATTCGTGGTTGCGTTCCCAAAAAACTTTATGTTTATGCATCACAATATGTAAAAGAATTTAAGAAAAGTGTTGGTTTTGGGTGGGAATATGCGGATCCAATTTTTAGCTGGGAAAAGTTGGTTGCAGCTAAAAATAAAGAAATATCAAGGTTAGAAGGGCTGTATCGTAAGGGATTAGAAAATAACAATGTGCATATTTATGAAAGTCGTGCTACTTTTATAGATGATCACACATTAGAGCTTTCTGCCACGGGTGAGCGGGTAAGTGCAGAAAAAATTTTGATTGCAACGGGAGCAAAATTTGCACAAAATACTCCCATAGAAGGTGGTGAATTTTGCCTTACTTCTAATGAGATTTTTGACCTTGATCAACTCCCAAAATCAATAGTCATTGTTGGTGGAGGGTATATTGGTGTTGAATTTGCTAATATTTTTCATGAATTAGGTGTAAAAACAACACTCCTCCATCGGAGTGATTTAATCCTTCGTAATTTTGATCATGATTTGCGGCAATTGCTCAGCGATGCAATGATTGAAAAAGGGATTTCTATTCTCTACGGAATAACAATTTCTAAAGTGCAGGCTGCAGAAAATTGTTATGAAGTTGTTTTATCAAATGGGAAAATAATCAGTGCCGATCAGATTATGTTGGCTACGGGGCGTGTACCAAATACAACGGGTTTAAGACTTGATAGGGCAGGTGTTAAAGTGGATGAATTTGGTGCAGTTGTTGTTGATGAGAAAATGACAACAAATATCCCCCATATTTGGGCTGTTGGTGATGTAACAGGTCATATTCAATTAACACCTGTTGCGATTCATGATGCAATGTGTTTTGTTAAGACAGCATTTGAGAATATTCCCACAACACCTGATTATGATTTAATTACAACAGCAGTTTTTTCACAGCCAGAGATTGGAACGGTGGGTCTTTCAGAAGAAGAGGCGGTAAAGCGTTATAAGCGTCTTGAAATTTATCGTACAGTTTTTCGTCCTATGCGTAATGTTCTTTCTGGTAGTTCAGAGAAAATGCTTATGAAACTCATTGTTGATGGTGAAAGCCGTATTGTTGTGGGCGCTCATATTTTAGGGGAAAATGCTGGTGAGATGGCACAGCTTATAGGGATATCTCTCAAGGGTAAGCTGACGAAGGATATCTTTGACGAGACGATGGCAGTGCATCCAACGATGGCAGAAGAATTGGTAACAATGTATAAACCAAGTTATATATATGAAAATGGGAAGAAAATAGAAAGTTAAACAGCATATATTATGGTAAAAAGTTTTTGATATGCTAATCTTTAAGCTTAATCTTTAGAGAGAGTGTAATGATAAAAGAATGGGCGCCTGACACTTGGAGAACAAGGCCAATTAAACAAGTTCCGACTTATCCGGATAAGTCTATGTTAGAAGATGTTGAGCGAAAACTGAGAAGCTATCCTCCTTTAGTTTTTGCAGGTGAAGCACGTGATTTAAAAAATGAATTAGCAGCCGTTGCGAAAGGCCAAGCTTTTTTATTACAAGGTGGTGATTGTGCCGAAAGCTTTGCAGAACATGAAGCTGATAATATCCGTGATTTTTTTCGCGTATTTTTGCAAATGGCGATTGTTTTAACCTTTGGTAGTTCTAAACCGGTTGTTAAAATTGGTCGTATTGCTGGTCAATTTGCAAAGCCTCGCTCTTTTGATATAGAAAGAAAAGAGGGGGTTGAATTTCCTGCTTATCGTGGGGATATTATTAATGGCATTGAATTTGAAGCCGGTTCTCGTATTCCAGATCCGCAACGGATGTCTATGGCTTATCGCCAATCTGCGGCAACACTTAATCTATTGCGTGCTTTTTCACAAGGTGGCTATGCTAATTTAGAAAATGTTCACACATGGATGTTGAGTTTTGTTTCTAACAGTCCGCAGGGGGAACGTTATGAATTATTGGCAGAGCGTATTTCTGAAGCAATTGATTTTATGCGTTCTATAGGGATTACATCCAAAACACATTCTTCATTGCGTGAAACATCTTTTTATACCAGTCATGAAGCACTGTTGCTTGGTTATGAAGAGGCTTTGACTCGGATTGATTCAACTTCAGGAAATTGGTATGCAACATCTGGTCATATGTTATGGATTGGTGACCGTACGCGTCAGATTGACCATGCTCACGTTGAATATTGTCGCGGCATTAAAAATCCTATAGGATTAAAATGTGGTCCTTCCATTGAGTCTGATGAGCTTTTAAAATTAATTGATATTTTAAATCCTGAAAACGAGTTGGGGCGGCTTACTCTCATTACGCGCTTTGGTTATGATAAAGTTGAACGTTATCTGCCTAAACTCATCCGTGCCGTTGAACGCGAGAAGCGTGCGGTTATATGGTCATGTGATCCAATGCATGGCAATACAATTACTGCCAATGGTTATAAGACGCGTCCCTTTGATTATGTTTTAAAAGAAGTAGAGAATTTTTTTGCAGTGCATCGTGGAGAAGGAACTTATCCAGGGGGCATTCATATTGAGATGACAGGTCGTGATGTTACTGAATGTACAGGAGGGGCGCATGCCATTTCTGTGGACGATCTATCTGATCGTTATCATACGCAATGTGATCCTCGGCTAAATGCAGATCAAGCGTTAGAATTGGCTTTTCTTGTTGCTGAACTCCTTAAAAAAAATCGTGCGACTGACTCGTTAGCAATTGCTGCTGAGGGGTAGGCAAAAATTTACTTAATATTTTTTTAGGTCATTATGGCAGAAGAGAATTTTTAAAAAAGTGATATTTCCGATGATGAAGAATAAAGTTGTGGTTGCTAAACTGATGAAATGATACAAAGGCTTATGAAAAATGATTTTCGGGTATCAATTGCCCAATTGAATCCTATTGTCGGTGATATTGAGGGGAATTTTTCTTTAGCTGTCATGGCGCATCAAAAGGCCAAAGAAGAGGGGGCTGATCTTGTTTTATTCACGGAACTTTTTATAAGCGCTTATCCGCCGGAAGATCTTGTTCTAAAACCTGCTTTTACAAAAACATGTGAAGAGACTGTTGAGAAATTAGCAAAGATAACCGTAGGCGGACCAGGAATTGTCATTGGTCTTCCATTAAGGCGCAATGGTAATATTTACAACGCTGTCATGGTTCTTGATGAAGGGAGAGTCATTGCCGAAAGTTTGAAGTTTGATTTACCTAATTATGCTGAATTTGATGAAAAGCGTTTATTTTCTTCAGGTCCACGTCCTCAGCCTATTGTCTATCATGGAATCAAATTAGGAATAGTCATTTGTGAGGATCTTTGGAATGATTCCTCTCTGAGTACAGAGCTTAAAGATAAAGGAGCGGAAATTATTCTTGTCCTTAACGGATCTCCCTACTATCGTAATAAAACTTTAAAACGTATAGATGTTATTCATACGCAAGCTCTACAATCTGGAGTGCCAATTATCTACGCTAATCAAGTAGGTGGTCAAGATGAGCTCGTTTTTGATGGTGGGTCTTTTGCCTTGAATGGACAAGGCAAAAAGATATTTCAAATGAAACACTTTGATAGCCATATTGCTTTAAGCCATTGGCAAAAAACAACGACGGGATGGCACTGTATTTCAGGTCCTAATGAAAGTCTTCTCAATGGATTAGCGGCTGATTATCAAGCTTGTGTTTTGGGGTTGAAAGATTACGTTAATAAAAACGGCTTTAAGGATGTTATTCTTGGTCTTTCAGGAGGAATTGATTCTGCCCTGTGTACGGCAATGGCGGTGGATGCTCTTGGTGCTGAGAGGGTTCGCACCATTATGATGTCCTATCATTATACTTCGCAAGAATCATTAAAAGATGCTAAAGAATGTGCACAACTTTTAAGGTGTCTTTATGAAATCATACCGATTGAGCAAGCTGTTGAAGCTTTTCTTGAAACAATGGCACCTCTTTTTTTAGGGGTACCCCCTGATATAACAGAAGAAAATCTTCAAAGTCGTATACGTGGTACAGTTTTAATGGCTCTTTCAAATAAATTCGGTTCAATGGTGGTAACGACAGGCAATAAGTCAGAAATGGCTGTGGGATATGCAACACTGTATGGTGATATGAATGGCGGGTTTAATCCTATAAAAGATATTTATAAAATGCAGGTTTATGCATTAGCTGAGTGGCGCAATAAAAATCACTTGCACAATTTAAGAGGACCAGAAGGGATTGTCATTCCATCCAATATTATAGAAAAAGCGCCTTCTGCAGAGCTGCGAGAAAATCAAAAAGATGAAGATTCTCTTCCGCCTTATCCTATTTTAGATGATATATTACAATCTCTTGTAGAAAATGACATGAGTATTTGTGATATTGTTAAACGTGGACATTCACGAGAAACTGTTGCGAAAGTTGAACAGCTTCTTTATGGTGCCGAATATAAAAGGCGTCAATCTGCGCCTGGTATAAAAATCAGTTATAAAAATTTCGGACGCGATCGTCGCTATCCCATAGTCAATCATTTTCGCGATAAAAATTGAGTATTATTTTATGGTTAAAGTTCGTTTTGCTCCCTCTCCAACAGGTTATATTCATATTGGCAATATCCGTATTGCGCTTTTCAACTGGCTTTATGCGCAAGCGTATAAGGGAGAATTTATTTTACGCTATGATGATACAGATATTGAACGTTCTAAACAAGAATATATCGATGCTATTGCTGTTGACCTTGAATGGCTTGGTATTCAACCAGATGCAATTTATTACCAATCCAAGCAATTTAATCGATATGATGAAGTGGCAGAAATTCTCAAACAACGTGGTCTTCTTTATCCTTGTTATGAGACAACAGAGGAATTAGAGCGGCGTCGTAAAATCCAGCTTTCACGCAAATTGCCTCCTGTTTATGACCGTGCAGCATTGAAGTTGACAACAGAAGAGAGAAAAAACTTTGAATCACAAGGTCGTAAACCCCATTGGCGTTTTCTTCTTCCTAATTTTGAAAGTGATCCTTTACACACAAAGCGAACAGAAGTTTGCTGGAATGATGCAATAAAGGGAAAGCAG
Organism: Bartonella sp. CL435QHHD; assembly: GCF_042195095.1. Classification (NCBI taxonomy): domain Bacteria; kingdom Pseudomonadati; phylum Pseudomonadota; class Alphaproteobacteria; order Hyphomicrobiales; family Bartonellaceae; genus Bartonella; species Bartonella sp. CL435QHHD. The sequence continues at coordinate 55,792 of NZ_JBHINS010000039.1, forward strand.
ACGATTGATTTAGCTTCTCTTTCAGATCCTGTTCTTATTCGTGAAGATGGAACCTATCTTTATACATTGCCGTCTATTGTTGATGATGTAGATATGGCTATTACGCATATTATTCGTGGGGATGATCATATTACAAATACAGGCGCTCAAATTGCTCTTTTTAAAGCTCTTAATGCAGAATTACCGGTTTTTGCTCATACCAATTTATTGGCGACAGTTTTAGGAAAAGGATTTTCAAAACGTAATAATGATCTTTCTATTCGTTCTCTACGGGAAGAAGGATTTGAATCTATAGCTGTTCAATGCCTTGCCGTTTTGATTGGGACATCGCAAAATGTGCATCCCTATCCCAATCAAGCTGCGCTTTTAGAGCATTTTAATCTCCAAGATACGTCAAGATCCGTTGCAAAATTTGATATTGCTGATCTTCTTGCTTTGAATAGTCATCTTGTCCATGAGTTAACCTATGAGGAAGTAAAAATGCGCCTTAAAAAACTTTCTATTGAGGGAGATAAGGCGGAATATTTCTGGAACGCGATAAGAAGCAATATTAATAAAGTCAATGATGCTGTTTTTTGGTGGAAAATCATTCATGATGAACAGAATTTTGATACAGTAGCACTAGAGGATCGTGCTTTTGTGCACCAATCACTCGATTTCTTACCTGAAGGTGCTTTGAATGAGGAAAGTTGGAAAATTTGGACAACAGCATTAAAAGAAAAAACAGGTCGAAAAGGAAAAGCTTTATTTATGCCATTACGTCAGGCACTTACGGGCATGGATCATGGACCTGAAATGGGAAAAATTTTGCAGCTTTTAGGGCGTAAAAAGGTAACGGAAAGGCTCTCTAGGAAATAAGAGCGGATTTTTTTAAAGTATTTCGTTCATTTCACTCTTAAAGAGAGTAAAGAACGGGTTTATTTACACGTTTTTATAAGCATGAAAGCAGGAATATCATCACCAAATCCAATGGGTGTGTAATTCTTATTTTTTCGTGAGCGTTGTTGCTCAGATGGCTTCTCCTTATTATTTGCATTTTTGATATATTCTATTTTATTCTCTTCTACAGATTTTTTAGTGTGAACAACAGGCTCTTTTGGAGCAGTTTTCTTTGATGGTTTTGAAGATTTTTTCTTTACAACAATATCTTCTGTTTGATCATCAGCTATTAAAGTTGAGAGATCTCCATTGAGCCATTCAATTTTTTCATTACTCATTTCTTCGATGGCATTGATATATTTTTGATCAGCTTTTGTGACAATTGTAAAAGCTTTTCCGCTGCGATTTGCACGCCCTGTACGACCAATTCGATGGATATAGTCTTCAGCATGTGTAGGAACATCATAGTTAAATACATGACTTACAGCTGGAATATCGAGTCCACGGGCAGCAACATCAGAAGCAACAAGAAGTGTAAGTTTATTATTTTTAAAATCAGCTAGGGTGTTCATGCGCGAATATTGGTCCATATCTCCATGAAGTGCCCCTACATTAAAGTTATGTTTGATGAGCGATCTAAAAAGTTCAGAGATATCTCTCTTTCGATTACAGAAAATGATTGCATTTTGAAGCTCTGCACCTTCATTTTGGATAAGCTCTCGTAAAACCGCTCTTTTATCCCATGATTTATTTCCAGATTTGACAAGCCGCTGTGTAATTGTGGTTGCAGTTGAGGATGCTTTTGTAACTTCAACAGATACAGGAGAATGTAAAAATTGTTTCGTTAGTTTTGTAATTTCTGGCGCCATTGTTGCAGAAAAGAACAAAGTTTGACGCGTAAAAGGAGTTAGCTTACAGATGCGTTCAATATCAGGAATAAAGCCCATATCCAACATGCGATCAGCTTCATCAATCACAAGGATTTCAACGCCCATCAGGAGCAGTTTACCGCGCTCGCAATGATCAAGAAGGCGCCCTGGTGTTGCTATAAGAACATCAGCTCCCCGTTCAAGTTTGCGATCTTGGAGTTCAAAAGAAACTCCACCAATCAAAAGAGCAACATTTAAACGATGATTTATTCCGTATTTATCGAAATTTTCTTCAACTTGAGCTGCAATTTCTCTTGTTGGTTCTAAGATGAGCGTACGGGGCATTCGTGCTCTTGCACGACCTTTTTCAAGGAGAGTGAGCATAGGCAATACGAAAGAGGCAGTTTTACCTGTTCCCGTTTGGGCGATTCCTAAAACGTCTTTTCTTTGAAGGACATGCGGAATTGTTTCGCTTTGAATAGGTGTTGGAGCTGTATACCCCGCTGATTTCACCGCATTAATAACCTTTGCGGAAAGACCTAAATCATCAAAACTGTTTAAAGATGGTATCATTTTTTTATCAACTGCTCTGTGATTTTAACTGCGTTATCTAAATGATAATTATAACCAATATTCTACACTCTTTAAAAGTGTTAAGATGTTTTTACAAAAAATTAACTATAACAATCATATACACATAAAACGCATAATACAATCATTAATAGCGAAATTGTTCTGATAAAATGCGCTCATCCCATGAATGATTTGAGTCAAAAAGGATTGAAGCTGTTACTTCTGTTGCCATTGAAATAGTAACTGAATGGACAGATTTAACTTCAATATTATCTGCAGCAGCGTTTACAGGGCGTTTGTCAGGTTCAAGCATATCAAAGCGCACTGTTACTGTATTGGGAAGCAAAGCTCCATGCCAACGCCGAGGGCGAAAAGGGCTAACAGGAGTGAGGGCCATAAGGGGAGCCATAAGAGGTAAGATAGGTCCTTGTGCTGATAAATTATAGGCGGTTGATCCAGCTGGTGTAGCGACGAGGACACCATCACAACTTAATTGTTCCATGCGTACGTTGTTATCAATGGTGATGCGAATTTTTGCGGCTTGATAAGATTGCCGAAAGAGGGATACTTCATTAATTGCAAGCGCCTCGATAGAATCTTGACATTCAGATTTTGCAATCATGCGCAGGGGATGGATTTCTTTTTTATGTGCGGCAGCAATACGATTGGGCAATTTTTTTTCATGAAATTCATTCATAAGAAATCCTACAGAACCTTGATTCATGCCATAAATAGGTTTGCCTGTGTTCATGACGTCTCGTACGGTTTGTAACATTGTCCCATCACCACCGATTGCAACAACAATATCAGTTTCTTCCAGAGAAGAATGACCATAAACGGAAATTAATTTATGGGTAGCTTTGATAGCCTCCTCAGTTTCTGCGGAAATAAAATGAAAGCGACTTGGTAATGTAGCCATTTAAAAATTATCCTGATACTTATAATTTATGTTGTAACTTATTTATGAGAGTTTTGAAGTTGTAATAAAAGCTCTTTTTATAATAAAAAGAGCATTGAATAAAGAGAAGTTATTTCAAGGTAAAGTATCATTAAAAAGTAAAAGGAGTGCGTCGTTAGATAAATCACAAACAAGTAATTTTTTTATTAGAATGATAATTTAGCATTGAAGCTAAGAGTATGATTAGTTAAAAGACCATAACTGATTTTAATAATCAGTGTGAAGCACCCGTAGCTCAGCTGGATAGAGCGCTGCCCTCCGAAGGCAGAGGTCACAGATTCGAATTCTGTCGGGTGCACCAAATTTTTCAACTTCATATTATCCTAAATAACAATATTACCTAAAAAGAAGCCAATTTCCTCTTTTATGAAAATGGTTATTTGAGTTGTTTATTAAGTTTTTTAGCGAATAAGCAAATGATTTTAAGAGAAGCAAAATTTACGGCTGCGTATATAATTCTTCGGTTAGTCATTTTGAATATCGAGATAAAAAACAAGATTATCTAAATATGCTTTCAATTTAACTATAAACATTTATAACATAAAAATACATATTAATTCAATATGTTATTGTACAACTGATCTGGCGATGTTGATAGTAGATCGCTAAATATATTGTTTTGAGCATTAAAATAGATAGCTAAATTTTCTTTTATTCTATTTTTGGAGCTAAAGGCTGTTATGGTGAGATGGAACGCGGATGAGAAATATCACCAGTTAAAGGAACAATAAGGAGGAAAAACAACCTTCAAGATTTGAATTGTTTCAAAATGCTGTATTCGGTATGGTTTTGATATGGGTATCTGGTGATTTCTCTATACACCAATATTGCCAGTTATGTTGGATGAGGGATTGTTTACCTTTAATCAACGTTCTTATATACCAAGCGCTAATTATGATGGTTATTTAGTTGGGAGTATGTTCTTTACGTTTGGCAGATTGGGAATATATCTCTTGCTCCTCGCATGCGATCTTGTGCAGCTATAGTAATGAGTGCACTTATTATTTTCATAGCATTAACACTTAGTCCTTTTGATCCGTTTTGCTGCTGGTGTTGCGAGTGCAGCAATGATGATTTTGGGTTCTAATATAGTTATGCAGCATAGCTATATGGGCGGATTATTGCTTCGCTTTATGCAGGTGTAGGAGTTGATATTCTACTACTAGGTAATGAATATGTTATTATTAGTTTGAACAGAGCACTTGCTTCAACAAACATTTGGTTTGGAGTTAGCTTAATGTCTGTTCAAATTTTTTAAAAACATACAGGTTTAATTATGATAACTATATCAAAAAACACCTCGGTTATTTCTTTCATTGCAAATGAAACCGCTCCTGTTAATCAGAAAAAACCATCCAAAATATGAATAGATCAATCAAATGGATTTCGTGACTGGTCATATATATTATATCGCATTCGTGCTTTAAAAGATTTTGGTGATGTAAGAAAGGCGGTCTAGATGCTTTTATTGAAATTGAAAGCAATCTCTATCATGATGGCAATTACTGGGTTGCAGATGACGCCTGTGTTGTAAAATCTGGTCGTGTTTATGAAAATACAAGGGGCTATGGCAATACTGCCATTGGGGGCTATGTCTATGGCAATACCCTTATATGTGATAAAACCTATGTGTATTTTGGTGCTCATGTTTATGACAATGCTCATCTTTTTTATAACGGTTGAGTTTATCATTATGCGTGGGTTTATGGGAATGAAAAATTATCCGGTAGTGTACGTATTTATAGCAATGCCGCGGTTTATGATCATGCGGTTGTTTAGGCAAGGTTTAGGGCAATGCTAGTGTGGGGTGTCATACTAAGGTCTACGGCTCTGTTTATGGCAATGTCAAGATCTCCTGATTATATCGTGATTAGAGGTAATGTATATGGCAATGCAAGACTTGTTGTGATGATAGTATCTCCATAATGTCTGCCTATCATTTACTAACTTTTTAGTAAGTGGTGCTTTAAAATTGACTTGTCTTTAAATCCTTTTATGTGCCCTTAATGAATTAAAACCTATCTTATGATAGTTTCAAATGATTATTTTTTTAAGGTTTAGCTCAAAAAAAGAGTAAACCCCATACCATTCTTTAAACGTATGCAATTTATGTTTATCGATAATTTCAAACGATTACGTTTTTAACAATACGATTTGTGTGTGATAAAAACGTATCATAAAATTTATGAACTGTTATGAATGATAGCTGCTTTTCACTTCATTTGAATGTTTACATGCGTTATAACATTTGCATCATGATTTGCTTTTTGTGGTCTATTCATACATGGTAATTGTTTATAAAAAATGGTCAATTAAATCACGTATAAAAGTGTAGATTTTAAATGGGATTTATATAAAATAATTGCACAAAACCTATTGACTTTATTGTTTTTTTTATGAATAAGATTCCATCTCGTTTAGACGTTGCAAAAGAAATCACCAAAGACCTTATTGATAAGATTCTTCTCTTACACGGCGTTATCACTTTTGTTTGCAAAAATCTGCTTCGCTTTTGACTTTTGATATGGATACAACCTCTTTTGAGGTAGAGCAAAGAATTTTTTCATCATGGAGAGTACAACAGTGCTCTTCAAAAATCTTGATTGGTCTGTTGAAAAATTAAAGAGGTAGATAATTATTCAGCACGTTACCAACTACCAGATTGTGAAGTACAAATTCTTTATAATGACGCAATTATCAAAGGTTATCCGCAATTTGATTTTGGAGTTTCGATTACGACTGGTATTTTAGCTGCTGCCTGCGTGGTAATTGATCCCTATCAATTCTCAGCACTTACAAGATCTACAGCTTGATTTTGATAAAAAGGGGTGGAGAGTTTGTGAAGAAGAAATATATGCAGATTGGTTGGAATTAAGCTTGATTATGTCTTGAAATAGGCGATAGAAAAAATTGATCTTCATAAATGCTTTTATTCCAGATATGGAGCACCACCTTGGCGATAGAGTGAAGTTGGAGGCACATAAAGGTTATCAAGGTATATGATGCAGATTATAGCTTACTTCATATTGGTGCACTGTCTTTATTAGGTGATGTTGCAACCTTACAATCTTATTATCAAAGTTTCAGTGCAGAGGATCATTTAGGCTTTGATGAAAATACCCAACAGATTCATCTGAATGTGCATTGGCTTTAGTCAAAGAAGTGGTGAAATCTAAGCAGCTCAGCTACGCTTTAATTAAAAAGTAGCAAAAATATGAGCTATCTAGAAGAAAAACAAAGTTCTTAATAAGGGACTTTCCAGAGAGGTTGAATCTCATTCTTGGAAGGAAAAAAATAGCTAAATTTATCGAAACAAAAGATAAGGAATAGCTCCTTAAGAAATATCAAGAAGATCTAAAAAGATTATAGGAGCCAGAGTCTGGTTTAAAGATGCCATCATCAGTTGAGTGAACTCAACAATGGTGGAGTTTTATCCATTGGCGGAAATCTGATGTTTGAAAGAGGCTTTCTTGATATAAAGGTAATATTGTAATAAATAATTATTATAAATCAATATGTTGTATATATTCATTGTTTTGAGATTAATGACCATTGACAAATAATTTTGCATCATTTTTTCTCTTCCAGCTTTTCGTCAATCATCAATGAAAATTTTTTATAATGGAAAGTTCATTGATATATAACTTTTGTATGTCATTATTTTACGCTTAAAAAAATATAAAAATAATGAAATGCAATTGAGTTATCAACTGCTTATTCTTTTCAATTTTTAATCATAAAAAAATCTTTTTATTCATTTTGCTGATAAAAAGAATTAGTTTTTTTCTGGTGATACAAGTGGAGAAATAAGGATTTTAGATATGTTTCGGCGTTCCATTTCAATCACTTTAAAGTGTAAACCATCAGTTTCAAAGCTTTCTCCTTCATTTGGTAAATGACCAAACTGCCAAAGCATAAAGCCTGCCAGAGTCGTATAACGATCTGCTTCATCCACAAGGTTACGCCCAAGATAACCACTTAAACGGCGGATATCAGCATATCCCTCAACAAGAAGACTGCCATTTTCAAGTTGTTCTGCGATCATGAGTTCTTCATCGTCATCAGGAAAGTCTCCTGCAATAGCTTCAAGAATATCGGTTGGTGTTGCAATTCCTTCAAAAGATCCATGCTCATCAACAATAATTGCAAGCTGAATCGAAGAATGACGTAATTGCTCCATCAATCGTAAAACACTTGTGTTTTCATGAACAACGAGGGGTTCTCGCATAGCTTTTTTCCAATTAATCTTTTTTCCCTCAGCCAAATTCAAAAGAAGATCTTTTGTCAACGCAACGCCAACAAATTCATCCACTTTTTCACGCGCAAGAATTAAGCGGCTATGTTTAACCTTTTGTAATTCTTCACGCATTTCATTTTCATCAGCATTTAAATCTAACCACTCAATTTCATTACGCGGCGACATGATAGAGCGAACAGGGCGATCAGCTAAATCGAGAACACCACGAATCATCTCCTTTTCTTCTGGTCTAAACAACTCAGATGCTGCGGCCTGTTCAGCAATAACATCTACAGTCTCAGCAAGGTGACTATCTTTGCTTCCTCCTCCTAAGAGCCTCAAAACAGCATCAGCTGTTCTACTGCGTAGATCATTCGTTTTAATCATTTTTTCACGGTTACGACGTCCAATTTGATTAAAAACTTCGATGAGAACAGAAAAACCAATAGCAGCATACAAATACCCTTTTGGAATATGAAAACCAAACCCTTCAACAATGAGAGTAAAACCAATCATCATCAAAAAACCAAGACAAAGGATTACAATAGTGGGATGACGATTAATAAAACGCATAAGAGCACCAGATCCGCACATCATTACTCCCATAGCAGCTATGACTGCGATATACATAACTGCTGCCTGCTCTTTTGCAATCATACCTGTTGCGGTAATAATACTGTCTAGTGAAAAAACGGCATCCAGCACCACGACTTGGACGATTACTTGCCAAAAAACAGCATAACCAAGGCCTGTTTTTCTTTCATGTGATACCCCTTCTAACCTTTCATGTAATTCTAGCGTTCCCTTTGCTAGCAAAAAGGCTCCACCACCGATTAAAATAAAGCTATGCCAACTAAATACAAAAGATGAAAGTGAAAGAATGACCCTATCGAGTCTCATAACCCATCCAATAACTGTAAGAAGGAAAAGCCGCATAATTAATGCTAAAGTAAGACCTATAAAGCGTGCGCGGTCACGCAAATGCAGTGGCAATTTTTCAGCTAAAATTGCAATAAAGATAAGGTTATCTATTCCTAAAACAATTTCGAGAAAAACCAGCGTGATCAAACCAAACCACGCATGGGGATCAGTGATCCATTCCATCATTCCTTACCTTTTATAAGCTTAAAAGCGCGCGATTGACAAAAAAAATTCATAGGCTTTTATTCGTATATTGGATCATGAACATTGTATGTAAGAAAACTTATATTCAAAGAAAAAAACAACACAATATTGCTTGAATGCATGTGATTGCTGATAAAACAAAATGATGCCCCATCCCGCTTACAACCACAAGAAGGTCCCTCTAAATTTTGCTCGGGCATTATGCTCGATAATCCTCTAACTATAGGTTCTGTGTAACAATCAGAACATTTATTTATAAAGCTTCTTATAATGGGTTTATTTTTATATAAGATCAAGTGGTGAATATCATATTTTTAACCTTACAGACAATGAGTTTATATAACAAACAACAAAATATCTGGACATCCATCCTTAGGAGCGTTATAGAAACGCTCATTCTCGTCTTTTGAGAAGCTTATGGGTGATTAGCTCAGTCGGTAGAGCAGCTGACTCTTAATCAGCGGGTCGTGGGTTCGATCCCCTCATCACCCACCATTCTATTTTATACCGTAAATAACTCATTGATTGCGTAAATTTTTTTAAGATACGAGTTTCTAAATAAAATTGGGCAGTAGGATTTCCCCATATCTGTTTGTTTAAAAGTGAAGATTGTTGATATAGCTTAGTCATCGGTTTTTGTACTTTTTAGGGGACTCAAAAAACTTCCAAAGGACATTTAAAGATCTTTTAATGCGTATTGTTTCTTTTTTTAAAGTCGCAATTGGTAAGGAGAAGCTTCTTACCGACAATTATCTTATTTAAAGGGGTATAAAAATCAACAGTTTTCACTTCTTTTAATATAAATTGATTAAATTTTTTTTGGATTTTTAGCATATTGTTTAAAGACAGAAGAAACTTTGCACTTTAGTTGTATTAGCAGCGTGGATATTTTTTGATAACTCTCCCGCTTAAACAAAAAACTTCTGTAATAATCATCAGTATTCCAAGAGGGTAAATCAAGATAAAATAAAGTATTTAGCGGACATAACAGGAATAAAATTAGATCAGTTTAATTGTTTAAAACTAGTACCTGTTAAACGAAAGACAATAGGCTTTAATGAGGCTTCAAGTTTAAAAATATTAAACTATGAAGTTATGCTATGCTGTCTTTCCGTTAGCTTAACCTCTAAAAATATAAATATTAAGAAAGCCGCTCAGAATCATTATAATATATTGATTTATAATGATTAATTATTCTTTTTTTAAACTTTACTATCATAAACTTCTTTTGTTTCAATCCCTCTTATAATGAATCAATTAAAATTATTATTTTTGCATTATAAATGGGATTAACGTGCGGATAAAGACTATTGAAGAAAAGCATAAAAATGATTCTTATTAACGTTCTTAGGCGCCAAAAATTATCACAACATTGGGAAAATAGTATAATGGTGCAGGCTTACTCTTTTATTAAGTATAAAGATGATGTTGCAACAATGACTTTATTATTATACCATTCACGGGTATTGTTGTGTAATGGGGAAGAGCACTGAGAGAGTTTTCTTAAAAAAAATATGTAAATTGGTAACACGATGGTGTCCTGTTCTTATATAGGCACACAAAAAGAAGTAATTGATAACCTTTTATTTATTCAGGTGGTGTTTTGGGGGCTCTTTTCCAATATTGTTGCGCTTCAAAAATGGCGACCACAAATAATGAAATGATGAGCGGTATAATCAAATAAAACATTCTAAAGACAATAAGTGCTGCAATAACATCGGTTGGATTTATATTGGGCATGCCTGTGATGAAGAGAGCTTCAAGAACTCCTACTCCTCCTGCTGGAGCATTAGAGAGAAGAGTTATCGTAAAAGATGCTAGGAAAACACCAAGAACAGAGATAAAATGAATATCTGCGTTGTGTGGGAGAACAGCATATATAATTCCTGCTGCTCCTAAAAGTTCTAGAGGGCTAATGAGAAGCTGTTGAATAACAATTTTCAGCCGTGGATAGGAAAGTTGAATTTTCTTACCCAAGCGTAAGGGTTTTAACTGAAGCCAGCTGCCAAACGTATAAAGTGCTATACAGCTGAGTAAAATTGCTCCAGCTGCTGTTCCTAGCCATTCAGGAAGTTCTTTATGAATGAGGGTGATAATTTCGGGTTGCAGCACCAAAACGATTCCCAAAAGTAAGATTGTACCGATTACAAAAGTAAAAGAGCAAAAACCTACTAATATTGCGATTTCTGTTCCGTTTAACCCTTTCATTTTATAGGCGCGATAGCGTACAACGGCACCAGAAAAAACTGAAGCACCGATATTGTGTGAAAGAGCATAGGTTGTAAATGAACATATAGCGATAAAAATCCAAGAAATTTTATGGCCTAGATGTTGCAAGGCAATTCGATCATATCCAGCAAGAGCAGCATAAGCTAGGAGAGAACATAAACAGGCTAATAACCAGTGCTGTGCATTTAAATTGCTCAAGCGCTCCAATACATCCCCAAATGAAATGGCAGAGAGCTTCATGTAAAGAATTCGAATAGATACCAGCATTGCTAAGATACCAATCAATGGCCATATAAATTGCTTTATTTTCACGATTCTGTATCCATTTTATGTTTTCTGTAAATTTTCATGATTGAGCATATTCCTTACAGATCTTCGTTCTGTTATATACTCTATAATGCCATTGGCAATTTCTTCATCATCTGTTACTACAACATCAGCACCTAAATCAATGAGATATGTTGTTTCTGTGTCGGATAATGCATGTGTGATTATTTGGATATCTTTCTTCATATCACGGATATTCACGATACATTCTCCTACTTCAATGGTACTTCGCATTGTAATAACAACTTTATGTGCATTATTTATATTTGCTGCGTTCATTATTTCTTGTTGAATGATATTGCCGCAAATAGCCTCAAAGCCATCTGCAATCGCTTTATCAGAGAGGCGTTTTGATTCTTCTACGATCACTATAGGTTCACCTCTATTTATTAAAGATAATGCAACACACTTACCGATACGACCATAGCCAATAATTACGATATGGTTATTTTTTAAGGTCATCGGTAAAAAATCTTGGTCAGGATCTTGTGGATCAATATCAATAATTGTTTGGGTATTTTGTGAAGATGCAGAATTTTTTTCTAAACGTTTTTTAATTTTATTACAGGCAATGAAAACAAGAGGATTAAGCAAAATAGAAAAAATTGCTCCTCCAAGAATTAAATCATGAGCGTCATTGTTTAAAAGTCCTAAGCTTAAACTTAAACCAGCGAGGATAAAGGAAAATTCTCCGATTTGGGCAAGGCTTGCAGAAATAGTCAAAGCTGTTGCATTAGAATAGCGAAAAGCCTTAACGATGAAAAAGGCAACAGCAGATTTTCCGATTACGATAATGAATAAGGTTGCTAAGAGAGGGAAAAAATGAGTTAAGAGTTTTTCGGGGTCAAATAACATGCCTACAGAAACAAAAAAGAGAACAGAAAAAGCATCGCGCAGTGGTAAAGATTCTTCCGCGGCACGGTGGCTTAATTCTGATTCGCTCATGACCATACCAGCAAAAAAAGCACCAAGAGAAAGGGAAACACCAAATAAATGAGCAGCTCCGAAAGCTACTCCTAATGCAATAGCAAAGACGCTAAGACGAAATAATTCACGTGATCCCGATTGTGCGCTCATTTTTAAAAGCCATGGGATAACGCGTCGCCCAATGACGAGCATAAGTGCAATAAATACAATTACTTTCAGGATGGTGAGACCAAAAATACCCCAAATACTTAAATCCAACCATTGAACAAGAGGATCCAACGCTTCTTTTTTGGTATTGCTGAGAGCACTTGCCAAGGAAGGGATGAGGACAAGTATAAGGACCATTGCTAAATCCTCAATAATCAACCATCCAACGGCAATGCGTCCTTTTTCTGTTTCAATAAGATGACGCTCTTGCAAAGCACGTAGCAGGATAACAGTACTTGCTATGGATAAAGCAAGACCGAAGATCAAACTACCACTGAAGCCCCATCCCATAATCAGACCAAGGCACAAACCTAGAAAAGTAGAAAATGCCATTTGTGCAATAGCAGCAGGGACAGCAATAGCTTTGACAGATAAAAGGTCTTTTAATGAAAAGTGGAGCCCAACACCAAACATCAGCAAAATAATACCAATTTCAGCAAGTTGATTAATGATGACGGAATCTATTTTAAATCCGCCTGTATTGGGTCCCACAATAACACCAGCTAACAAATAGCCTACAAGTGGTGAAATACGTAAACGGCTAGCAATCATTCCCAAGAGAAATGCTAAACATAAGCCTGCAACAATAGTTGTGATAAGTGGTGTGTCGTGGAGCATGGATTATTTACTATTCTTGATCAAAAAGCGAATGAATGAAAACGACTATATTTCTATGAGAAGAGAGGCGAGATGTACCATACGCATTAAAGGGCATTTTTATTTCACTTTGATATTTGCACGATTATTTCGCTCACGCCACCAATTTCCTAGCAGGAGTAAAATAGGAGCAGCAATAAAGATAGAGGATGATGTTGCAATAATAATCCCAAAGACCATGGGTAATGCAAAATTATGAACAGCACTTCCACCCCATATCGCCATGGGGAGCATCGCAAGAATTGTTGTAGCTGATGTAAAAAAACAACGTACAAGAACCTGATTAATTGACAGATCAATCAGCTCGCGCAACGGCATTTTTTTATAAAGACGCATATTTTCGCGCATCCTATCATAGACGACAACTTTATCATTTATAGAATATCCAACAATTGTTAAGAGCGCAGCGATAGCCGTTAAATTAAAATCAAATTGAAATAAAGCAAAAAAGCCAATCATTTTTGTGGTGTCTAGAATGAGAGTGATAATTGCTCCAACTGCAAAGAACCACTCGAAGCGTAACCATATATAGAGAGACATGGCAATAGCCGCAAGAATAACAGCAGTAAAAGCAGCTGTGGCAAGCTCGCCTGAAATTTTGGGACCCACAACTTCTATTTGATCGAATGTGGTATCGGGATAGATATTTTGTACAGCTGTTTTAACCTTATCAATGGCGATGGTTTGTTGTGCTTCGCTACCGCTTTGTTTCTGCATGCGAATTAATACGGTGTTTTCGTTATCAATATTTTGCAAGGAAACTTCACCAACATTAAGAGTAGAAAGCTTGGAACGCAGAGTTGCTAGATCTGCTGGTGCTTTCGTGGTAATACTCATTTGGCTTCCGCCAATGAAATCAATACCAAAATTCAATCCAGGCTTAAAAAAGAGAAAAACTGAAGCCATTGATAAAACAATTGAGACGCCAATACCAATGAAGCGTGCTTTCATAAAGTGGAAAGTTGTGTTTTGTGGCATGATGTTGAAAGCAGAGTGAATATGCAACTTTTTAATTTTCCATTTACGAACGATCCAAATCATGATGATGCGTACAATGGTGATATTTGTAAACATGGAGATGATAATACCAAGCAACATTGTTACGGCAAAACCACGAACGGGACCGGTGCCGAACCAAAATAGTAAGACAGTCGCTATAATTGCCGTAACATTTGCATCAACAATGGTTGCAAAAGCGTGTTTAAATCCACGATCTAGGGCTGCAAAAGCACCCACACCTTTTCGACTTTCTTCACGGATACGTTCATTGATAAGGATATTAGCATCAACAGCAATACCGATGCCTAAAATAATACCAGCAATACCAGGCAGCGTAAGCGTAGCTCCCAAAAGACTCAGTGCAGCAAATGTTAAAATCGTGTGCAGAGCTAGTGCTATATTGGCAATTAATCCCCAAATACGGTAGAGAAGAAAAATAAAAATTGCAACAAGAATAAAGCCAATTATGCCGGTGTAAAGTCCCATTTGGATGGCATCAGCACCAAGATTTGGGCCTACGGTTCTCTCTTCAATGACCGTGAGTGGTGCGGGGAGGGAACCAGCACGAAGCAGAGCAGCCAGAGTTGAGGCTTCTTTGGGGTCAAAGTTTCCTGTAATTTGACCTTGTCCATTGGGAATGACACTATTGATGGTCGGAGCGGTTAAAACCTTATTATCCAGAACAATGGCAAAAGGACGGTTAATATTTTGTCGTGTTATATCGGCAAATATTTTTGCGCCAGCGGAATCTAGAGTAAATGAAATAATGGAACGTCCTGGTATTTGGGGGTCAAAACCTGCACGGGCATCTTTCAGGACATTTCCATCTAAAGCAATTTGATCATAAATTGCATAATGTTGTGTTGCATCAGTGTATCCAGGGAGAATAGAAACACCTATAGGGGGATTATTGGGATCCACATTAGAAGGAACAAGATGAAAACTCATCTTAGCGGTTGTTCCTAAAAGATCACGCAGTTGTTTTGGATCTTGTAGGCCAGGCAATTGGACCATAATACGATCATTTCCAACCTTTTGGATGGCTGGTTCTGAAACACCAACTTGATCTATACGACGACGGATGATTTCTAAGCTTTGTTCAATAGCATTGCTTACACGGTCTTTTATACCAGCTTCCGTTAATGTGACGCGGAGAGTTTCATTTTGAGCACTGATCGTGATGTTATGTTCTGTTGTGCCAAAGCTACTGTGTATGGGGGTTATTAATGTTTTCAAAGCAGAGAGTGCTTTTTCAGTTTGCGATGGGTCAGAAATAAGGGCAATAACGCTATCTTCAACGATACGCACACTTGAGGTGCGGATTTGTTTTTCACGCAATACATTGCGCACATTGCTTAAAACTATATGTAACTGATCGCGTTTTAACGTTTTGCTATCAACCTCGAGCAGGAGAGAAGAGCCTCCTTGAAGGTCAAGACCAAGTGCTACACGGGTGTCGGGTAAGAATTTCGAGTTTTTAACTTGTTCGTGTGAAAATAAATTGGGTAAAGCAACATAAATGCTGCTTAAAAGAATAAAACAATAAAGGGTAGTTAACCAACCAGGTGTACGCATGATATATTCCGCTAATAGGCAATCTAACAGTTATTCAAAGTTAAAAGCACAAGTAAAATAAGATGATCGTTTTTATAATTCAAGGAAGAGAATTAAGTATGTTCATTGGGAGGAGCGCGTTTATTTGAGAAATATTGCGTTTTAACGTTACAAAATCGTGTGTCAACAGCTGGAACCTTTATTAAAAAGAAATCCAATGTTAGGATTCTTTGAACGGTTCTCATAAAAATAGATTCTGCATGGGGTGTTACAAGTTTTTTGTTTTCAGTTGTGGTAGCATTCAACTGATCACACTTATTTTGTAAATCAAATCTATTCGTTTTAATGATATTATTGGTGTGTGATTGTTTGATTAAGTAAGCACGCGTTCCTAAGGTACTCGTCAAGAATACACCTAAACTGGATAGAAAAATCCAGGTTGTCAAAGGAAGAAAATCTTCTTTTTTGCAATAAAGGTGCAAAAAAAACATGCTAGAGTGCCTTCGTTAATCTTATTGAGTTCATATTATTTATCATTCTTTTATCTTATTATCAGTATTATAGGATAAGGGAAAGCTTTTATAAGATTATTCTATAAAAGTTGAAAATAGCTGCTTTATACCATATTTAAAAGAGAGGAATAAAATCCTTTTTGTGCTTGTAAGGTAGATATGTATTCATTTTGTAGAAAAAACATCCACATACTTTTCCTTCTTTTGGGGATTATCTTTGTATTTAATTCTGGTGCATGGGGGAATCGGGGGGCAAAAAGTACAATTGTCGAACAAACGATAGCTTCTTATTCAGTTGATGAAATTATTCAACAACAACTGTTGATTATTGAGACTCTTGAAGAAAATACTGAAACTTTAAAAAGAGATTTTGACAGAAAGCCAGAAGATGAGCGTGCTTTAGAAGAATTGCGGTTACGTGCACAAGATATCAGTGAACGTGCTATTGAGGCAGCATTTGTTTTGCGTCCTCCTCTTAATGAGATTAATACACTTCTTGATCAATTAACGGAGCTCCATCGTGACGTGAAAAAACTGAAAAGCTCAGTGAAGGAATATTCTTACTTGATAGAGCAAAAAGCTAAAATTAACAGTATCATGCTTCGTTTTGAAGCAATTTTCTTAGCAGCAAATAGAATAGCTGAACTTTCTATTTCTCAATCTCGGGAGCTTTTTAAACGCACGCTTACGTATAGGCTTGAGTTTTCGATTCCGATGGTTAAAAATCTCGCCCAAAAAACAAAAGAGGCTTCATCAGATTTTCTTTTGTTGTTAGATTCTTGGTGGAATTTTATATTTTATTTCAAGTTTTTACAACTATTTCTTTGCTTTTTAATTCCACTTTTTATTACTTTGGGTCTTTCGTATTTTTCTCAAAAAGTTCTTGTTCATGTGTATTGCCACTTTACGAAGTCTAATGAGGAAATATCTTATTTACAACGCTTATTGATTGCCTTTATTTCAGTTCTCTTACCTTCACTTGTATGTATTCTTTGCGTTTATCTTGTGTTGTTTTTGTTTCGTAGTTTTAACTTAGATCTAGGTAAGCTTACAACAGTTTTTGATATGATAGGTTGTCAAATTATTTTAGTATTTTTAATCAATCGCTTAGCGATTGTTCTTTTATCATTGAATATGCCCCATGTGCGTCTTCTCAGTATTGCACCATCATCTGCTTATCAATTAGTGATTTTACTCACTTCTTTAGGGGGTGTTTTGGCATTTGACGCTGTTCTTGATAGTATTTATGAAATCATTTCAGCGCCTCTATCTTTGACAATTGCTAAAAGTTTTATTGCTGTTTTTCTTGTAGCAATATTGCTGTTTATAATATCATTTGTACCTTTGCGGTTTAGACGTAGGCGTTTTCAAGGAGAAAAAAAAGAGCCATACTTTTGTCCATTTTACATACGCATTCCTCTTATTGGCTTGGGATTACTGCTCTTTGTGTTGAATTTTTTAGGTTATGTTGGTCTTGCGCGTTTTATTATGCAGCAAATTATGATTGATGGAGCATTTTTAGTTCTCATGTATTTAGGAATACAAAGCGCTCAAGCACTTGGAACTAAAGACCAATTTATGAAAACAACGGTTGGTCACCTTTTGATGCAGAGGTTTCATTTAGAAGAAAAAACGATGAATCAATTGGGAGTTTTTGTGAGCGTTTTTCTCAATTTATTTGTTGTTATATTTTGTGCAATACCAATTGCTGTACAGTTTGGATTTTCCTATTCTGATTTAAAAGCAGTTTTGTGGCAATCGGTGACCGGTTTTCAGATTGGAAATATTACTCTTTCTTTGATTTCTCTTGTAACAGGAATGATTTCTTTTTGTGTTTGCTGGTTTCTTATTCGCCGATTTATTGGTTGGTTAGATAGTGTGGTGTTGGTTCATGGAGAGTTCGATTCTGGTATACGTAATTCTATCAAAACAGTGATAAGTTATGGAGGCATTGTTGTATCTGCTTTGACGGGATTATCAATGGCAGGTTTGGATCTTAGAAATTTCGCT
This sequence comes from Bartonella sp. CL435QHHD, assembly GCF_042195095.1. Lineage (NCBI taxonomy): Bacteria > Pseudomonadati > Pseudomonadota > Alphaproteobacteria > Hyphomicrobiales > Bartonellaceae > Bartonella > Bartonella sp. CL435QHHD. The sequence continues at coordinate 73,855 of NZ_JBHINS010000039.1, forward strand.
CTTATTGCTGGAGGACTTTCACTGGGTATAGGTTTTGGTTTACAGAATATTGTCCAAAACTTTGTCTCTGGACTTATTATTTTAGTTGGAAGACCATTTAAAATAGGAGACTATATAGAATCTGGATCAGTAGCTGGTATTGTTAAGCGTATTAGTGTGCGTGCAACGGAACTTGAGACTATTCAGCGTAAGACGATTATTATTCCCAATTCAAGCCTTATTAATAATAATGTTAGTAATTGGACACGACGCAATAAAGTAGGACGAATTGATATACCAGTTATTGTATCATCTAAGGTTACTCCAGAGCATGTTGTTGAAATTTTGTTAGAGATTGCTTCTTCGACAGAAGGCGTTTTAAAAAATCCTATCCCACAGGTGAGTTTTACGGCATTTGATCGTAAGAGTTTTTCCTTTAATTTAGCTATTTATGTGCCTAATATTATTTCACCTTCTCATATAACCAACGCTCTTCGATTTAGCCTATATAAGCGTTTTGCTGAGGAAGGAATCTTAGAATGCTGAAATATACTTATGTTTTGATTACAGTTATTCTGTTAAGTATTTTTACCATAACAGCTTTTGCTGCAACAGTGAAGAATACTGATTTAAAGATACAATCTCTCATTGTTGTTGAAGGAAGTATACCTTCAAAAATTTCTTTAAATACTCATCAAACAATTACAATTTGTATGAAGGGATGTTTTATAACTTTTCCTAATAAAGACCGTTTTGCAATAAAGGCAGATGATAATATAGAAATCAATAGGGGAAGAGCAATTTTTAAATAAAATAATTGAGAATTTTTGTTTGGGGACAAGATTTAGAAGGATAATGATATTGTGCGTAATTAATAATCTCATCCTTTAGAAAATGGTAGAAAAAAGGTATGATTTTAGTATAAAATAGGTGTGATTTTTTATACTATGTAGAATCTACAGTTATGCATTTTTGATGTAAGATTATTGAGGTATTTATAATATTTTTAATGGATATCAATTTTCTAAAAATTATTACATCATTTTTAGAATTTTTTCTCATAAAAAATGCATAAAATGTACTATTTTGTGATTTTTTTGCAGTATTATTGGTACAAAATGTTTTATATTTTTTCCTTTTAAAAATATAATAGGTTTTTTTATTAAATATTTATTATATGAAGTATTGATTATTATAATATTTTAAAATTTATTTGATAATATTAAATTTTGATGTAATGATATATTAGTATAGTGATAGATTTAAATGTAACTATAAAGGAGTACATGCGATTTTGCGGCATAAGATTTTATAAAACTTTGTTTTTCTAAATGTGATTTTTGATTATATTTAAATTTAGCAATGGGGTATAATTTTATGAATACAAAATTTATAACAGCATCTGTTTTTTCGTTAATTTCACCTTCTATAGTACAGGCTGCAGATGTGGTGACTCACGAAGAGCCGATACATGTTGCCTCAGAAGTTGTTGCTTCTTCACCTTTTTCTTGGGCAGGTTTTTATTTTGGGGGGCAAGTTGGGGGCTTTTCAAGTAAAATTTCTGCAATAACGCCTCATGTTGATATTCCTCTCCATCCTGATGAGGAGAGTAAAAGTAAACCATGGATCCCCATCGAGAAACAGTATCTGCCCGATCTTTCTGGGTTTATAGGTGGTTTTTATGCGGGTGTTAATTTTGATCTCGGTAATAATTTTATTATGGGGGTTGATACGGATATCGTTTTAACGGAAAAAAAGGATACAAAAACAAAATTTCAGGCTGATGAATCGAGTGCTGGTGCTCCTGATACTGATGGAAAGGACACTGAAGGATTGGGTACTAAAGAATCGGGTAGTGATACTGATGCAAGTGCAGAAAAAAAAAGTCGAAAAAGGGCAAAACTTGTCAGGAGACAGGGTAGAGGCTTTTCTCGCTCTGCTGCAGAGGCTAAAGAAGAGAAAGACAGTTTAACTTTTAATCATACGTTAAAACAAAAATGGACAGGTGCTACACGGGTGCGTGTTGGGTTTTCTGCAGGGCGTGTGATGCCTTATATTGCTGGTGGTGTTGCTTATGGACAGTTTCAAGATATTTTGTCGACAGTAATTACGGGAAGTGAGCCATTTAATAGGACATCGGATGTAACAAAAACGATGATGGGTTATACTCTCGGTGGTGGTGTTGATTTTGCAATGACAGACCATTTTGTTGTGCGTGCGGAATATCGTTACTCAGATTTTGGTAAAAAGAAATTTAAAGACGAGATTGAAGTTAAGTATAAGACGAATGATTTTCGCGCAGGAATAGCTTACAAATTCTAGTTTTGTAGGATAAAGGAGCTTAAATTTAAGAGGTCCTATTTCTTTGATAGGGCCTTTATTTTTTAATTTTATGCATTGCAAATACTATTTTATGGTGAAAAAAGGGAGCTTTGACTTTGAGTGAGAATGAGGAGGTAAGGAAGAGTTACTCAGATTCTTAATTGTTAAGAATGAAAAATTTTTAGTTCACGAGGTGTGGTTGAAATATTTGTTAACAAAGAAGGATTAATTCGTCTTTCATATTATTACAGTTATCATATTTATAATATCGTTATAGAGTTGCAAACAGTAAATTTAAAGAGAGTTTTTACTATCTAAGTAATGAGAAAATAAAGAAAATTCACATAGAGCGATGCGGGCGGCGTGCACGTTTGTGCACCAATTTTTTCTTCCCTTAGAACTCTCTACAATATCATCTGATAGCGCGGTTTATCTTTGTTCTATTTAATAACTAATTGTTTTTATTTTATTTATTAAATTGCCTTTTATATATAATCTTTGTACCAGATGAAAGTGCTCTAAGTGCGATTCAAAGGATGGTTTTTAAAAGGTGGTTCGAAGAACAAGAACACGTGATAGACTGTCTGTCTTATCTGTATCTATCTAAAGGCATATTCGATATAATATCAAAAAACGCAATAAAGTCAATATGTTGTGTGCAATTATTTTATATGAATCCACTTAAGAACCCACACTTTTATGCATGATTCATTTGACCATTTTTTATATAAGATTGCCATGCATGAATAGACCATAAAAAGCAAATCATG